>JAZLAJ010000060.1:0-22546 GCA_045613145.1 Acutalibacteraceae bacterium
AAGGTCCTTACGGAGATATGGACTTGGTACTGTTGCAAAACGCTGTGGCGGATTGAGCTCATTTAAAAACTCAATGGGAATGGTCTTTCCGTCCTTGTCCATATACACAGCGATAAACATTGTTTCACCGGCTTTAGCATCAGCTTTAATATCCTTTTCAAAGCTGTCAGCATTGGTGTATTCAATGGTATCACTTCTTTTACCGTCAGCATCAAAGTAATCTATTCTGCCGACTGGAGTTGTTTCCTTCGGTTCGTCCTTATGAATTGATACCATTGTAGCCGTATCTCTTTCACCGTTTTCAAGTGAGGATACAGTTACATCAAAGCCTCTGTCATTAAGAAGGTTGATATATGTTTCAAGTGCGTGTTTCGGCAACCCGACAAGCGGAGCCCGTTCATCATTTCCAATAGGTCTTGATGTGAGCATAAGGTCAAGAGCTTCCGCAACTTTTTTGGCATCATCGTTATATGCTTCAAAGAAATCTCCGACCTGATAGAGAACAATGGTATCGGGATGTTCCTCTTTAATCTTAAGGTAGCTTCTGTATAACGGAGTTAAGTTGTTTTCTTTTTCATCTGGAAGAGATAATATTTCTTCTGACGGTGCAGGATACCTGTCAATAACACCCTTATCCAATGCCGCTACAACAAGACCGACATTGTTTTCATTAAGCTTCTTTTCACAATAGCTTAGATTAAAATCAAGCACCTGAAGATAAGGTACAAAGACATTTCCGTAGAAATTCTTTCTGCTTACAACATATCCCGTGTGCTTTCCGAGAATTTCAGCATCCTTACCGAAAGCAAAATAAAAGGGACCTATATGAGTAAGAAGCACACCGTCAGGGTTTTCCTTTTTGGTCTGCTCATATTGAAGGATGAAGTCCGGCTTATTGCTCTCGTCAACCTCTGCTTCGTGCTGTTCGGCAGAAATCGGTCTTTCGGTTTCAATTTCAATTCTCAAATGCTCGTTTGCAGGATTTTCCTTAACCTTTTTCTCAAAATCTGATTTTGAGAATTCTTTTGTAAACAGCGGAAACTTACTGTCACTTAAAACAACCGTATCTTCAAGAGAAAGGATGCTGTATTCATCCGCACCGATGTATACTGTGTCACCGAGTTTGTATTCATATCTGTATTCTTTAGGCTGTTCTGCTTCTTCGGGTGCTTCGTTAATGAAGGTACGAATATCGTTTTCTCTTTTCCATTCCGCCTCTTTAAGCATCTTATCGGCAAGCCATTGAGGATAACTTGCCTTTTCTTTAGGATTCAGGTATCTGTCAAGCCTTATAAGCTCAGAAATGCGTTTTTCAATATAGTTCCATTTAAAAAGAACACGCCTTTGCGGCACACTGTAATGGTCAGAAATCTCAATACCCTTTGCATCGTGATTTTCCCAATATCCGCTGCCGGGAATAGCATCGGTATGACCGCCTGTGCCGTATTCATTTTTGAGAAACTTTATGTTTTCTTCCTTTGACAGACTTTCGGAAAAGTGTCGGTAAATACGCATTTTACCTTCACTGAAACCGCTTCCGACACCGAGAATATAGTCGATAGCTGCCTGCGGTAAGGGAAGAACGGCATCCTTTACCTTATCACCGATAAACTCTATCTGCTTGTCGGCACTCGGCAAAAGAAGTGCCTGTGGGTCTGTCCATTCTTCAAGAAGCATCATGCCGAAAATATCTCTTTCAACACCTTGCCATCTTCCCCACACTTCGCTTTCAGGATTGTTTCTGTCGCCTCTGAAAAAGTGTATAGCGTCGGAATATGCTTCTATACCTGCCTTTACTCCGTTTGAAAGGGTTATTTCATAAGGCTCGGAGGTAAAGAAGGATTTAATAAAATCGCCACGTTCATCTCTGTCAGAATGACTTTCATAGAAGGTGGCGATTTCATCAATATGTGAGCGAAGATAAGTTCTTAAAAGCTCATTTTTTTCTTTGTCTTGGTGATAATAGTCAATGCCGCTTCCACGGCCATTGAAGTCGTGTTCACTTAACTGTAAATCAGTTCCTTGAGAACTATCTCTTCCGCTGAGTGACGGATGTTGTTCATCATCTGCACCCAAAGCATCTGATTTTTCTCCTTGAGCTCTTCCGTCACGCCCTGAGCTTTCATCATCTGTTCTGTCAGACGCTCCAGCATCTCTGTTGCTTCGTCCTCGGTCTTCTTGAGGGTTCTCATCAATATGCCCTTGGTTATCAGAAGCATATACATTCCCGACTTGTTCTGCTGCAGGAATTTCATCCTCATCATACCGTACTTGCCAAGAGTAACGTTCTCCTCCTCCGGAAGTTTGATGTTCGGGATTTTGTAATCTCCCACCTGTCTGTACTGAATCTGTGACATTTTCATTGCTCCTTTCGGTAATTTCTTTTTCTTTTGCACCTTCATCATAGTCAATTTCTTTTTCTTTGACAAATGTGCGATTCCTTTTTTTCTCATTTTTCTGAAGATTTTTTACCGTGCTTTCAATTTCTCTTATACCCATTTCGGAAATGTCGCTCAAGGCATTGCCGAGCTGAACAACAACCTCGTGAGTGTTGAAATTGAAAATAGCCTTGAAATCTTCAAAATCATAGAATGAGTCAGCGTCAAGACCGCACCTTTTCATCATCATATATCCGATACTGCTTGAAAGTGCATCCTTAAAGATTACAGAGATATTGTCAGAATCAAGCTCTTCAAGAAAGCTGCCGTTCTTTACCTCTTCAAGTACGGAGATATAGTCGAGGGCATTATCCTCAACCAAGTTTCTCGCAGTATCATCAATAACAGATTCAAGACCGCCTTCTGCTACCTCACCGAAAGCATTGCTTAAGGCTTCACATATCTCGCTGTGGTATCTTTCCTTAACCTCCCAACGGGGTACCTCGTAGCCGTAAAAAGAATTAGTATCGGATACATCAAATACATACCTTAATCTTTGTCTGCCGCTTGCATAATCGAATAAAGCAATACCCGATGCACCTTTGTTTACCCAACGCTGCATCTTTTCATTCCAAAAGCCTATCTCCGCACAAGCCGTTGCTTCGGGCTTTTGGGCGTATATGAGCAACTGTTCGCCAAAGTTATATTTATAGTTATTGGAAGCCGTTTTAAGAAAGGCTTTCCAATCCTCAAAGCTGGCTGTTACTTTTTGGATTTTGTCGTTGTAGATTCCTGTGATATATTCGTATTTTCCTGACATTCAGGCTTCACCTCACCGTCATTCATTACTTTCTCATACTTTACAAGGAAAGAGAAAAGCTTGTTCTGCTTAACGCTTTCCATGATCTGATAAATCATAACAACATCAGCAAAGGATATATCCTTCGCATCCATAAGGTCCTTGGGTGTGAGCTTTTTAATTTCATCCTCGGAGCTGATACCGAAAGAAACGAGCTTTTCAAGTGCTTTAAACTTTTTAGCTACTTCGTTTGGTACTTTCGCCATCTTTTTTCACCTTGCTTTCTTCAAATTCTGATATGATTTTTTTATAACAAACACCACAAACGTCTCCGTTGTGGTAGCAGCATGAGGCACATCCGAGTGCCTTTTCATCAACAAGCATAACTGACGATGTTCTTCATCGTGCTTCACCTCTCTGTCTGTCCCTCGGCTCTTTATATACGCCGTTTTCATTGTAGTTCTGAGGGTCGGCAAGTGGTGTTTTCCAACCGTTAATTATGCCGCCAATCATAGCTTCTGCCTGCTGTTTTGTAATGCCCATTTCACGGTTATGTCCGTCAGCAAGCTCTCTGTTCTTTTCAGGGCTGTCATAGGCATTACTTACATCGGTAACTTCATATTCACCTTTGGTGATGATTATAAGTCTGCCGCTTTCCGGGTGAACTGCATAGCTTCTTTCGGGAAGCGAGGAACGAAGCGGAATAACCTTGTTTTTGTTGTTCTCCATAAGCTCTGCAAACTCACAGATATGATAGAGATTACCTCCAATTTCCGTGTGGTAATCATCAATATACCTGCAGGTCTTATCAAGCTTTTGTCCGTCAGGATACTTTATTCTGATTTTGTCACCGTCGGGAATGGTGAATATTCTTCGGTATGAGGGAGTTATAAACCTGATACCTTTACTTGCACAGACAAGATGATTTTCGAGGAAATGCCTAACATAGCAGTAACAGTAAAGGTTGTATTCGCCCTTGTTGGGGTTAAGCCTTAAAAGATAAGTGTAATTATCCGTGTCAACCCTGACACCGTAATACTGATTATCTGCACCGCTGTACTGCTTTGCATTACTGTAACAATACTGACTTAGCTTTGCTCTGTCAGAGAGCATATTGCCGTATTTTTCATCGAAACGAAGGGCGTTGATTACCTCATCAAACTCCTTTGAAAACTCGTCGCTCTTGAAAAATGCGGAAATTTCATTCCAAGTGGAATGAAATTCCTTACCGCTTGAGCCGAGATCTGCACGAAGATAACCTATACAGGCTGTCTGATGATAAATCTGACTGCTCTGCTTAAAGGTATATTTTTCAAGATTTTCCGTAATGGGTGTTACATTAAGCTGTGTCATCTTGCATCCCTTTCCTTTCTTCTGTGGGCAATTTCCTTCTGAACTATATCAAGTCTTTCCTTTGCCCAATCGGGAAGGTCGTCCTTTTCAATAACACCGAGAATATCCGAGCGTTCATATCTTGCCTCTTTACCGCTGTAAAGATTTGTGCAGAAGCAGGCAGATCCTCTTGAATTAGGCTCTGCACCGAAGCCGCCTGTACAAAGCTGCAACTGCTTTGTTGCAATCTGATATTCGGGCTTGAACACATCAGCACGGATAACAACTACCTTGTTTTTTATTCTGTCATCAGCTTCAAGCACCTGACAGCCGTCCTTTGTAATGGGTGTCATATCAACAGTGATTTTTGATTTTTCATCCATAACCTTTTCCGCTTCATTTTTTATTCTTTCAGCGAATATCTTGACGATTTCCGCATAGTCACCGCCTACAAGAGCATCGACATATCTTTCAAAAATGCCGTTGTTTTCATAGTTGGCTACCACAAATCTTTCATCAGAAGCAGCAGTTTTGTCCTCACCGATTATGATTTCTTTTGTGCCAATTTCAAATGCTGTGGTAACCTCATAATTACCTGCCATTCTTTTTTCTGCCATAATATATACCTCCTTTTATTCGTTTTTAGTTGTGAGCATTACAGAAAGACCGAGAGGGGTAAAAGAATAGCTTTTTGTACGGTCAAATCTGCTTTTGTTGTGTTCCGTTCTCAAAATATATCCTTTGTGGCGAAGTCTTTTAAGAGCGCCGTAAACGGCACCCTTGCCCATAAAGGGAAATACTGCCGTAAAATTGTTTACAGAGCATCTGTACCACAATTTACCCCAAAGAATGAAGCCTTTTTCTTTCTGTTGCTCGTACAAATATCCTGCGATTAAAGCAGAATTTATACCGCAATTTTCCGCTATGATATTACTGTATTTACAAGTCATAATTCTAATCCTTTCTCAAAGAAAAAGGACTGCTCCTTTTCTTTGAGAAGGAAACAGTCCAAAAGTATTTGTTATTTTAATTTATCTTCCGATATACCAATCGTCATACGCCGAATCTGTCAGGCGTACTGCATCAGCCTTGGAAGCTCTTATTATCATACCCGAAGGTGTCCAGAAATCTCTCTGCTCAATACATACCGTATAGTCACCGTCGGGATACCATAAGGGTGTGAAATGAACATAACCGTATGTGCCGTTTTCTCTGAAACGCCATTTATCGTTGTTAAGCTCAAGTGTTCTGTAATTGCCCTCTGTTCTGCCGTAGCCGAATTCGGGGAATAAAGCCATAGCATACTGTGAGGATGTGTAGCTGTCCGTATTCGGAATATTATATCCTACAACGGAGCTTACGGAGTTTGTAAGAGAAAGTGCAAGACCGTAGCCTGACTTCATATTCCACATACCGCTTACCTTTTTAGCCGTTTCTCCCGTTGCGGGAGTAATATACGGTGTGGTATTTGATATGCCTATGGCATATTCGTACTTTTTGAATGTGCCGTTTTCATATTTCCATAACCACCAAGAAGCCGCACCGCTTGTGGTTGCAGGCAAGGTCGGTGTGCTGAAGCCGCTCGGCTTTTTCTTTTCAAACTGTGTATCGGGTGTTTCCGAGATAATATACGGTACAGTAGAGTTATACATATTCTTTAAGTTGTATGATTTACCGTCATCAATAATCTCACCCGTAATCTTTACCTGTCCGCCGTTAATACCCGTAGGCACCTTCCACTTAAAGTAAAGAAGGTTTTTATCACTGCCCGGCACAACAACATTCTCTATTGTTTCAGTGTGAATAAGAGTGCTGTTTCTGTAAACCTTGAATCGAACATCTACCTCATCAGAGGGAGTATAATTATCCGTATAGCCGTTTTTAAGCCAGAACGAAGAAACAACCTCTGTCTGTTCACGGTATGCGGCATTGGGTGTAATGGGTACAAGGGTAAGAGGATGATTAACCTTGCAAGTAAGGGTTAATTCATTGTTTGTTCCGTCTGTCTCGTAATCTGTATTGCCTATGCCCATACCTTCCTGATATACACCGCCCCAAATAGTGAATGTTCTCTTATTCGGCACGGTAAACTCTTTACCCCATAATCCTGCATAACTCTTTGCGGGAATGGAATAGACAGCATTTCCTATTCTTTCACGGTCATTATTGAAGTTTTCAACAAAAACCTTTGCATTGGTATTGTTGTAATAAATGTATCTTACCTTAACCTGCTGTCCCGCTTCGAGATTTAAGGGGTCAAGCTCTTTTGAAGTGTTCTTATCATAGAGCTTAATTTCATCAAGCTGTAAATCGCAAGGTTCAACGGGAAGCTCTATCCAAGATGATTCCTCTGTATGTTCCTTATCATTCATCCACCAAGTAATGAGGTTAAATCTCAACTTGTTCTGTGATGTCAAAGGAACGGTATATGTGTTAAGAGAGCTGTTAAGGGTCTGAACACCAGATTTTGAAAGTATAATCTTATTCTTTGCTACATCATAACCGTCATTTGCTGTGTATGCACTTATCCATTTTGATCCGTTATAGTAGTACAATGAGCCTCTTACATACTCAAGAGGATTCCATGTATTACCGCCCTTAAACTTATATGCCAGCTTTACATGCTGACCTGAATAAAGTGTACCGCTTGAGCCATCCATACCGTTGTAGGCTGTGATAACACCTTCGTAGCCTCTTGCTTCAACCTTGTATCTGTAAGCAACAGGTTTTACGGGGATATAGAAGGTCTTGACTGTACCGCTTTTAAGAACATTGCCCGAAGCATCAATCCAATCGGTTTTAGCTTCGATTTCATAATATCCTATGCTTTCGGGAACTATCTTGTAATTTCCCGTAAACTGTACCGGGAAATACTGCGATGAGGAGCTTGAACTGCTGAGCGTAACATCTCTTGTAGTCCATTCTCCGCCTTTATACCTTACATATTGTCTTGCTTTATAGCTCTCTATTTCAGCCGGGAAATGTATGTTAAACCAAATGGTATCACCCATAACAGGATAGTTTGTTTTGTAAACATAATCATCAAATACATCGCCCCTTGTATAGCCGAAAAGAGTTGTTTTATCGCTCTTTGTGCCTTCATACACACTGCACTGTTCAACGAGAAGAACGGGGTCATATTCCCACTGTGCATAAAGTGTAACTGTTGCACCGTCAGTAGTTGCCAGATTTTTAACCGACTGCTTATTCTTATATGTTGTACCGCTTCCGTCAGCCTTTGTATTCCAATTCTTGAACTTATATGATGTTCTTGTAAAACCGTTTGCTGTGAGGTTTTTCGCAACATCATAGGTCATACTCATAGAAGCAGTTGAGCTGTTTGTATCAGCTCCGTTACCGTTAAACTTAATTGTATATGTTATCGGTGTCCACTGAGCATAAAGGCTTATTGTACCTCCGTCTGTTGATGTCAGATTTTCAACTGACTGCTTATTGGTATATGCCATCCCGCTGCCGTCTGACTTTGTATTCCACCCTGTAAACTTATATCCTGTCTTTACGAAACCGTTGGCAGTTAAATTCTGTGCTTTATCATAGGTCATTGTCATAGATGCGGTTGAGCCGCTTGTGCTGCCGTTTCCATAGAAGTTAATAGTGTAGGTTATAGGCGACCAGCGGGCATAAAGATGAACAGTTGCACCGTTTGTTGTAGTCAGATTTTTAACTGACTGCTTATTTGAATATGAGGTGCCGCTGTTATCTGACTTTGTGTTCCAATGGGAGAACTTGTATCCCGTTCTAACATAGCCGTTGGCATTAAGGTTTTTAGCTACATCAAACTTCATATTCATACTCGAAGTGGTACCGCTTGTATAGCCGTTCCCGTTAAAGGCGATGATATATGAATTGGTATCCCACTGTGCATAAAGATTGACAGTACCGCCGTTTGTTGTAGTCAGATTTTTAACTGACTGCTTATCGTAATAGCTTGTGCCGCTGCCATCAGCCTTTGTGTTCCACCCTGTAAAGTGATAACCCGATTTAACAAAACCGTTAGCAGTAAGATTTTTGGCAATATCATAGGTCATTGATAATGACGCTGTTGAGCCGCTTGTGCTTCCGTTACCGTTAAACTTGATTGTATAAGTATTCGGTTTCCATTGTGCATAGAGCGTCATACTCACATCACCTGTTTTAATGCCTGAATTGAGGTCTGTGGGCTTAATGGTATTATCACTTTGGCTGAAGGTTGTACCGCCCGATGAGGTTGTACCCCAAGATTTGAAGGTATATCCCGTCTTATACAGACCGAAAGTACCGGCATTTGTAAGACCGTTATCTTTGGTTTTATTGTAAGTCCAAGTCTGAATATACTTTGTGCTGTCAGCTTCCTTATACACTACCTTTGATGAAAGATAGTAAGTGTCGGAGCTTATTGCACCGCCGTTGGCATTAAAGCTGACCTTTAACTTATATGGGGACCACTGTGCATAAAGATTAACGGTTGCACCGTTTGTCTTTGTGAGGTTTTTGACCGACTGCTTATTACTGTATGATGTGCCGCTTCCGTCAGCCTTTGTGTTCCATCCACTGAAGGAGTGTCCTGTTTTAGTGAAAGCATTTGCTGTAAGATTTTTAGCCGTGCCGTAGGACATTTTCATCGAAGACATTGAACCGCTTGTACTGCCGTTACCGTTGAACTTAATGGTATAGGTAATATTCTGTGTTTCGTTGTATGCGATACCTACACCGTACCCTTTGGTAAGGATAGTATTAAAGGTAGCTCTTGATGAGCTTCCTATCTTTGATGCAGCAGTCCATAACCCCTGACCGTCGGGAGTATATAACTTGTTAGGCCATATACGGTTAGTGTACGGAGCAATAAATCCCCAAGTTGAGGATGTTCCGTTACTTGAGCCGCCGTCAGAGCTTCCGCCTAAAACACTTCGTCCGCAATAAGCCATTTCGGTTACGGTCAATGCCTGATATTCACCCGCAAGGCAAACATCAAAAAGAGGCTCGATAATTACCTTATCACCGTAAACCATATTGGAAACGCTACCCACACCGAGCTTTGAAAGCACCTGATTGATGTTTGCTTCATAGCTCTGCCATGTTTCAACACCACTTGGATTGGGAAGGTCTTTTACAAAGCTGATATTTGCTTCTTTGTAGCAGTTGGTTGTGTTATATGTGGTTGAAAGTGTGGCGTTTCTGTTAGTAATAACGCCCAGCTTATTATACTTCTTTGAAAACTTCGCAGAGGTTGAATAAGCGTGGTCGCCGTTTGAGGTATCTCTGTAAACATCAATTACCTTTGTAACCTTCATATTACCGTCTGCATCAACGGCAGAAAAGCGGTAGCCGACAACACAGTTTGAGTCTTCGGTGTCACGGATAACATAACCCGTGTTACTGCCGTTTACGGCATCAATACTGCCACCTGCACTGTCACCGTCCCAAGAAAGGGCAAAGGCTGAAATGGGAATTGATGAAAAGAGAGTGAGAATTACAAGAAAAACAGATAATATTCTTTTAATAACTATCATCCTTTCCGATAAAAAGTAAAAGCCCGACATTAAGCCGAGCTTTCATAGAGAATTTATTTTTAATGTGTGTGGCAGGTTCTTGCTTTAACTGTCTTGCCGCAATCGGGACACTTTGTATCAACGGTAAATCTTACGCAAGTACCCTTTGAGCCGTCACCGATTTTCTTGGTACAATCGTCACAATATTTATTCGGGTCCTTCTGCTCTGAATACTTGGGACACTTTGAAATATCATAACAAGCGTTACCCCATTCATCAATAGCATAGAAGCTCTTACAGGAATGTGAGCCGCAAAGGGAACATCCCTTCTTTTCAAGACTTACAATAAATGAATGTGTTTCTTTGCTTTCACAGTGATGACCTGACTTGCCGCAAGAGTATTCCTTAACGCTGTCATTATCTGAAGCAGGTGAACCTTCCTCCGTTGTCGGAGCTTTCTGTGTTGTTACAGGCTTGGGATTTTCCTCTTTTACAGTTGTCTGCGGCTTTGTTGTTGTGGGAGCCTTGGTTGTTGTATCGGGCTCTGTTACTGCTTCGTCAATGGAGAGAATGTTTTTATCATCGTTTTCAATTTCCGGCACATTCTCCTCGGTTGTGGCTTCGTCTGTAATATCCTCAAGAATGAGGTTTACATCCGTTGTTTCCTCGCTTACCGTTGTTTCCGGGAATGTTGTTTCATCAGCATTTCTGTCACTGACTCCCTTGACGATAATGCCCACGATTATGATACAAACAATGATTATTGCCGTTACAAGACCTGCAACAATCCTTTTGTAATTATCTCCCTTAACTGCTAAAATTGTCATTTTGAATTACCTCCTGAATTTAAAATTTTTCACTTAATACTGATACAATTTCTATGGGTACATTTGCAGTATCAATTTTCTGACCTGCGAAATATATCGGTACGGAAATTGTGTAGTGAATTACAATCTCAAGCTGATTTTCCTGTCTGAAACTCATCTCAGGATATGTCATTGAGTATTTGAGATTTCCTTCACTGTCATAACTATACAGCCGTGAAGCTGTTTCGTCTAATGTGCAAAAGTCACACAGAGCGTCTGTAAACTCCTGCGGATTGACACTTTCGGTGTAGTCGTTACCTTGCTTGATGCTGTCATATATCCTTGTGGCATTCTGTGTTACAAAGCTGTCAAGGACAACCTTACTGTTTTCTCTCGAAGTATCAATAAGGGATACTGCAGAAGCATAGACAAATATACCCGAAAATATCATTACAATTACAAGTATGAGAACACATACGGGTACATAGCTTTCTGCCTTTTTGCTTTTAAGTATCTGCATTTATTCCACCTACTTCCAATACTTTTCAGAAATACCCGACCTTGTTGTACTTACGGTTATGGGTATCTTAAAAGCACCGACACCTCTTACATAGGTATGCACAGAAACTGTGACTGTCATTTTGTCACCGAGCTGCACTCTCTCATAAGTCGAATTGTAGTATTCTTCAGCGGATGCAACTACATCAAAGTCAAAAAATGAGCTTCTGAGTTCTTCGCATCTTTCGTCAAACTCCTCACCGAAGGAGCCTTCCGAGGTGGCAGTTTCAATAAGAAAACCGCTTACTGTGTCCAAATCCTGCCGCAGCATAAAAAAGGTGTAAATATTTAATGTTACAACAAGCACCATCATAAGTGCAATTATGCCAACGGCAACATCAATGTAGCCTTCAGCTTTACGGTTTGAAAGAATCTTTTTCAAATTCATTACCTCCTTAACCGAAAAGAACGCCGACAGAGCCCATTATCTGTGCTAGGATTACCACAACATAAATGAGCATAAAGCAGAAAAGAAGGCTCATAGAAAGCTTCTTGACCTTCTTCGGTATCTTCTGTGCTTCAAGTCTTAACCTCTGTCTGTGGATGTCTGAAAACTTCATAGCAAGGCTCGACCAATATACAGGATTGCTGTCGCCTCGTATCATACCGATAAAACCACGGCAAACATCACTCATCATACCTGAGCCTACTCTTGCTTCAAGTCTTGTGATAGCCGCTTCCTGATTACCCGAATTCATATCAGCTATTGTAATATCAAGCTCGTGCTTGAGTTCGGGACCGGCATTACGGGAATATTCCGTAAGAATGGATAAAAGGCTTCTTTCGTGCTTCAGTGTCTTTTCAACATTGGCTACAAGTCTAGGAAGCTCATATTCAATCTTCGCCCTTTTTTCCTTTATCTTTCCTCCTACACTTTTCATATTTATTCTGTAAAGAACGAAAGCAAGGAATATGACAACAGGACAAAGTATGGGGAAGATGAAATACAAAGGTACGGCAAACACACCGATAATGAGTGCCTTTACAATGGCATTTGCCTTAAACATTTCGGGTGTAATATTCATCTGGGCAGTACGAAGGTCTGTTTCAAGCTCTATCCTTTTAAACTCATTCATAGGAATATGCTTTGCTATTGCTCCTGCAAAGCCGCCGAGCCATACATCAATACTGCTTGTCTTTTCCTGATGCTGCTTGGCAAGGTTTGTAATAGCCTTTGATGTTCTCATATACGGCACTTTAAAAGCATCTGCGAGGATAAAATAAAAGGCGATACCGAAAAGTACGCCAACAATAATCTTAATCATTTCTTTTTCCTCCTTATGCCTTGTATTCAACGGGTTTAGTGAATTTGAGAAGGAACATATATGTCACGATAATAACCGCTCCGCATATTCCTAATACAATCTTACCCGGTGTTTCGTATATGAGCGTATGAAACCAGTCCTTGTTAAGCACATACAAGAGAGGGATATTACCAACAACAAGTCCTACCATTGTGTAATACTCTGTTCTTACTGCCGCCATCATTGTTGAAAGCTCACTGTTTACCACTCTAACATCTTTCAGTTTTGCAACAATAGGATGAAGAGTATCTACAAGTGCTCTGTCGTCCTGACAACGGATAAGAGCATCACACCACTCTCGGAAAATATCATCATCAACCTTTTCTTTAAGATTACGAAGTGCCTGCTTCACACTCGATGAAACTGCAACAGCATCTCCGATAAAAGCATTGAAGCAAGCTCTTAAGGGTGGTTTGATGTAATCAAGGTTTTCTCTTACTGCAAGAATAATATCCTCGTTTCTGATATATGAAGTAGTAATTGTTGAAAGTGTTGTTTCCAAGTCAGTTTTGATGTGCTTTTCATAATGCGAAAGACTGTTTCTGACATAGATAAAAGGGATAAGGGCAAACGCTACTGACAAGGCTGGGAGAAGGAATATATTGTCAATGAGAACTGCAATTACCGCACCTACCGCAAAAAGGACAAGTGAAGCACAGCATACAAGAGCAAATTTATTCTCTTGTCCCATAGCCGCTAACGCCGTCTGTGTATATGCAAGCTTTGAGCCGAGGCTCTTTTTCTTTTTACCTGCTCTCATATTTCTTGCTTTTTCTCTCAATGTGACTTTGGGCGTTGCGAGCCTCATAATATCTTCTGTAATCTGTTGTGGTGACAGATTAAGAAAACAGACTATTGCCACAATAAGCAATAAGGAAGAAATCATCGGAAAAATCAAGAGTAATCAGCTCCCTTCTCTAAAAATCTTGAAAGTACATCCTGCGGTACTCCGAACTGCATCAGCTTCTTTTTAAGGCTGTCGGACATTATCTCCGGCTGTTCAAAGTGTCCCTCTGTAATGTTTTTACCCTTTTCGATAACATTCTTTGTGATGTTGAAACGGAAAAGTGTGTGGTACGCTCTTTCACCGTTGGGCAGTATCTCGCACTCGGTAATATCCATTATCTTTCTCTCGTTGTTCTCAAGCTTATGGGTATATACGACAATGGGAAAGGCCTGACCTGCCTGCATAAGTGAGGTCTTGAAGTCAATAGGAAATCTCTTCTGACAAAGAAGAGCTATTCTCATATGTGCCGCATCTGCCGCTGAAGCGTGTACCGTTGAAACAACGGTGTGTCCCGTAAGACTTGCTTCTACTGCCGAGTAGCACTCAACATCTCGCATCTCGCCAACACATACAATATCGGGATTAAAACGAAGAGAAGCTACAACAAGATCTTCCTGAGTAATGTCATAGGCTTCATTATCCGAAGGTCTTGAAAGTGTGTGAACTACATTGTTCACTACCTTGCCTTTCTTATCCTTTCTCACAAGAGCTAACTCACGGGAGCCGCTTTCAATGGTGAAAACTCTCTTTCCGTCGGGAATGGTGGTAAGAAGTGCATTAAGAAGTGTTGTTTTACCCGAAGATGTGGCACCTGCCACAACAACAGAAACACCGTATCTCATACAGGTGCAGAGAAAATCAATCATCTTTTCTGTTGCATTGCCTGACTTAATAATCTGTGTTCTGTTTACTCTCGACGGGTGAAGAAGTCGGATAGAAACACTCACACCGATTTCATCATCAACAACGGGAGCTTTAAGAGCCGTGATTCTTGTATTGTTCGGCAAATGCCCCTGCGACATGGGAGAAGCATTGTCAATAATCATTCCCGAATGGTGAAGAAGTCTTTTGACAATATCCGTAGCGTGTGTAGGAGAATAAAAATGCTCCTTTACCTTTTCAATCTTACCGTTTGTGTAGGTTATGGCAACATCGTTCCAAGCATTGATATTTATTTCTTCAACATTATCTCTGCCAAGAAAGGGTGTGAGTATAGAATACTCCGCCATTTCGGAATAAATCTTGTCACAGAGCTTTTCATCCGTCATACCTTCAACGGAATACGCCGTGTCACGCAGATACTTTTCGATGTAGGATTTAAGCTGTGAGAGCTTTGTTGTATCGGTAAGAGTAGCGGCATATTTTGATGAGATATGCTCCTGAACCATAGATAAAAGAGTAACAAAATCAATTTGACGATTCATTTATATCACTCCTTTAAATAACTCTGTTCACAAGAGCCGAAAGCCTTTTCTTGTACTCTTTTGCATTGAGCCTTTCATAAAGGCTTCCGTCAAGAAGCTGCTGTTTTACCTGTCGGCAATAAGGAAGAACACAAGCGACATTTTTAAGATGCGTACAGACATCCTCCAAAGGTATATAGAGTTCGTGTTCCGTGATGTTTATTACCTTTAAGCTCTGTTCCGTTCCCGATGTGATAATCTTATCTCCGTAGGAATTGAGCCAAGTCATACTTTTAAGGTCGGGTGTGATGACCTGAATAATATGGTCAGCTCTTGCGAGTGCCTGTTTTGAGATAAGGTCTGTATCCTCGTTTGTACAGTCAACGAACACATAACCGTCAGTTGCCGCAAGAACATCAAGAAGATTTTTCACCTTCTCTTTTGTCGGTGTGGGAAAGCTATATTTGCTGTCACCGGACATAAAACCGAGGCAACCGAAGTTTTTCATATTCTTAACCGTTACAAGGTTTTCAAGGAGCAGGTCACTTGAAATATCTGTTGAATCAAGAACGCTGCTTAAAGAGAAAAGCGAATCAGGTTTGTAATTCGGAAAAAGCATACCGATTGTAGGAACAGTAGTATCGGGTGAAATAAAGGTAACGGAGCAATCAGAGGTTGCGAGGTAAACCTCCTGTGCAAGTTTAAAAGCAACAGTTGTTTTACCGCTTCCCGGTGCTCCGCATACAGCAATTATTTTAGCCATTGTTATCAGCACCTTCCTTGTCAGTTTTCGTTTCAAGGAACTTATCCTGCTTATCAAGGAATTTCTGTGCCTTTTCTGTATCACCTCTGAACACAAGAGCCACGTGCATTGAAGCGTTTTCCTCATAGTTTGCAAGAACTGTAGCCTGCTTTGAGGAAACGAGAAGCGTAATTGTTGAGGGAAGCTCAAAGCTGCCGTCCTCATTTTCCACAACCTCTGTTTCATCAACACCTCCCGATGTGGTAGTGGTGATTACCTTAACATATTTAAGCTCTGACGGGACCGTAGTTTTGCCTTCCTTATCGGTTACATAAATACTAACTATATCACCGTTTTCGAGCTTACCCGAAAGACCTCCCGCAAAGGTATTGATGGTTACACTCATAGCAACCTTATCTCCGTTAAGAGAGCTGAAAACATTTGCTACGGAGTTTTCATCATCTGTAATCTTTATTTCTGTTGCAAGGTCGCCTTTGAACAAATCAGCCTTTGCATATTTACCTACTACGGCATCCTTTGTTTTTAGTGCCTTTTCGGGAACGCTGTTTTTTGAGAGCTTCACAATTTCAATATCAGTTTCAGCAATCTTACTGCCGTGTGAAATATCCTTTGTGAAGCGGATTACATCGGTTTTCTGTTCGGATATTCTGTTGACAAGAGGTGAAACAAGAAATGTCACCGCAACAGCTAAAACGATACAGACAATACCGATTAAGGTTCTGTTTTTCATTTTCATTTTTAAAAACCTCCTTGTAAGAAAAATCCTGCCATATATCCTATTGAAAGATAGGGAACAAAAGGAAATGCAAGGTCGTCGTTTTTATCTTTACCTCTGTACTTAATGAGGGTATGAGCAATAGCAAGACACAGACCAACTATGAGTCCGAAGGTTGCGTTCCATAAGCCTAAAACTAATGCACACGCACCCGTTAATTTTATATCAGCACCGCCTAAACCTCCGTTTGTTGCTACGGCGAATATGAGTAATACTCCAAAGAGAACAAGGGCAGATAAGACCATTTTGGGAATATCTGATACATCTGCGCCGATAAACGAAGTGATTACCATCATAACCGAAGCGGCATCATTCAATGTTCTTGTGTGGTTGTCTGAAAGTGATGAGTAAAGAAGAATAAGGTAGAACACAGTTCCTTTTATAAGCATATCCGACAGACCGAACATAAGGAGCATTGCAAGAGATACGCCTGCCGTAATGATGTGACAGACAATCATTTCCTTCTTGTTTTCCTTTTTGTATTCGGGCACCTTCTTAACAGCTAATCTCATCACCAGATGGATAAGTGTCAGATATGCAAGAGAAGCCATAAAGTTAAAAAAAGTTTCTTTATCCGAGTAAGCTACACCCGGTACATTCCCTAAAGGGAGAATAGGATACATAGGGTTAATTAAGCTTGTTTTTATCATTGTTTTTCATTCCTTTGAAAAAAAGTGGCGGAGCAGCCACTTTTAAACTACTCCGCCTGAAAATTTTAAGTACCGTTAGCCTGCGTAGTTAAACAGTTCCTGAATCTTCTGTGTAACTGTGGGCATAATCGTTGTGTTAAAGAGAGCGTAAAGACCGCCGAGAAGAAGAGCACCGACAACAACTGCGATAAGGATTTTCACACCTGTATCGACATAAGCCTCAGCACGGATACCGACGAGGAGCTTGATGACCTTTGCCTTGATGACAGCCTCTGTACTCTTTGCGGCTGACTTCGCCTTTGATGAAACACCTTTGAAAAATGACTTGATTTTCTTAAACATATTGAATTACCTCCTAAAAATTTAATTAACCTGCGTAGTTGAACAGCTCACCGATTCTCGTTTCGACGGCGGGCATAATGGTTGCATTAAATAGACCGTAGAGAAGGGTGAGAAGAAGAGCACCGACAACAACTGCGATAAGGATTTTTACACCTGTATCAACATAAGCCTCGGCACGGATACCGATGAGAAGCTTGATAACCTTTGCCTTGATCTTGGCTTCGGTATTTTCATAGGCTGACTTTGCTTTTGAGCAAACGCCCTTTACGAATGACTTGATTTTCTTAAACATATTAAATTACCTCCTTGAATTTTTTAACCGGCGTAGTTGAACAGACCTTCAACCCTTGTTTCAACCGTGGGCATGATGACTGTGTTGAACAGACCGTAGATGAGTGTGAGAACGAGAGCACCGACAACAACTGCGATAAGAATTTTCACACCTGTATCGACATAGGCTTCTGCACGGGTACCGGCAACAAGTCTGATTACCTTTGCCTTGATGACGGCTTCTGTGTTTTCATAGGCTGACTTTGCCTTTGATGAAACACCTTTGAAAAATGACTTGATTTTCTTAAACATAAATAAATACCTCCTGAGATTTAATTGAATTTTTCATCTGTTGCGATTTCGTAAGCGGCAAGTACCGCATCGGAAATCTGTTTGCGGGTTTCTGTTGTGATGGGATGAGCAATGTCACTGCGGCGAAGTTCACCTTCGCTGGACTTCCATTTCTTGTAGGGCATGGAAACGAGCTTGTTGCCGTCCTTTTCGATAACTGCGACACCGTGAATGACCATACTGCCGTCAATCACAACGTCGGCAAATGCCTTTACAGGTCTTTCGCCCTTAAAGGTTTTCTTGATTTCTACTTTGATGTTCATAAAAAAATTATCCTTTCTTTTTTGAAATAAAAATAAGAGCAAAAGATTACCTTGAACGGTTTTCTTTTACTCTTTCTAAATATCGGTTATAGAATTCGATAGCCTTGATAACAAAATCACAGTATTTTTCTTTGGGTATGCCTTTCGGGATTGCACCTTCTATGCGCTTATCTCTGAAAGGTGATTTTTCTTTTTGATTTGGTTTAGGCTCTTCCATAATATTTTCTACAACCTCTGTTGTAAGTTTACCTTCCTGATACGCCTTTCGCATACGGATGGTTTGGTCGTGAGACGGGGTTGCTTCGTTGTACTCCATAGCTTCCAAAAGGTCATATTGTATTTCTTCGGGTAAGTATGATATTTCAACCGCAGGTCGCATTGCTACTTTACCTTCGTCAACAAGGTCAAGCATTTCGGGTACAAGATAATTCAAGCGGATATATCTTTTAATCTGTGTTTCACTTTCTTTTACCTCGGCAGCCAATTCAGTATTCGAGCGTGTTCCTGTTAAATTCGGTCCCGTCGGGTCCGAATTATTCTTTGTTGGTCTTCCTGCTTGGCGTCTTAAAGCATCAAGCCTCATTTTGTACGCCCTTGCCTTTTCCGAGGGTGAAACCGTTTCTCTTTGAAGATTACTGTCCACCATTGATAATATCGCCTCATCTCTTGACATTTCTTTTACTCTTGCGGGTATTTTCTCATACCCTGCAATTTCAAAGGCTCTTTTTCGTCTGTGCCCTGACACCATTTCATACATCCCGTCTTCAACAGGTCTTATGATGACCGGCTGTATCAAGCCTCTTTCCTTGATGCTTTCAACAAGCTCATCCATACTTTCATCGTCTTTAACGAGATAAGGATGATGAAGAAAATCACGGATTTGTGTTAATGGCACTTCAGTAAGCATTTCATTCTTTGCCATACATTAGCCTCCGATGAAGTTTGCAATCGCCGCAATGATATGAAGAAATGCCGCTGTGTAAAGACCGGGCAAGACAAGTAAACCGTGAATCATTTGTTTTTCCTCCTTGTATTATTTTTTGAGGGTGATTTCACTTTACCTAAAGTCCTGTGATTTTTTTGAACATTGTTTTTACCTCCTTATTCGCAATTTTTATGTAGTGCCTTTTGAATTGAATAATACAGTATTTGTTCTCAACGCCCCCTGTATCGGCAATTCTTACCGTGGGAAATCATCAGACGTTCGGTTGCTATCCGAATCCATAGGAATCTCACCTCTGCCGGGTATTCCGCCAGCCGCTTACGGAAGTATCATTATCCCTTGTGTCTGTAATCGCCGCCACCGAGAGCAACTCGGCTTTCGTTGTATAGGTTTTTTCGCTCGTTTTCATATGAAAGGTTATGGCGCACCTACAAGCACAGCTCAGCATCAAGCCGACACAAGTAATGTATCTGATGAAATGTATATTCAACTTTCAAGGTCCACTTGGAGAACTCTCTCCGATAAGAAGCCGTTTGATAAACTTCTCACCTATACGGACTGGGAGAGGCCAAGTGGACACCCAAAAATCGAAACGTTTACACTTTGTTTACAAAAAAGTTTTTTTCGTATTGGATTTTGGCATAAAAAAACGCCTACTTATAAAAAAGTAAGCGTTGCAATTTTATTGTTTATGTATATGATAAAAAACAAAGAGCAGTCTTTAAAACTGCTCTTTAGTGGATAAATATTTTGATTTTTTCTTGTTTACGACAGTCATTTGTCGTAAATTTTTATCTATGCACAAATTTTGATTTGTCGTAAATTTGTCGTAAACCACTTTTTCGGGTGATTTTTGGATAAATATATCGCCTCAAAACCTGTCAAAACCTATGAATTTTTAATAATCAGTTTTGGATGCTCTTCATCGTGGGGAACAGAAGTACATCTCTGATGGCAGCGCTGTCAGTGAGAAGCATTACCATTCTGTCGATACCGAAGCCGATACCGCCTGTAGGTGCCATACCGTATTCGAGAGCGCAAAGGAAGTCTTCGTCAGTAGTATTAGCCTCCTCGTCACCCTGAGCAAGCTGTTCTTCCTGAGCCTTAAAGCGTTCTCTCTGATCAATGGGATCGTTAAGCTCGGAATATGCGTTAGCCATTTCCCAACCATTCATAAAGAATTCGAATCGCTCCACATAATCGGGATTCTCCGGCTTTCTCTTAGTAAGAGGAGAAATCTCTACAGGATGATCCATAAGGAATGTAGGCTGAATGAGATGATGCTCTACAAACTCCTCAAAGAAGAGATTGAGGATGTCGCCTCTCTTATGTCTTGCCTCAAACTCAACACCCTTTTCTTTAGCGAGAGCCTTGGCTTCTTCGTCTGTTTTGATTTCAGAGAAGTCGATGCCTGTGTACTTCTTAACAGCATCAACCATAGTGATTCTTTCGAAAGGCTTTCCAAGATCCATTTCCACACCGTTATAAACAATCTTTGTGGTGCCGAGAACAGCCTGTGCTACGTGACGGTAAAGGTTCTCCGTAAGATCCATCATACCGTGGTAGTCAGTATATGCCTGATAAAGCTCCATAAGGGTAAATTCCGGATTGTGTCTGGTGTCAAGACCTTCGTTACGGAAAACCCTTCCGATTTCATAAACTCTCTCAAGACCGCCTACAATAAGTCTCTTAAGATAAAGTTCAAGGGAAATACGAAGCTTGAAATCTTCGCTGAGAGCATTGAAGTGAGTTTCGAAGGGTCTCGCAGCTGCACCGCCCGCATTTGAAACGAGCATAGGTGTTTCTACCTCTAAGAAGCCCTGTGAGTCAAGATAATTTCTCACCTCTCTGATAATCTTTGAACGGTTGATAAGAGTCTGCTTTGACTCTGCATTCATGATAAGGTCAACATAACGCTGACGGTATCTTGTATCTGTATTGGTAAGACCGTGGAACTTTTCGGGAAGAGGAAGAAGTGACTTGGTGAGAAGAGTAATCTTCTCTGCATGGATAGAGATTTCGCCTGTCTTTGTTTTGAAAACAGAGCCTTCGATACCGATAATGTCACCGATGTCGAGCTTTTTGAAATCCTTGTATTCGTCTTCGCCGAGACTGTCACGTGCCACGTAAGACTGAATATTACCCTTAAGGTCCTGAATGTTACAGAAGGATGCCTTACCCATAATACGCTTTGACATCATACGGCCTGCTACACGAACAGTCTTGCCCTCGAGCTCTTCGAAGTTTTCCTTGATTACAAGGCTGTGGTGAGTCTGATCATACTTAGTGATTACAAAGGGATCTCTGCCGTCTGCCTGAAGTGCTTCGAGCTTATCCACTCTTACCTGTCTTAATTCGTTAACGTCCTGCTGTGCCTCCTGCTGAGGTACATTTACATTCTTTTCTTCTGACATATCCGTTTTCCTTTCAGAAAGAATTTATCTTAAAATTTCGATGACTTCGTACTTGATGATGCCGATGGGTGATTCTACCTCTACGATGTCGCCTGCCTTATGCCCGAGAAGAGCCTTAGCTACAGGTGATTCATCACTGGTAATGTAATCGTCAACCTTGTCCTTTGATGTTGAGGTTGAAGAAATGATCTGATACTTATATATATCACCGTATTCGATGTCCTTGATTTCTACTTTAGAACCCATCTGGATAACATCTGTGCTGAGTGAGTCTTCGTCGATAAGCTTTGCTCTGGAAAGAATATCTTCGATTTCGAGAATACGTGCTTCAAGTTTACCCTGGTCATTACGTGCTTCGTCGTACTCGGCGTTTTCTGATAAGTCACCGAAAGAAAGAGCAACCTGAATTTTTTCTTTGATTTCCTGTCTGCCTCGTACCTTGAGATCTTCTAATTCAGCCTCTAATTCCTTGAGGCCCTGAGAGGTAAGCAAAATATCCTGTGCCATTGTATATCTTCCTTTCATAAGTAAGTTTTTCTAAATGTATTATGTTACATAAACTGTCAGTTTAATATTATATAAAATATTTGTAAATCTGTCAAGGGGTGAGGGCAAGATTAAAGGGAACGGTTGTAGGATTACAATAGATGTGTTACAGTAAACGAAAAAAATAATGACGAAAGGAAAATCCTGTGTTACAGTTAAGTTGCCGAGACAAAACGAACAGGAGGATTAACCAATCGCCATGACAACTGTAACACAAACAATGAAGTATCGACAAGCCTTAATTAAATATTCTCAAAAACACGGAGTAACAAAAGCAGCTATTAGATACAAAACTAACCGTCAATATATTTATCGGTGGTTAAGAAGATATGACGGAACATTACAATCCTTAGCCGACAAATCACACAGACCA
>JAZLAJ010000061.1:0-21281 GCA_045613145.1 Acutalibacteraceae bacterium
CTTCATTGTTTGTGTTACAGTTGTCATGACGATTGGTTAATCCTCCTGTTCGTTTTGTCTCGGCAACTTAACTGTAACACAGGATTTTCCTTTCGTCATTATTTTTTTCGTTTACTGTAACACATCTATTGTAATCCTACAATGGGGAACATAATATAAATGAATATACTGTTGATTTTTAAAAAAATAAATGTTAAACTATAGTTATCATATTTTTAAGGAGGAAATAAAATGAAGAAAATAAGTATTTTATTTGCAACAATTGTTATGGTGCTTCTGTTTGCTTTTTCGGCAAGTGCCCTTTATTCCACAGGTCAGTGCGGTGATAATGTCAGATGGAGCTTCAACAGATCAACAGGAGAGCTGATTATCAAAGGTCAGGGTGAAATGTGGTCAGATTTCGATAAGTTTATGAACGACGATACTATTAAAACTGTTGTTATAGAAAACGGTGTAACAGAGATAAACAATTGCTTTTTGTTTTTGGAGTGCGAAAATCTTACAAGTATTTCAATTCCTGCCAGCGTTACGTATATAGACTCAGTTTCGTACTGTGACAATCTTGTAAGCATAACCGTAGACGAGAATAATGAAAATTATACAGTTGAGAACGGAGTTCTCTTCAATAAAGATAAAACAGAATTACTCAGATTTCCTGCCGGTTCTCATATCGGAAAATATACAATACCTGACAGTGTACGGTATATAGGCTGGCGTGCATTTGCTGACGCTAAAAATCTTGTGAGGGTAACAATGCCGGACGGCTTATATGATATAGGCCAGAGTGCATTTGAATCATGTAAGAATCTTATAGAATTAAAAATCCCGGACAGTGTAAATTATATAGGTTCTTCTGCATTCGCTTACTGTGACAGTATTATAAGTGTTGAAATACCGGAAAAAGTATGGCGTATACATAGCAGAGCCTTTGAGTGCTGCTCAGCACTCAGAAGTGTAACAATTCCTGCAAGTGTTCACACAATAGACGAGCGGGCTTTTGCTAACTGCAAAAGTCTTGAAAGCATAACCGTCGATGAGAATAATGAAAATTATTCAAGTCAGGACGGGGTTCTCTTCAATAAGGATAAAACGATACTGATGCAGCATCCTGCAGGTAATGACAGGAAGGAATATGCAATTCCTGACACCGTGGAGAGTTTAGCTGCTGAGGCTTTTGATTATTGCAGTACTCTCGAAAGTATATTCATTCCTGACAGTGTGATAGATATGATTTATTCTGATATGGTTTATAAACTCGAGTTTTACGAATGTGTCAACCTTAAAAATATCGTAGTCGATGAGAACAATAAATATTATTCGAGTCAGGACGGAGTTCTCTTCAATAAGAATAAAACAGAATTACTTCAGTATCCCACCGGAAGCAGCAGAACATCATATAAAATACCCGACGGTGTAAGAAAAATAAAAATCAAAGCCTTTATTAATGCGGATAATCTCAAGGAATTAACCGTTCCTGTGACCGTAACTGAAATTGACACAACTTATAGTATATCATATCTTGAAGGAATAATAACCGATATTTATTACGAAGGAACGAAAAGTCAGTGGCAGAATATAGGTAATTTTTATAATAATAGCATACATCCGGGTGGCGTATATCTGGATGAAATATTTTTACATTTTAATTCAGCCGACTACACTCATAATAAGAGTACGGTTGTAACACCTCCCACCTGTACTGCAGGAGGCTACACGACCTGCTCCTGTAACTGTGGCGGAAGCTATACCTATGATTATGTAAGCACAGTACCTCATTCTATTGTTGCTTCGACAGTTGTACCTCCCGCCTGTGAAAGCTTCGGATATACCATCTACGCTTGCGAGAACTGCAGTTATTTCTACGAAAGTGATTGGACATCTACCACAGGTCATAATTACGGTGACGATTATGTATGTAAAGACTGCGGTGAAAATAAGTCTGATAACTGCTCCTGTAACTGTCACAAAGGCGGCTTCTCAGGCTTTATCTGGAAGATTCTCCGTATATTCTATAAGATATTCAAAACAAATCCTGTCTGTGAATGTGGAGTAAAGCATTATTAAGTAAATAAAATAACAAACGGACGATGTGGAAAACTCCATTTCGTCCGTTATTTTTATGTGGAAAACCTCTTTTTCTGACATTTATTTTTGCTCTTTTTTATGCATTTGCATCCACTTGTAAGAATTGTAACATCTGCAGGTAAAGAAAAACAGAATAAAAAGATAAAGATAAAGAAAATGATAATAATAAACAAAAAGGAACCGGCAGAATTTTTGTTGAAAACTTTTCAGTGTGGAAAACTTCCTTTCATCAGCAGGGGAGGTGGATGCGGAGCAGACGGAGGTGTACTGTGCTCCTATCCGTTATCCGTTCATCTTCGCTGTCGTCATACCGTAATTAACCGTAGGCTCATTCTGTCTGTGAGGCTTTGCGTTTCTGTCTTTTTTCTTAAATTTACCTTTTTTTATTGACAAAGAGGGGAGCGTGGTGATATTTTTAAGGTGAAAAGAGGTGTACATAATGAAAGAATTCCGCTTTTTCAGCGAGGATAAACGGGCTTATGCTATTTTTCTTTTCTTCTTAATTCTGCTTGCTGATTCGGTTGCAGTGGTGTTGGGCTTCGGCGGTGCTGTAGTTATAATGTTCGCTCTTGGTTCGGATCCTATGTTTTCCACTTATGAAAGTCTTGTTATCAGTTCTTGTGCCATCTGTCTGGTTTTACTGACGGCACTTTATTCTTACAGAATCAATCATCCTAAAAAACTGAAAGCCATAGCTGCCGCCAACATCATAATGTCTCTTTTACCTATTATGATGAATTCTCTTTACTATCCTTTCACTGATATGCTGTTACACGTAATATACAGAATAACGGGTATAGAGTTTTTTAATTTCAGTCTCTTCAGCGATTATACTGCTGAGCTCATTTCTCTTCCTTTTTGTATTCTTTGCTTTATTTTGCTCATTAAATTGAAAGAGAGAAAAGAAGAAGGAGCGCAGAAGGTTTCCTTCCGCCGTACCGTTCAGATTACTGTAACCGTTTTATCTTTAGTGACTGTTGCAGGACTTGCAATATGTAACATTCCTGTTTCTGAGAGTTATAATACCTCAGGCATAGCAAATATTGCAGAATGGGCAGAGACCGTTATTGACAACTACACTAATAAAAGCCGTGCCGAAAAGCTTTTCGAGATCATAACGGGTGATACGGACTATTCACAGGCGAGGGAAAGTGTGAAGGACACTAAAGCTGTTTCCGTTTACCCTTCTGAGAACGGTAAGGTGAAAATTAAAAAAATTACATACAGTGATACTGTTTCATCTGATAAAACAGATGAGGCAAAGGAAAGCTTCGAAAAGCTCAGAATGGGAGAAGAAAAAGAAACAGTCCTTAAGGAAATGAAAAAGGTCTCTGATGTTACTGCTGTTTCAGTAGAATACGGTGAAAACACTGTCAGAGAAGCTTATGAGCTCTCTGCTTTCTGCGATATAAGTTTTTTAAGTCTGATTGAAATGGAATGGTTTAACGGAACAGTAGTTTTCGAAAACGGAATACTGACAGACGGTAATTACACTTATACCCTTGAAACTAATGCAGACACTGATGATGTAGTCTGCACTGAAGAGAAATACACTATAACCGAATGAAAAAGGTGCTGTTATCTCACAACAGCACCTCAATTTTTTTAGTTTTCTTTTCGGTTACGGACATTAATTATACTCTCCACCTTTTTCAGAACAGCCTCTTTGTCTTCCTCATCCAAATCCGCTATCAGACAGTCAATAGCACACAAGGCTCCCGTTGCCTCTTCATCATCGTGACAGAACTCACCGTCTAAATCATATTTCTTTCCGTCGATTATGATTTCACGGCTGTAATCATAGCTTGCGAAGCGGAAAAGTCTGAACTCCTCTATGCCGAGTAAATCGATGAGAATAAAAAAGTTATCAGCGATTTCCTCATAAACCTCTTCTTCAGTTAAAAGTCCCGAAGGCTCGGACAGCTTTTCGGAAAGAATTTCCATAAACATTTGTGTTATTCCGCTTTCTTTGAAGGAGTCAATATCAAAGTCGTCCCCGTCGATGTCACTTTCTGTAATGCTTTTTATCTTGTCGGCAAGGTCTTTGAATTTAATAAGATTATCCTTATTATTTTTCATTTAAAACTTTCCTCACTTCCCTTACATCCTCTATAACATAATCCGGCTTATACTCCACGGGTAATTCCTGGCCCTTAAGATTCAGCCATACAGACTTAAGACCCGCATTCATGGCACCCTTAATGTCAGAAGTGAGAGAATCACCGACTAAAATGATTTTTTCCTTGTCCGTCTCTTTTATATGCGTCAGTACATAGTCGAAATATTCCTTCTTCGGCTTCTGATGACCGACGGTTTCGGAGACGAAAACCTCTGTAAAGAAGGGGAGAAGACCGCTTTTTGTCAGACGGTTTTTCTGTGTGTTTGCTACTCCGTTAGTGACGATGTAAAGGTCGTAGCCTTTTTCCTTAAGCTCACGGCAAAGGTCTACTGCACCGTCAAGTGTGTTTCCGCCCTCACCTAAAAGGGAAAGGTATTTTTCGTTTACCTCGAAGGGGTCATCATCACAGTGAAAATTTATGGCAGAGAAGAAATTTTTAAATCTTGTCTTTTTTAATTCGGGTTTAGTCAGCTCTCCTTTTTCGATAGCCTTCCACATTCCCTGATTAATTTTTACGTAAGCTTCGATGTTTTTCTCAGTGACAGGAACTCCGTAAATCTCCATCGTTTTTCTGAGAGCACAGTCCTCGTCCTTATCGAAATCCAGCAGGGTGTTATCTGCATCGAAAAGCACGGTGGTATATTTTTCTGTCATTTTTATCACCTCTGAAATTATTCTACTAAAAAAGTTTCCTTCTGTCAATTATATAAGTATTCTAACAAATTAATAAAATTTTCCTTTTAGCTCTTTACTTTTATTTTTCTTGTGGTACAATTAAAATGTATAACTATTTAATGAAAGGCAGATTAAGTATGTCATCAGATACATTCAGCGAGGGCATCGTACCCGGCGGTCTTCGTGAAAAAAATGAAATAAAGCTTCTGGTCTGTTATCTTCTGAAAACACTTAAAAAATCTCTTACCAGAACACAGCTTAATGAAATTTTAAGTGAATATTCCGTGGCTAATTATTTCGAGGCTAACGGTGCAGTAAGCGAGCTTATTTCCGGGGGACAGGTTATCAGTGAAATAAGCGACGGCGACGAGCTTATTACTCTTACAGCCAAGGCTGAACTCGATGTAGCAGCCATAGAGAGAAGCTTGCCCCGTACCGTAAGGGAAAAAAGCGTGGCGGCAGCCATCAGAGTTCTTTCGAGAGAGAGAATAATCAAAGAAAGCAATGTGGAAATTCTTCCTTTGGACCACGGCTTCCACGTAAAGTTTACCGTAATGGATATGGATACGGAGCTTTTAAAAATCACGGTCTATGTTCCCGATGAAAGCCAGATAGAAACAGTAAAAAAGAATTTCTTCAATAACGCTGTTTCCATCTATTCTGATATAATTTCTTCTCTTACCACAAAATAAAAGAAAGGACGAGAAAAATATAATGAAAAAGTTTTTAGCCTTTTTTACAGCCACTCTTCTGCTCTTCGGCGGAGTGTTTATGATTTACTGGAAGCATGTAAGACCTTCGGAGTATATGATTTTCGTCGAGTCCTTCGGTCACGGTGTAATCACTGTAGACAGTAAAAACACCACCGGCACCGACGAAAAGTACCGTGTAGCCTGTGATAACGGTCAGGTGCTTACACTGAACATAAATCCCGAGAGAACAGACTCCACCTACTATGACCTTAAAAAGCTGATAGTCAACGGTGTGAATGTAACTGATGAAGTGAATATGCTTCAGTATAAGGTTACTGCAGACAAAAAGCTTAATGTTCTCGCCTTTTTCAAAAAGGGTAAAAGACCTGAAGGCTATAAGACAGAGGAAGCTGCATCTAACATTTCAAAGCCTTCAATAGATAAATATGCGGATAATAAATACATCGGCTCTTATGCTGCCTATGATATAAAGGATCCCTGTATCTTCTATGATGAAAAGAGCGGTTATTATTACTGCTTCGGCTCTGACAATGTGGTGATAAAGTCAAAGGATCTCATAAACTGGAGCTCACGAACTACTTATTTCCCCACTCCCGAGGATGCCGAGAGCAATACAATAATGTCCTTCTCTGCCTTCAAGAGTGTAAAAAAATGGGCGAAGGAGCACGGCTACGGTGAGGATGAAACCTATTCAAATGAAAACCAGGACAGAACTCCTCTTTCTCCTGAAATAATCTACCGTAAGGGTGTCTACTACCTTTACTTCTCAATTTCCAAAACTGCAGATGCAAATGAAAGTGCTATTTTCTGCGTTACTACAGAAAATCTGGCTGAGGCCATAGAGAATAAGGAATGGAAGGATGCGGGTCTCGTTATCAGCACCTGCGGAAGACATGCGGGAAGTGAAATCGTAGAGGATGAAGCCTCCGGAGAAAAGAATAACCATTCATTTAAGGCTTCCTATGACAAGGCTAATGCGGTGCATCCTGCTGTTATAAATACGGAAAACGGTCTGTTTATGATTTACGGCGGATCCTACGGCAGAGAAAAAATCAGCGGTGAAATCTATATCGTAGAGCTCAGCCCGAAAACAGGTCTGCTTAAAGCGGCTAGTCCCGTCAACAGTAAGGGTGAGGTTGTTTCCACACTTCACGGCTCAGCACGCTTCCAGTCAGGTACGCTTATAGCTATGCCCGGCAGAATTCCCGCACTTTCTAAAAATGACGGAAGTCTTCTCAGCGGTGCAGACATCGTTTATAATAAGGATACAGGCTATTACTATCTCTTCCTTACCTACGGTGTGGAGGAAAGCAACTATAACGTACGTGTCGCACGTGCAAAATCACCTGAAGGACCTTACACTGATTTCAGCGGTGCAGATATGTCTTCTTTCGGAAAAAGCGGAAGAAATAATCAGTATACAAAGGGTCTTATGATCGCAGCCGGCTACAACTTCCTTTCCAGCAGTAACGGCGGTGTAACCTACACCGATATCGGCAGAGCTTCCATAGGCAGTCCCTCTGTCATTAAAACCTCAAAGGGAAAATGGTTTATGGGCTCTCAGTCACAGCTTTATTATAAGATCGACTCTGTAATCACTACAGGTGCTGCACAGGCTGCAGAGAAGGGTCTTACAGACGTTTATCCCTTCCCGAGTCTCGAGGTCAGAGAGCTTAAATGGACTGTTGACGGATGGCCGATGGCATGTCCCGAGACCTTCTCAGGCACCTCTGCTTCTACTAAGGTAAAGCAGTCATCCCTTTACGGAAACTGGGATACGGTAGTATTCGACCCGTCGGGTGATGCCGAAAGCTATAAGGCTGTGGCAAGAAATACCTCGCAGACGGTCACCATACTCGAAAATGCAGTAATCACCGAAAGAGATATCGAAAAGGGCAGAAAGCTTTCTGTAGAAGGAAATCTTGCCAAGGAAAGCGGATACCACACAGTGGTAATCGATTCCGTGAAATATCATATCTATCCTATGGCTGTGTGGGATTTCGAGCTGAATGAAGGCACTATCGTATTTACGGGCTACAGTGAGGACGGTACAGCTATCTGGGGCAAGAAAAACTTCTCTGATGCTCTCGGTATCAATACCACTACCTTCTATCACGTGCTTTCTATGTGCGATGAAGCGGTACAGAGTGAATATGCTGAAAAGATGAAGAAGATAAGCTCTAATCCTTCGCAGACAGATATTGATGCGATGACGGGTGAGCTTGTGGATATTGTTTTAAGCAGTACAAAATAAAAGAAAAAATCCATTGTATAAGTCGGCAAACACGGCTTTATACAATGGATTTTGTGTTTGGCAAAACAAATATTATAACAGTGCTGTGCATCTTTATAATTTTTGTTTTAAGAAAGTTGTTAGTAGACATCCGCTCGAGCTGCATCGTCGCCTAAGCGCATCCCTTTCAGAGGAGGTAGACGAAGGCTCTCCTTTCAGGAGAGCTGTCACGAAGTGACTGAGAGGTTTCTTCGTTTCAATAAAACATTTAATCGTCATCCGCTCGAGCTGCATCGTCGCCGAAGCGCCCGCAGTGTGGGATGAAGCGAGACGTGTAGCAGTAAGGTATATTTTATTACTCTTCGTTTCAATAAAACATCGAGTCGTCATCCGCTCGAGCCGCGGGGGCTTTTACTTTGGCACAGGCGAGCGCCAAAGTAAACAAAGCGCCCATTTTTTAGGACGGGAAAAGAGAGAGCCTACAGTTAAGTATATGGAAACAGTTAGAGTGTTCTTTTCTGTTACAGTTCTAAAACAATTACTTTCCCTTGGGGTGCACACCGTGGCAGGTGTGCAGACAGGGAACTGCCGTTCTACAGTAAAGTTTATGTTTCTCTTACTTGCCTTCTTAAGCGGTGTTTCTGCTTTTTCACCTTTCAGTACCTCCTTACGAAACGCTCTGCAGGGGGCACACCGTGGCAGGTGTGCAGACAACCGATAAGGCTTCGGAATTACAGAAAGGTTTTAGTTGACCACTATTACTTTTATGTTGGTATAAGTTTAAAAGGTCACTGACCGTAGAATTTATCTGAAAAGATGACAGAGCGGGAAGCGACTGTCGGACTGACGGTACTTAAGGAGATGAAACGTGTGGTGACGGAAGTTACCACAGGGTAGACAAAATATCTGTGCGTTGAGGGAGAAACGGCAGCGATTTTTCTGCACTGCTTTCAGTAAAAGCACTCTGTACGCTCACTCTTTCGGTAAGGCTGAGCATAGAACTATAGATAACGGTAGACTTGAAAGGCTGTTTTCTTATGAGTGGCAGACTGAGGGTGAACTGTGAAAGAAAGTAATCTCTTCTTCCGTTATCGTGTTCGGAGTGGTTCCGCTGAAAAAAGCGCTTTTGGTTACTTTTGGCAAGGACAAAAGTAACTCTGCGAAGCTATGTCTACTAACTGCTTCCTTGAAACGAAAATTATAAAGATGCACACCACTGTTATGATTTTTCTTTTACTAAACACAAAAATCCATTGTGAGAAGTCATTTTTTTCTGACCTTCACAATGGATTTATAATTTTACTGACTGTCACTCAGTGCCTCCACAAGCTCTCTCATTCCCTCTACAGGACTTACATTTTTCAGCTTGTAGGAAATGTAGGGGCTTGTCTTGGCGGCACTTATCATAGCTTTTCCTCGGAGCTTGTGTCCCACGGCAACTACGAACTGGGGCTTAAGCTCATTTACGAAGGCTAAAAGCATAGTGTTCTGCTGTTTTATTTCGTAAATGCCGAGCCTTGCTGCTTTGGCACGGAGAAGAGCTACCTCAATGAGACCTTCTACAGCCTTGGGCGGTTCACCGAAACGGTCGATAAATTCGTCGAGAACATCCATTGCGTCCTCTCTCGTTTCGATTTCCGCTATTCTCTTATACATGCCGATACGGTTTTTGACCGAATCGATGTAATTTTCGGGAATGTGGGCATCGACTGAAATATCGATAAGGCATTCCTGCTTTTCTTTAACCTCGATGCCTGTCTTTTCTTCTTCGATAGTTTCCGAGAGAATCTGCAGATACATATCATAGCCTACCGCTTCCATATGTCCGTGCTGCTGTGCGCCTAAAACATTACCTGCACCTCGGATTTCCAGGTCTCTCATAGCGATACGGAAGCCTGAACCGAACTCTGTGAATTCTTTGATGGCGGAAAGTCTTCTCTGTGCGATTTCACTGATTTCTTTGTTTTTGTTATAGGTGAAATAGGCGTAGGCACGTCTCGAGCTTCTGCCGACACGTCCTCTTATCTGATGAAGCTGAGCAAGACCCATCTTGTCTGCTTCTTCTATAATAAGAGTGTTTGCGTTGGGAACGTCCACACCTGTTTCGATGATGGTAGTGCAGAGAAGAATATCTATTTCATTCTCTAAAAGCTTTCTCCATATCTCGCTGAGCTCATCCTCACTCATTTTTCCGTGACCGATACCGATACGGGCGTCGGGGAGATGCTTTTTAATTTCCGCTGCTCTTCTTTCTATGGATTCCACACGGTTATGCAGGTAATAGACCTGACCTCCGCGTCGTATTTCTCTTTCCATAGCCTCTGCCAGTATTTCCATATCCTGAGGTACCACGTATGTCTGCACCGGATGTCTGCCCACGGGGGGAATTTCCAGAACGGACATATCTCTTATTCCCGTCATCGCCATATTGAGGGTACGGGGGATAGGCGTAGCCGAAAGGGTGAGAACATCCACCAACGGGAATTTTTCCTTCAGCTTTTCCTTCTGTGCCACACCGAAGCGCTGTTCCTCATCGACGATGAGAAGACCTAAATCCTTGAACTCTACGCTTTTGGCGATGATGGAGTGTGTGCCGACGATAATATCTATACTGCCTCTTTTGAGGGCTTTTTTTATTTTCGTTCTGTCGGTCTGACTGCGGAAGCGTGAGAGCATATCTATTTCTATGGGGAAGCCGTCGAAACGCTTTTTTATGGTCTGAAAATGCTGGAAGGCGAGGATGGTGGTGGGAACGAGTATGGCACACTGCTTTCCGTCTGCCACACATTTGAAGGCGGCTCGCAGTGCTACCTCTGTCTTACCGAAGCCAACGTCTCCGCAGAGAAGACGGTCCATAGGACTCGGCCTTTCCATATCACGCTTTATTTCATTGACCGCTTCGAGCTGGTCATCTGTTTCTTCGAATTCGAAGCGTCTCTCGAAATCATTCTGCATATCCATATCGGGAGAGAAGGAAAAGCCCTCGGAGTTGAGTCTTGACGAGTAAATCTTTGTAAGCTCTGCCGCCATATCCTTGACAGCACTTTTTACTCTCGAACGGGTTTTCTTCCATTCGTCGCTTCCCAGACGGTTAAGCTTTATTACCTTATCTGTGTCCTTGGGTGAAATATATTTAGCGATTAGGTCGAGCTGTGTGACGGGAAGATAGAGAACATCAGTGCCACGGAAATTGATTTTGATGAAATCCTTTATTTTACCGCCGACGGTCATAGTGGTTATTCCGTCGAAGATACCGATTCCGTGTACGGCATGAACCACATAATCACCGCGGGATATTTCCTCCAAAGAGGTTATACCCTTTCTGCCTCTGAAGGCAGGGTTGACCTTTCTCTGCTGTTTTTCCACGGCTCTTCCGTAGGTGAATAATGCGAACTTAAGACTGTTATATTCTATGCCCGAAGAAACACTGCCTGAAATGACGCTGACGGTTTTTTCGGGGAATTCTGCAGGGATTACGGGGAAATAGTGGCTTTTTATGTTCTCCGTTTCAAGGTCATAGGCGAGCTCTTTGGCACTCTTTTCCGTGCCTGCCATAATTACACAGGTAAAGCCGAGCTTCATAAGCGGATCCAGGTCCTCCATAAGGTAGGACAGTGTTCCGTCCCAACGGGAAAGGAGAGAAGCGTTGATGCTCACGAGGGATTTTACCGGTGTGTCGAAGGAGCCTCGTGCGAGGTTGTCCGTATAGACAGTACTGCCGTTTTCGTAGTAGTGGAGAATTTCGTTCCAGGAGAGAGTAAAGGTGTCGAGACCTTTAGTGAGTATTCCTTCCTCGAACATAGCCTTGATGTCTTCGGTCATAAGTGCAGAGACAGAATTGAACTTCTGCTTTACCGAAGAGCTTTCACAGATGAAAATGAGACTGTCCTGCATATAGTCGAAAAGGGTTTCTTTTTCACCGTAGGCGAGAGAAATATATTTATCGTTAGCCACACTCATAAAGTGGCTGAGCTTTTCGATGTCTTCATTTATCAGAGACTTCGCCTTGATACTGCCTTTACCCTTTACGGAAGGAAGAAATTCTTCGAGACGTCTTTTCATTTCCTCGGGGGAGTCGAAAAGAACCTCACGGGAGGGAGTGATTTTAACGAAGTCAAGGCTGTCCTTTCTTCGCTGGCTTTCAGTGTCAAAGGAAGAAACAGAGTCTACCGTGTCGCCCCAGAATTCTATTCTGACGGGATTTTCATTTCCGGGAGGGAAGATATCGAGTATACCGCCTCTGAGAGAAAACTGACCGGTGCCTTCTACCTGCTCTGTACGGGTGTAGCCTGCACTTAAAAGAGCGTTTACGGCTTCGTGGGTGGATATTTCCTGAGAAACCTCTATTTTAAAGGAGCGCTTTTCCAGCTCACTGCGTGGGATAGTAACCTGGATGGCTGCTTCGATGCTACACAGTGCAAATTTACATTCACCGTCGAGAATGTTTTTCAGAACGCCCATTCTTCTCTGCTCGAAATCGAGAGATTTACTGTCGCTTTCACGGAAACGGAAATCACGGGCAGGATAAAGCTGAGCACCGTCACAGAAGGCAGAGATGTCCTTGCAGAGCTTCGTTGCTTCACCTTCATCGGGACAGATGATAAGGGCTTTCTTTCCTGTTTCTTTAACGAGGGAAGAAATATAGTGCGCTTTGTGTATGCGTGAAAGACCGATAACGCCGAAAGGATGTACCCCCCGACGTATATTGTCCTTTATTTTAAGATATTCTTCGCTTTTATTGAGGATTTTTTCAAAAGCAGACATAAGAAATCCTCCTTACGGATATTCCGATAGCTTATTATATTACATTATTGTTTTAAAATAAATACCTTTTGATAAAAAAAGAGACTGCAGAAGAATTTATTCTGTGCAGTCTACGGATTTATTTTTAAGAATCTGATATCAGTTAATATGTTCTATGAGTATAGCGGCAAATCTGTCAACCAAAGAAACGATTTTATCCCAGTTGTCTAAAATCCAGTTAAATATTTTTTCCATTCAGACTTCCTCTCCTTTCTGAAACCGATTTTCTGAATCTGTAAATATTATACAATAACCTGTTAATAAAGTCAATAAACCCTTAATGAAATAACGTTTATTATAATATTTTTAATTTTTTCAGAAAAATTTCTGCAAAATCAGGGGTGTTTTTGCGTAAACCGTGCAAAAAAAGGCATTTTCCCGGGTATAGGTGAGAGACAAAAAAACAAAATCAGAAAGAAAGGGGTTATGAACATAAGTAATCTTACATCTAAAGAAAGGCTCTTCTGTACCTATTACTGTCTTTCGAGAAACGGCGGTGAAGCGGCAGCAAAGTCGGGATATGTTTTCCCTGAAAAGAGTGCCGCCAGACTTCTGAGAAAAAAAGAAATCAAAGAAGAAATCGAAAGAAGTGACAGAGAAAAAAGAGCTGCGCAGAAGGATATTATATCAGGCTATTACCGTCTTGCCTTCGGGTGCTTCGCCGATGCCATAAGTCTCCTTTTCAAGGATGAGGTGACGGCAGAGGAAATAAGAGGAATGGACTTATATAACATATCCGACATAAAAAGAAAAAAGGGCGGGGACATTGAAATAAAGTTCTTTGACCGCCTTAAAGCCCTGGAGCATTTACAGCAGATAAGCGCTCAGGAAGAAAAAGACCCTGCACAATCCCTGTTCAGCGCTATCGAAAAGGGTGCGGCAGCATTAAGAGATGAAGAAAATGGCTGATAACAGGTTTGAAACATTTTCACGAAAGCAGCTTACGGCTCTTTCCTGGTGGCATAAGTCCTCACCTTACAGCAGTCTTGACGGACTAATATGCGACGGAGCCGTGAGAAGCGGAAAAACCACATGTATGTCTCTTTCATTTGTATTGTGGGCTTTTTACGCTTTTGATGACACTTCCTTTGCTGTTTGCGGCAAAACCATTTCCTCGCTCAGACGGAACATAACAGTTTCTCTTGTTCCCACACTCAGAGCGCTCGGTTTTGAATGCAGAGAGAAGATAAGTCAGAATCTCATCGAAATCTCTTACGAAAACCGTACTAACCGTTTTTATCTTTTCGGCGGCAGAGATGAAAGCTCTGCTTCTCTGATACAGGGTATGACGCTGGGCGGAGTTCTTCTTGATGAGGTGGCTCTGATGCCGAGATCCTTTGTAGAGCAGGCTCTGGCACGATGCTCACTCAGCGGCTCGAAATTCTGGTTCAACTGTAACCCCGAAAATCCGAAGCACTGGTTTTATGAGGAGTGGATAAGAAAGGCAGAGGAAAAGAACTGTCTTTATCTCCACTTTCTTATGAAGGATAACCCTTCACTTTCTCCGAAGGTCATCAGACGGTATGAGCGTCTTTACAGCGGAGCTTTTTATGAACGCTTCGTTCTGGGAAGATGGGTAGCCGTGGACGGACTCGTTTACGGTGATGCGGCAAAAGGTAAATATACCGTTACACCGCCCACTGATGTGTTCGGAAAGTATTACATTTCCTGTGACTACGGCACCGTCAATCCTACATCCATGGGACTGTGGGGGCTTTACGACGGAAAGTGGTACAGAACTGACGAATATTATTACTCCTCACGTACACAGGGCAGACAGCTCACTGACGAGGAATATTACGAAGAGCTGTGCCGGCTGGCAGGGGACAGAAGGATAGAAGGAATAGTAATCGACCCTTCAGCTGCTTCCTTCGCCGAATGCATAAGGAGAAAAGGTAAATACAGGGTCATCCCTGCTAAAAACGATGTGCTTTCGGGAATAAGAAAGGTTCATAGCGCCTTCAGGGAAGGAAAGATACTGATTTCACCGGTGTGCGTGGATTCAATCAGAGAATTCTCCCTTTACAGATGGGATGAAAAAGCGGCCGGAGATACACCGAGAAAAGAAAACGATCACGCTATGGACGATATAAGATATTTTGTCTCTACCGTATTTGCCGACGGAAGCAGCGGGGGCTTCTTCGCCCTTGCTGCGGCAAGAGAATAAAATATTTGTCCTCTGACGGACAAAAGAAAGGAGAATATTTTGGCATTAGGAAAACGTAAAAAAACCTCTGAAGTCAGAGAAGTGGTAGCTGTTCCGCAGACGGGAAGCAAGTCTCATCCGTTTTCTTCTCTTTCTGCCTATATGCCCTCGTCTCCCGTTGACACCCGTCTTTACAGCGGACTGAGGGAAGCTGTACCGGTTATCGATGCGGCTATCGGTAAGCTTGTACGGCTTCTGGGAGAGTTCAGGGTAATCTGTGATGATGCGGCGGCAGAAAAAGAGCTTTCGTACTTTCTGGAAAATGTGAATGTAGGCGGGACAAGACAGGGTATAAACGCTTTCGTAGGAACCTTTTTCGAGCAGCTTCTGACCATGGGCACTGCCGTAGGTGAGATGATTACCGATTCTTCTACAATCACCCACCTTTTCAACAGTCCTCTCGACAGTGTTTATCTTTCGGAAGGTAAGAATCCGCTCGATATAGTAATCAATGCCCAAAGCACAAAAGGTAAATTCACTCCTGTCAGATATCCGGAGCTGATACTTCTCTGTGTACATAATCCCGAGCCCGGTAAAATATACGGTACCTCGGTGCTTAAGGGTCTTCCCTTCGTAAGCGATGTGCTTTTAAAGATTTTCAATACCATCGGCATCAACTGGGAAAGGGTAGGTAATGTACGCTTCGCCGTCACCTATAAGCCTCAGAATGACGCCATAGATAAGGCTTATGCTCAGGAGAGGGCCCTTCAGGTGGCTAAGGAATGGAGCAGTGCGATGAAATCAGGCGGTCCTGTAAAGGATTTTGTGGCTGTAGGTGATGTCAGCATCAGAGCCATCGGTGCGGATAATCAGATTCTTGACAGTGAAATTCCCGTAAGACAGATTCTCGAGCAGATAATAGCAAAGCTCGGTATTCCGCCCTTCCTTCTCGGACTCAACTGGTCCACGAGTGAAAGAATGAGCTATCAGCAGGCGGATATTCTTACCAGTGAAATTGATTCTTACCGAAGAGAAATAACACCCGTTATAAACCGTATATGCAGAACATTTCTCAGCCTTCACGGATATGACTGTGATTTCAGAGTGGAATGGGATAATCTCACCTTGCAGGATATTTCTCTTATGGCGCAAAGCGAGCTTTACAAAGCACAGACAGACCGTATTTACCATGAAATAGGAGGTGAAAAGGATGAATATGACGATTGAAAAAGAAATGGAGCTCATTAACGGATATACCCGTTCTCCGCTGACTGCCGAGGAGGTGTATATTTTTACCGTTACTCTCTGTGACAATGAAACAGACAGAGATTTCGAACGCTTCAGTACAGAAAGCCTTACGGCTTTAGGTGAGCTTTTCGTCGGCAAGACAGGCATTTCGGACCACAGTATGCGTTCGGCAGACCAGAGGGCGAGAATATTCAGAACCTATACCGAAAAGCAGCCGGGTAAAAAGAACTCCTGCGGTGAGGAATATGTAGCTCTTAAAGCGAGAGCATATATGCTTCGTACCGAAGAAAATGCTTCTCTCATCAAAGAAATAGAGGGAGGCATCAAAAAAGAGGTCAGTATAGGCTGTGCCATGAAGGAATGTATCTGCTCCGTGTGCGGAAAGGATATGAAAAGACATCTTTGCGAGCATGTGAAGGGTAAGGTCTACGGCAACGGAGTTTGTCACGGAATCCTTAAAAACCCTACGGATGCTTATGAATGGTCCTTTGTGGCTGTTCCTGCTCAGAGAAATGCAGGCGTTACCAAATCATTCGATAAGGAGAAAAGAGATGAAAAAATGACAATAGAAAAATTCAGAAATCTCAAAGAAGATACACTTATTACTGCCGGAGAGATGGAATCTCTCAAGGCTCATATCACTTCTCTCGAAAATCTCGCTTCAGAAGGCAGAGCCTACCGTGAGAGCCTTATTTCAGACATAAAAAGATACGCTCTCATAATTATGCCGACAGTGAATCTTTCGGCCTTCATAAAGGGCTGTGACTGTATGGAAATCAGTGAGGTGAAAAGCTTATGTAACTCACTCAGGGAACAGGCCGGCAGCCGTATTCCCGTCTCTTCCCAGTTAGGCTCAGCAGAGAAAACACACAGCTTCGATAATTCAGATTTTAAAATTTAAGGAGGATATACTATGATTAATTTTTTTGACGGCTTCGACAGAAAGGAAGTCACAGTAAGTGCTACAGCTGAAGTAAATAAAGGTAAAACTGTGGAGTTTATGGACTCTTACACTGTAGACCGTACAATAGACGGTCATATTTTCGACGGTGTCTGCACTTATGTGTCAGATGCAATTGCCAGTATTCAGATAAGAGGCTACACAAAAGTAACCTATACAGGTACTGCTCCCTCATTCGGATACACTAAGCTCAGCTCAGACGGTAAGGGCGGCGTAAAGGCTGATGAAAACGGCAGATACGTTCTCGTTACCGATGTCGACACAGACAGCAGAACCTGCGGAATTATACTTTAATTTAAGGAGGAAAAAATAATATGTCTACATTCGATAATATCAGACTCGAAAAAGGTCTTTACACTACGGGTAAATCATTCACCCAGGCTCTCGAAAGCCTTGACCCCAGCGAAAATTACAAGGGTACCTCACTGGAGGGACTCGACGCTTACCAGAGACAGCTTAAGCGCTTCGATATCAAGGTAGGCGGAAGAAACAGCGACTCAATCGAAAAGTTTTTCCGTACCACTGATTCTGCCACACTTTTCCCTGAATATATTTCAAGGGCCGTGAATCAGGGCTTTGCTGAAAACGATCTCGTTTCCCGCATCGTAGCCACTACTACGGAAATCGACTCTCTCGATTACCGTTCTATCGGAATCGACCTTTCTAAGAATGAGAATTATATTTCTCCGATTTTAGAGGGTACACACATTCCCGAAATCAGAATCTCATTAAAGGAAAATCTCGTCAAGCTTAAGAAAATCGGCAGAATGATCACCGCATCTTATGAGGCTATCAAATTTCAGCGTCTCGACCTTTTCACTATTGCTCTTAAGCAGATCGGACGCTCTATTGCCAGCACACAGTTCTTCAATGCTATCGAAACCCTTTGCGGCGGTGACGGCAGCGGCAGAGCAGTTCAGATTATTCCCGTGGAGAACAGCGGCGCTATGACTTACAGTGACATAGTAAATCTCTGGACATCCTTTACGGATTTTAATCTCACTACTCTCATTGTGGGAAACAATCTTCTCTCTCAGCTGCTTATGCTTGAGGAGTTCAGAGATTCCTCAGCAGGTCTCGATTTCCACGGTACCGGAAAGCTCGTAACACCCTTCGGTGCAGAGATTATTCCCTATTCGGGCTTCGAGAATGAAAACATTATCGCTATCGATAAGTCAGCTGCTCTCGAAAGAGTACAGGCAGGCGGTATCGTAACAGATTTCGACAAGATTATTGACCGACAGCTCGAAAGAGCAGCTGTTACCGTAACCTCAGGCTTTGCTAACGTTTACGTCGATGCAGTTAAAATACTTTCTCTGTCCTGATGAGGTGACACTATGGTTGATGTCAGCGATGTGCTTAACTGTCTGATGAACTATGCTGATACTGAGCCTTACAATGCGACACAGCTTCAGCCTTCCTGTGAAAGGGGACTCGCCTGGGTAGAGAATAATCTCAGAGTCGGTGCCGACAGGGAAAGTCCCCTTATTGTGCATACTGCAGCTGCTCTTGCTCACTATTATTTCACTCTTATGCGTCTGACGGAAACCGACAGATATGAGGCCTTTACTGCGGGTGATATGACAGTAAGACGCAATCCCGAAAGGGAAATGAAATCAGAAATCCGGGCAAGAGATGAGGCTGTCGCAGCTGCCTGTTCAATACTGAAAGACGGAGGTTTTTTCTTCAGTGCGGATTGAGTTGACCATAAAAAACAGACTTTTCGATAAGCTCGGTGTGGAAATAGTTTCCACAAACGGAGAACAAACCACAATTTTTAAAGGCTTTCTCCAGCCGCTCAGATATAAAAACAAGATTTATCTCAGCGGTATTCCTACAGAGCTGGGCTATGACGGACTTAATAAATATCTGCTTCTTGCACCGCCTGAGGTAGGAGAGAGATGCTTAGAGGAAAGAGAATATACCATCACCTGTGAAGGTGAAACCTTCTCGGCTGACCACTGTGAGCCTGTCTATCTCGGAAAGAGAATACTTTATTATTGGGCGATAGTCCACAAGGAGGGATAAAATGCAGTCAGCCAAAAATCTGATAGATTCTTTTATAATTAAAATCAGTGAGTCGGAAATTCTGAACGATTCCTGCAGTGCGATAAGGGCTTACGAAAGTAAAAATCTGCCTGTACCGATAAGAAAAACATATTTTTCATTTTCTCCGGCAGAAAACCGCCTTTATTATTCCTACGATTCAGAAGGAAATAAAAAGGAAATCAACAGTATAAAAATCAGTGTCAGCTGCTTTATTCCTCTGGAGCTTTCACCCGCTGTCATATACACTATGACCGAAACGGTAATGTCTATGCTTATGAAAAGTAACGATAATATCGAAGGCTTTACGATAGGTAAAACTGAGTATGACAGTGATGTGGATGCATTCAGAATAAGAAGCGAAATTCATTATCAGACAGAAAAACCGGTATAAAAATAAGCCGTGTCCGAAAAGGATGCGGCTTGTTCTTGCTTATGACGGGAATTGGTGATATAATAGAAAAAAGAAAGGAGAGATGACTGATGGAAATTCTTATCGTGCGTCACGGAGACCCGGACTATGCCAGAGATACACTTACCTACAAGGGAATAGAAGAGGCGAGACTTTTAGCAGAGAGACTTTCTCAGCTGGAGGTCACTGATTTTTATTGCTCACCCTTGGGAAGAGCGCAGAAAACTGCATCGTATACTCTGGAGAAAACAGGCAGAACTGCCGAAACATTACCCTGGCTTACAGAGTTCGAGGGGAAAGTAAAGCAGGGACTTTTCAGAAAAACCTCCTGCTGGGACAGATTACCTTCCTACTGGACAGCTGAGCCTGATTATTACTCTTACGAACGGTGGCACAGGGTAAGCCTGATGAAAAAAGGCGGAGTATACAAGCAGTACAGGCAGGTGTGTGACGGTGTGGACGAGCTTCTGAAAAGGTACGGATATCACCATAAGGGTAAAATCTTCCGCGTGGAGCAGGAAAGCCATGCCCGTATAGTTCTGTTCTGTCATTTCGGAGTGGAGTCCGTTATTTTATCTCATCTTTTCGGAATATCACCGATGATTATGTGGCATAATTTCGTGGCACTTCCTACCTCGGTTACACGCCTCGCTACTCAGGAAAGAGAGAAGGGGACTGCGATTTTTACCTGCATTCAGTACGGTGATCTCAGCCATCTTTATGCAGGAAAGCACGAGCCGTCCTTCCAGGCGAGATTCTGCGAGTGCTATTCGGATAAGACGAGACACTGATTATCAGTAAATAAACATAGCGAAATCCACCGTTACATCGAGACTGTCAAAGGAGCTGAGCTTTGCTTTGTCATTTTCGCTTGTGCGGTAATAATAAGGGGTCATTCTGAAAAGTGCATCTATATCCTCCTTTGAGGAAAGATGTATTTTTCGGGTGACCTTTCTTTTTTCTTTTATGACGAGGTTTTCCGTTTCGGGCGGCATTTCATCGTTTTTATAGGGTGTGTCGTAAAGAATTTCTTTGAGCTCGAAAAGATGGCTTTCACCTGCGACTACTGTGATAAGCATTCCGTTATCCTTTAGTATTCTCGAAAACTCCTTTTCGTGGAAGGGTGCGAAGAGATGAAAGGCGATGTCGGTGCTTTTATCCTTTAAGGGGATGCGGGAGAGGTTGGCGACGAAGTATTCGCAGCCGTTTTTTCTTCTGGCGGCAAGACGTACCATTTCCTTAGAGAGGTCGAAGCCGTACATTTCGCATCCGAGAGCTTCCTTTATTCTGTGGGAATAGTAGCCCTCACCGCAGCAGATGTCGAGTATCTGAGGGCAGGGGAGGTCCTTTTCCTTTATTATCTTTATCAGCTCTTCGACGAGAGCGTCGAAATATCCTTTTTCGAGGAAGGCTCTTCTCGAAAGTGCCATATCTCTGTTATCACCGATAAGGGAGCCTTTTTTATGGGTGCCTGCTATGAGGTTGACATAGCCTTCCTTGGCTCTGTCGAAGCAGTGGCCTCTGGCACATTTAAGGCTTCTGTTTTCTTCATTTAATTCTTCACCGCACACGGGGCAGATAATACTGTTCATTTAATCACCTTAAAATAAAAAAGTCACCCTAATTATAACCAAAATAATTCAGCCTGTCAAATAAAGTAAAAGAACTGTAGGTTTGTCAATGATGTGTTACAAAATTAGGTAGAAAAAATTTCGCCAGTGGTTAGGAAGTGGTTTAATACTTCTCTGGGTGACTTCCAACCAAGTGGACGCATGGGAAAATTGTTGTATCTTCTGCTGTGAACAGCCAATTGCTTTTTAAAATCTTCGAAAGAATAGAA
>JAZLAJ010000062.1:0-6270 GCA_045613145.1 Acutalibacteraceae bacterium
CACTTCTACAACAATGAAAGATTACAACTAAAAACAAAACTGACTCCGTTGGAAAAACGAAGTCAGTATGTCGCTTAAAATTTAATATTTTCTACCACAAGGGTGGTTTTTGTGCTGTCCGTACAAATTGGGGCAGTTCAAGGTAGCTTTCACTTGTTTTTTTATGCTTATTATTCATTATCACTTGACTTTCCTTCTTTTCAGAACAATATATAACACTACCAACAGCAATTATAATCATAAATATAGTAAACGCACCACTGCAGCTAACGCTACCATTACCGCTGCTGTTTTGATTGTTAATGTCCCCAGTTTGATTACCACCGGATGTTGTCATTTTAAAAGCATAAAAATCGTTTAAATCAGGCATGCCACACCTCCGTTATATTAACTGTTTTTATTATAGTACTCCCAATGATATAAATCAATATACCCTAACGGTACAGTACTAATATATGTACTGTGATTAATGAAATCTGTATGTTTATTATATAAAAATTCGGTAATATAAACTGTTACCGATTGTTACTGATAAAATCATTAGTAACACTTGCACTGTTACTGGTTGTTACCGATGGATAAGATTAGTAACACCTTTGTTAACACCCCAAACGCCCACAGATACAGGCTTGATTGGTTGTGTTACTGGTGTTACTAATAACCTTATTAAAGTATATAACAACAGAAAAAAGTATACATATGTAACGTATATACGTATATACAGAGAAAAAGTTTAAATCGCATCAGTAACAGTAACCAGTAACACTGGGATGTAATAATAGCATTTCGCGTTGTTGCCAGTCGCGATTACCAGCAGCAGAAAATCAGCTGTAATTGTTGCCGGTTGTTACCGGTGATAGGTATCTACAGCAGCGACTGGAAACATCTCAACTGCCCACTGACAAAGAGATTATTTGATTTGTTGCCGATGTTGCCGATTGTCTACTTAAAGTTTGTAGGTATAGAAAAAAGGGTTATATAGGCAATGCGTACACGTATATACAGAGAAAGAGTTTAAAACCCATCGGCAACGGTAACCGGCAACAAATAGTCTTGAAAAGAAACGATAAATAAAAATTATGTCACCTAATGTCGCTGTTTGTCACCGCTTTTGTTATGATATAATACAATTGCAGATACTAAAGAAATCGATGTGGACGGATAGAAATAAATATCATCATTTTTACAACATGTCACTAAATGTCAGCATATGTCACCCATATCGTTATGTTATGATATAATTAGGAAAAGAAAAAAACAGTACAAATGCATAACCCAAACAAAATAGAACCTTTTTGAAAACTTCAAGAGGGTTCTATTAATTTTTGTCCAAAAAAATGAAGGAGGCAAAGTAAATGGTATATTTCGATGGATAGGGGGCGGTTAAATCTCTGTGACTTTTAAGTTGTACAACGGGCGTGGGGTGCCACGCACAAAGTCGCATAATCAAAGGGGCTATTAACCCCAAATACTAAAAATATATCCGAAATGGAGGAAAATTTTATGATAAAAGAAACTAATTATAACGATTTAATGGCTCGTTTAAACGCAGCTATGGGTATGGATTCACCCGAGAAAAAAGAAACCGAAAGAGCATATGCTACATATAAAAATGCATTCTGGGAGAATATGCGTACGGGTGTCCCTCAGAATGCACTCAAGTAAAGTTCATCCTCATCAGGCGGCTACCTTGTACCCGACTCATTTGAAAGTAGAATCATTGACGCTCTTGAGAATAAAAATATTGTCAGAAAGGTAAGCCATGCAATTAAAACATCCCAGAATTTAAAGATTCCTGTGGCTGTTAAAAACTGTGATGCTATCTGGGTAAAAGAAGGTGAACAGCACTTCCCGACAGAAGCTGAATTCGGTGAAGTGAAAATTGAAGCCTACAAATTAGCTATTATGGAACTTGTTTCCGATGAACTTCTCGAAGACAGTAGATTTGACCTTGAAGGATATATCCTTAACTCCGCTGTAAAGAAAATTGCTGAAGCCGAGGAAGAAACCTTCGTCAAGGGTGACGGTATTAAGAAACCTTTGGGACTCATACATCAGGCATCGGTTGGTGCAGTTACTGCTGACAGCAAAATCGTTGATGTGGATGATATGATAAACCTTATGCACTCTTTAAGATCACCGTATCGTGATAAAGCTGTTTGGCTCGTGTCAAGTGACACTTTTGCCGCTTTAAGCAAAATAAAGCATTATAGGGGAAATCCCTTTATGGGAGAGTTACCGGATAAAGAAGGAATTTACTTGCTCGGTTACCCTATTTATGTATGCAACAGTCTTGACAACATTGCTCCCGGAAGTAAATCCGTTCTCTTCGGTGACTTTGACAGGTTCTGGATAGGTGACAGAGGTAACCGCAGCATTAAGCGACTTTCAGAAAAGTATGCTGATTCAGGTCAGGTCGGTTTTATTGTAAGTGAGCGTGTAGATGCAAAACTTGTAGATCCCAACGCTGTCAAGGTTCTGCAGACCAAGGCAGAATAATTTAAAGTGGCGGAAGGATGTGACCGAATGACTACACGAGAGATTGAAACACTTAACAATTTAAGATTAAAGGGATATCAGCCTTCCGCTATTGCGGTGGTGCTCGGTATCCCTCCGGGGACGGTGCGTTCATATATCCATCGTCACCCCGATATTCCCAACACTAAAAGCTGTAAACACTGTGGTAAAGCTGTGTTACAGAATGCCGTGGGTAAAGAGAAGAAGTTCTGTTCAGACTCTTGCCGTATGGCTTGGTGGAACAGCCATCAGGATAGTGTTAACCGAAAGGCATATTACACATTGACCTGCCAAAACTGTGGAAAGGAGTTTGAGAGTTATGGTAACAAAAAGAGAAAATACTGCAGCCGTGAATGCTATACCGCAGCAAGAAAAGTATTCACCTGAAAATCTTATTCTGTACCATACCTCTCTTGCACTTATGAAAACTCTTGCAGATGAGGGCGTTTTCAATTAAGGTGAGTACAGAAAAATATGCACAAAACTTATCAAAAGCCGTGGCTTATCTTCGTCTAGTATATTCGCAGAATTAACTTGATATATCAGCCGTACAGAGGGAATATGTAATCACTAAATTGATACAAAGGAGGATAAAAATGAACCGCATAGTTCAACAAGTAAAGTTCCAGACAGCACCCATACCAATAGTTAAAAAGGTTGCAGCATATGCCAGAGTTTCTACGGGCAAAGACGCTATGCTTCATTCCTTGTCTGCTCAGGTTTGCTATTACAGTTCCCTCATACAAAACCATAAAGGTTGGCAGTTTGCAGGTGTGTATATCGATGAAGCTGTAAGCGGTACCAAGAGTAGCCGAGAGGGTTTTCAAAGGCTGATTAACGACTGTAAGGCAGGTAAGATCGATATGGTAATAACCAAGTCCATATCGCGCTTCGGTAGAAATACTGTGACGCTGTTGCAGACAGTAAGAGAGCTTAAGGATATAGGGGTGGATGTTTTCTTTGAAGAGCAAAACCTTCATTCAACAAGCGCCGACGGTGAGCTTATGCTTACCATACTTGCATCCTACGCTCAGGAAGAAAGCTTTTCTGCCAGTGAAAACCAGAAATGGAGAATCCGCAAAGGCTTTGAGAACGGTGAGCTTATAAACCTGCGTTTCCTTTACGGATACAGTATAAAAAGAGGTTCTATTGAGGTTAACCCCAAGGAAGCTGAAATCGTAAAAGAAATCTTTAGCAGATACATCGGAGGTGACAGCCTTACCTCCATAGTAACTGACCTTAACAAAAGAGGTGTCCCCGGTGCCTTGGGTGGTGAGTGGTGTATAAAGAGCGTTCGCAGAATTGTCACCAATGAAAAATATATGGGTAATGCACTTTTGCAGAAAACTTACATCGGCAACCATCTTGATAAGACCAAAGTTAAAAACAACGGTCAGCTGCCGATGTACTTTGCTAAAGGTACCCATGAGGGCATTATCGATGAAGAAACATTCCGTCTTGCTCAAAAGAGAGCCGAGCAAATGGAAAGTGAAGCAAAGCCTAAACCTGATAAAACCTTGTTCGCAGGTGTAATCAGGTGCGGCAAATGTGGCAAGAACTATCGTAGAGTTACAGCCAACGGCAAGCATTACTTTAACTGCACAACCTATATTAACAAGGGCAAGGCTGTGTGCCACACCTCAAAGATACCAGAAGAGGAAATATATAATCTTACTTGCGAGGTGCTTGGTACGAAGCAAATTGGCCGAGATACCCTTATCGATAAAATAACGGTTATTACAGCTGACGATAATAACATCTTGACCTTTCACCTTGCTGTCGGAACAACTGCCGTTAAACGATGGCAACACAAAAGTAGAGCCGATTCATGGACTCTAGAGAAAAGAAACATAGCAAGCATAAAAACAACAGAGCAAAGGAGGTGCTCATAATGGCGAAGCAAGTAACAGTTATACCACCAACCATAAACCTACATACAAAACAGCCCTCATCAAATGTTACCAAGAGAAAGGTTGCAGCCTACGCACGTGTATCAACAGACAGTGATGAGCAATTTACAAGTTATGAGGCGCAGATCGATTATTACACTCAGTACATAAAGCGTAATCCTAAATGGGAGTTTGTAGATGTTTATACTGATGAGGGCATAACCGGTACGAGTACTAAAAAGCGTGATGGCTTCAACCGAATGATTGACGATGCCCTCAGCGGTAAGATTGACCTTATTGTAACCAAGAGTGTGAGTCGTTTTGCCCGTAATACCGTCGACAGCCTTATTGCCGTTCGTAAGCTTAAAGAACACGGCACCGAGGTGTTCTTCGAAAAGGAAAACATCTACACCTTTGACAGCAAGGGTGAACTGCTCATAACCATTATGTCATCTCTTGCCCAGGAAGAGAGTCGCAGCATCTCTGAGAATGTGACCTGGGGCCAAAGAAAGAGGTTCGCTGATGGCAAGGTCAGCTTGCCTTACCGCAGATTTTTAGGGTACAGAAAAGGCGAAGACGGTCTGCCTGAAATTGTGCCCGAAGAGGCTGCTGTTGTCAGAGACATATATCGAATGTTTATATCCGGCAAAAGTGTAAGCGCTATTGCCAAAATACTCACAGGAAATAAAGTTGCTACTCCCGGTGGTAAAGAGAAGTGGCAACGACAGACAGTTGGAAGTATTCTTACGAATGAGAAGTACAAGGGTGCTGCACTTTTGCAAAAGCGCTTTACAGTTGATTTCCTGCAGAAAAAGATGAAGGTTAACGAGGGAGAAGTTCCTCAGTATTATGTAGAAAACAGCCACCCTGCTATCATAGAGCCTGAAGAATGGGAACGTGTTCAGCTTGAACTTGCCAGAAGAAAAGACAGCGGCAGGCGTACCCTTTGTCAAAGCCCCTTTGCCGGTAAAATCATCTGTGGTGATTGCGGTGATATTTACGGAGCAAAGGTTTGGCACAGCAATAATAAGTACCGACGAACCATCTGGCAATGTAACAACAAGTTCAAGGGCGATAAAAAATGCACCACTCCGCACCTTTATGAAGATGACATCAAAGACTTATTCATTACAGCCCTCAGCACCCTTCTGAGCGACCGAGAGGAACTGCTCAAAGACACCAGAATTATATTAACTGAGCTTGATGATAACACAGCCATTGACACTGAGTGTGACAACCTTATCGAAGAAATGGATATGCTTTCTGCACACATACAAAAGTGCGTTGCTGAAAATGCTGTTCAGGCAGCCGACCAGGATGAATACATTCGTCGTTACAACAGTCTGGTTGAGCGTTATGAAAAGCTACAGAGCCGTTATGATTACCTGCAAAAGAAGAAAGAACGAAGGCTCATACAAGCTGACAGGCTCAGTGGTTTTATGTTTGCGGTTAAGGAACTTGATTTGCTACAGCTTAAGTTCAATGAAAGACTGTGGCAGATGACAGTTGAAAATGTGACGGTGCATGGAGATGGAAGGTTAGTATGGAGATTTAGGAATAATAGTGTTATATCTACAATAAGTTAATATACTTTTATTGAATTGATATATTTTCTGTTATCATTTTTTCTTGACAAATCGTGGTAAATATTCTAAAATTCACACATAAGCTAAAGTTAAGGATGGTGATTTTATGAGCAGTATTGCACCGGGAGTTTTGCCGGATTCAGAGATATATTTCTTCTCTCCCTCTCCGAAAGCGAAGAAGCTCTGTTATACTCCCGTTTGTGCAGGTCATTTTTACTGTGACAGTAATTATCACCTTAAAAGAGAATCCTTTGACAGTATTCTTCTTGTGCAAGCAA
>JAZLAJ010000063.1:0-22205 GCA_045613145.1 Acutalibacteraceae bacterium
AAACAGGCGAGCTTTATGCAAGCCGAACATTGTTAGTAGCAGTCTAAAAGAATAGCAAAAACAAATATTTAAAAGTTTTCGATCCGTTCACGGGTAGTGGGGCGTGTAATGCTATGATATAATTCAGTACCCCTTTTAGGGGTTAAGCCAGTAATAGCCCCTTATAGGGGCAAAGCAAACCACCGGTTGAACCGGTGGTTATGATTTCATCGTCAGCTGCTTACCGTCACTCAGGCTCTCCTGAAGGGAAATTCCCCTGGTAGGGGAAATGTCTGAAGGGGTGCCGGTCTCCCGGAGGGAAAGCTGTCACACAGTGACTGAGAGGTTTATGCGGACACAACATGCTGTGTCCCTACGGTTTACCAAAAGTACAGTGTAGGGTCACGGCGTGCCGTGACCGCTGTAAAACCACAAATTCATAAAAATACTTGAATAGTTAATTCCCATTTGATATAATAAAACAAAATAATGCAAGAAAAGGAGAAGATGATTATGGAATTTAAGATTAACTTAAGCAGTCTGAAATTATTATCAATCAAAAAGCTGTTCTGTGTAGCTATGTCGGTGCTGATCTGGCTTACTGCACTCGGCTGTCCACTGAATGTTCTGGCAGCTGAGGTGGAGGAGATGGAGAACAGTGAAAACAATGGTGTAGCTGTTTATTCTGCAGGTGATGTGAATGATGATAATGATATTAATATTGGTGAAGATATCTTTTTAGATGATATGTTTCTTGATCTTAATTACCTCAAGTTCACTCCGTCAAAAACTGGTATTTATACTTTTGAAACAATTGGTCCTGACACTTATGGTTATCTTTATAACTCTGAAAAAGAAGTGATCACTTACGATGATGACAGCGGTAAAGGTGGTAATTTTAAAATAGTTTATGAGCTTAAAGCCGGCGTAACATACTATTGGGGTGCAAATCTTAAATATGGTACTATATCACATTTATCTGCAAATCTTACATATGAACCGGTCAGTTGTATTCATTTGAACACAACGAATTATGATATTGTTCAACCCACCTGCACAGAAGAAGGTTATAATGCCGGTATTTATTGTGTTGATTGCTCAAGATGGATACATGGACACGAAACGATTCCGATAACCCATACTGATGAAAACAGTGATAATATTTGTGAATTATGCGAGGAAAAAATTCCTGTTGGAAATGGCTTTTGTGGAAGAGATGTAAAGTGGACAATGTATGATGACGGTTTGCTTATGATCAGCGGTAGCGGACCTATGTATGGATATGCTTATGGTATGGATTGGTGGATGGATAGTCCGTCTCCGTTTGTTTATTACACAATAACAGATGTTGTTATAGGGGAAGGAATAACATATATAGGAATGGATACGTTCTATGACACATTAAAAAGCGTAACTCTTCCTTCAAGCCTTACAGAAATACATCCATGGGCTTTTTGGGGTAACTCCCCCACCGATGTGTATTTTTACGGAAGTGAATCTCAGTGGTCTTCTCTGACAAGTGATTTCACCAATTTTGAAAATTCTAATGTTCACTTCATACTTGCTCCTACGGGTCAGTGCGGTGATAATGCTTACTGGAATTTTAATGTAGAAACAGGTGAGCTTACTATCAGCGGCGAAGGGGAGATGTGGCATAGTACGTTCTACAAAAAAAATAAAGATGCTATTAAATCAGTTGTTGTTGAATATGGCGTAACATCAATAGGCTCTTGTGCATTCTTGGATTGCACAAACCTTACAAAACTTGTAATATCAGATGGTCTAACAGTGATAGGTGCGGAGGCGTTCTGGAATTGTACAAGTCTTACAGACATTACTATACCTGACAGCGTAACAGAAATAGGTTTAGGTGCGTTTGCAAACACAGGTTATTATAATGATGAGTCTAACTGGGAAAATGATGCGCTATATATAGGTAAATATCTGTACTCTGCAAAGAAATCTATAACTTCGTGCATTATCAGAGAAGGAACTAAAGTCATTGGTTTTCTTTCGTTTAATGGTCGTAAAGAACTTGAAAGTATTGAAATACCCGATAGTGTAATGATAATAGATAATCATGCATTCACTAATTGTGAAAATCTTGAAAACGTTATTATCCCTAACAGCGTAACATATATAGGATTTGAAGCGTTCAGCGGTTGTTTAAATCTTAAAAGTGTAATAGTCGGTAATAGTGTAAAATCGATAGGAGAGTATGCATTCTCTTATTGCACAAACCTTACAAGCATCACAATTCCTGACAGTGTAACCTTGATAGATGGTAGTGCATTCGATGGTTGCAGAAACCTTACTGATGTATATTACAGTGGAACCAAAGCACAGTGGAATGAGATAGTTATCTATAGCGGTAACGAATACCTCACCAACGCTACAATTCATTTCGCCCCCTGTAACCACGAAAACACCGAGCCCTATCCTCAGCAGGATGCAACCTGTACTGAGGTTGGCTATACCGCGGGCACATACTGCTCTGACTGTGAAACATGGATTGAAGGCAGAGAAGAAATAGCTGCTCTCGGACACAGCTTCACAGACTATAAGTCTGATAAAAACGCAACCTGTACAGCAGACGGCACAAAAACAGCCAAGTGTGATAACTGTAATACTACAGATACTGTTGCTGACACCGGCTCGGCTCTCGGTCACACAGTAGTTACCGACAAAGCTGTAGCTCCTACCTGTACAGAAACAGGTCTTACAGAGGGTAAACACTGTTCGGTTTGTTCCACTGTTATAGTTAAGCAAAAAACCATTTCGTCAACAGGTCATACCTACACTTCAGAAGTAACCAAAGAACCCACTCACCTCGAAGAAGGTGAAAAAACCTTCACCTGTGCTTGCGGTGACACATACACAGAAGCTATCGCAAAGCTCGAAGGTCATACCTACACTTCAGAAGTAACAAAAGAACCCACCCACCTCGAAGAAGGTGAAAAAACCTTTACTTGTGCTTGCGGTGACACATACACAGAAGCTATCGCAAAGCTCAAAGGTCATACCTACAAAGAAACTGTAACAGAACCCACCTGTACATCTCAGGGCTACACAACCTACACCTGTGAATGCGGTGACAGTTATAAAGGCAACTATGTAGGAACAAAGACACATAGCTATACTGCAACCGTAACCAGACCTGCTACTCATCTGTCTGAGGGTATAAAAACTTACACCTGCAGTGGCTGCGGCGACTTTTATAGCGAAAAAATAGCTAAAATAAAAGAGCACAGCTATTATGTTTCATATATCGTTGCTCCTACCTGTGAAACAGAAGGCTACACAGTTTATCTCTGCGAATGTGATGAAAGCTATAACGGAGACATAAAATCAGCGACAGGTCATGATTATGACGGTACCATCTGTAAAAATTGTGGCAAGAGTAAAACAGAAAACTGTACCTGTAACTGCCATAAGGGCGGATTCAGCGGTCTTATCTGGAAGATACTCTGCTTCTTCTATAAGCTCTTCGGTATGAATAAGACTTGCAGCTGCGGAGCAGTACATTATTAATTAAAACTGAAGGGGACGGCACACACCGTTCCCTTTTCCTTATTTCATCGTCAGCTGCTTACCGTCACTCAGGCTCTCCTGAAAGGAAATTCCCCTGGTAGGGGAAATGTCTGCAAAGCAGACAAATGGGTGCCGGTCTCCCGGAGGGAAAGCTGTCACACAGTGACTGAGAGGTTTATGCGGACACAACATGCTGTGTCCCTATGGTTTGTCTTGCCGGAAAACACGGCGAAGTATTACAGAATGCCGAAACTGACCGTTAATAAAACTCACAAAATGTAGTTCTTTTATTTAAAAAAACACTTGAATACTGCGCTTTGATTTGCTATAATGAAATAAATGCAATAAAATATAGTGTGTTTTTATTGCGGTAAAGATAGTCAGGTCTGTATTTTTATTTTTAAGGAGGATACAAAATGAAAAACACGGGCAAGAAAATTGGATTGATATTTGCTCTGGTGGTTGCATTTGTGCTGTTTGCTTTTTCAGCAAATGCTATCGACGCTGAGGGTAAGTGCGGTGATGATGTTATCTGGACCTTCGATAAGGAGTCAGGCGAGCTTGTCATCAGCGGTGAAGGTGAAATGACGGATTATGCGGATTCGGAATCACCTTTTTATTATTCCGGAGACATAAAGAGTGTCGTAATAGAACAGGGCGTAACAAGCATCGGCGAAAATGTGTTTTCAAACTGCTCAGCACTTACAGATATAACGATATCTGACAGTGTGACGGGTATCGGAAGCGGTGCCTTTTCTTACTGCGCATGCCTTACAGAGATAACAATTCCTGCTGATGTAAAAGAGATAGGCGATTCTGCATTCTTTGGCTGTGCAGGTCTTACTGAAATTACTGTAGATGAAGAAAATGCTTTTTATATGAGCGAAGACGGTGTTCTCTTCGATAAGGATAAAAAAGAACTGATACAGTATCCCGCAGGAAAAGATTCAGAAAAATACACAGTTTCCGACAGCGTAACAGTTATAGGAAAGGGTGCGTTTTCTCATTGTTCACTCCTTAAAGAAATAGAGCTTTCTGACAGCGTGGAAAGCATAGGCGAGGATGCGTTTGCTTACTGCACAGGCCTTGCGTCTTTAAAATTCCCCGAAAGTATTGCAGATATAGGTGCCGGTGCATTCTCCAACTGTTCAGGTCTTACCGACTTAGAAATTTCCGACAGTGTGGAGGTTATAGGCAAAGAAGCCTTCTCTTACTGCTCAGGTCTTAAAAATGTAACAATTCCCGCAAGTGTTACAGATTTAGGCGTAAATGTATTTTTCGGCTGCTACAACCTTGAAAGCATTGATGTGGACGAAAATAATGATTTTTATATGAGCGAGGACGATGTTCTGTTTGATAAAGAGGGAGAGAAGATTATTTGTTATCCTTCTGCAAAAGAATCAACAAACTATACAATTCCCGAAGGTGTGACAAGTATAGGTGAAGGTGCATTCTCCTACGGTCTGGTTCTTAAAGGTATAGAAATTCCTGACAGTGTGACAGAAATAGGTGACTTCGCATTTGCTTACTGTTCTTCTCTTACAGATTTAACAATTCCCGAAGGTGTAGAATACATCGGTGATTCTGTATTTTCCTGTTGCACAGGTCTTGAAAGTGTAGAAATCCCTGACAGTGTGACAAGTATAGGTGATGAAGCATTCCTCTTTTGCATAGCTCTTACAGATATCTCACTTCCCGATGATATAACAGACATCGGTGCTTCTGCATTCTCTTATTGTTCAGCACTTAAAGAAGTGATACTTCCCGAGAGCCTGACTGCTATCGGTGACTCGGTATTTGCTTACTGCTCAGCTATTACGGAAGCAGTTATTCCCGCTAATGTGGAAAGCATCGGAAATAATGCTTTTGCATACTGCTCAGCACTTACATCAGTAGAAATTTCCGAAGGCGTGGAAAGCATAGACTCAGCTGCATTCTACAGCTGTAATAATCTTACAGATATTGATGTAAACGAAGAAAATGAATTTTACTCAAGCGAAGACGGCATCCTCTTTGATAAAGATAAAAATGAGATTATCAAGTATCCTGCAGGAAAGCAGGATGAAGAATACGTAATTCCCGACAGCGTAACAAGCATAGGTGAATGTGCATTTGACGGCTGCGCAGCTCTTACATCTGTAATAATCCCCGAAGGTGTAACAGCTATAGGTGATTCTGCATTTACATACTGCTCAGCTCTTACAGATATAATAATTCCTGACGGTGTAACAGCTATAGGCGGTTCTGTATTTGCCTATTGCTCAGATCTCGAAAGTGTAGAAGTTCCCGAAAGTGTAGAAGACATCAATGTTAACGCATTTGCCAGCTGCTACAGTCTTTCAGAAATTACTGCAGACGAAAACAATGAGTTTTATTCAAGTGAGAACGGGGTTCTTTTCAATAAAGAAAAAGACAAGATTGTTCTTTATCCTGCCGGTAAAAGCGAAACAGAATATACAGTCCCTGATACGGTAACAGCTATCGGTGAAAGTGCATTTGTTGACTGTTCATATCTTACGAGCATAACAATTCCCGAAAGTGTAAAAAATATCGGTAATTCTGCATTTGCTTATTGCTACGGTCTTACAGACGTAAATTACAGCGGAACCAGAGCTCAGTGGAAAGACATCACTTTCGGCGAAGAAAATGAATGCCTTACCGAAGCAAAGATTAACTGTGTATGCTACCATGAAAAAACCGAGGATTACCCTGAGAAGGCTCCAACCTGTACAGAACCCGGCCACACTTCAAGTAAAATATGCAGTGACTGCGGAATCTGGCTTGTAACCGAAACAGAAATTCCTGCTACAGGTCATAAGGACACAGATAAGAACAAGTACTGTGACATCTGCGGAACATACACTATGGTATTATATCTTAAGGGTACCTGCGGTGATAATGTAGTTTACGAATGGTATAAGGACGGTACTGTTATTATCAGCGGTAATGGCGATATTAACTCAGGCTCAACCTTTGCCGGTTCAGAAATTACAAATGTTATTATCAAAGACGGCGTGACAGGTATATCTGATTATGCATTCGAATCCTGCGAAAAGCTTACAAGTGTAATAATTCCTGACAGTGTGACTGCCATAGGTGACGGAGCATTCTCTTACTGCTCAGCTCTTACAGATATAACAATCGGAAACGGTGTGACAAGCATCGGCAAATCTGCATTCCGCTCTTGCTCAGCTCTCACATCCGTAATAATTCCCGACGGTGTGAAAACTATAGGAAACAGAGCTTTCGAAGACTGCTCAGCTCTTGAAGCAGTAACTGTTCCCGGCAGTACAGAAGCTATAGGTGACAGAGCATTTGAAGGCTGCTCAGCTCTTAAAGATGTGATTCTCGTAAAGGGAGTAGCAGCCATAGGTGAGTCTGCATTTGCTTATTGCTCATCTCTCACAAATGTAATAATTCCCGAAAGTGTAACAAGCATAGGCGATTCAGCCTTCTCTGAATGCGAAAGACTTACAGGTATAATAATTCCTGACGGAATAACAAGCATAGGCGACGGTACGTTCTACTATTGTACAGAACTTACAAGCATAACAATTTCCGAAAATGTAACAAGCATCGGAACAAGTGCTTTCAACGGTTGCGCAAAGCTTACCGATGTATATTACAGCGGAACCAGAGCACAGTGGAATAAGATAACTGTAGGCACAGGTAATGATTGTCTTGACAATGCGAAAATTCACGCTGTATGCAATCACGAAAATACTGAGGTTTATTCCGCTAAGGAAGCAACCTGTACAGGAAACGGATATACATCAGCTAAATACTGCTATGACTGTGAAACATGGCTCGTGGCAAGAACAGAAATAGAAGCACCGGGTCACAGCTTCACAAACTATAAGTCTGACGGCAACGCAACCTGTACTGCAGACGGTACAAAAACTGCCAAGTGTGATAACTGTAGCGTAACAAAAACTACCGCCGATGAAGGCTCTGCTACAGGACATGAGGAAATAACAGATAAGGGTGCAGCCGCCACCTGTACACAGACAGGACTTACAGACGGTAAGCATTGCGGCAAGTGCGGTAAGGTTACCGTGGCACAGAAGGTTATTCCTGCTGCAGGTCACAGCTTTACTGACTATGTGGCAGACGGTAATGCCACCTGTACTGCTGACGGAACAAAAACTGCAAAATGTGACAACTGTGACGAAACAAAAACCGTTACTGATAAAGGCTCTGCCAAGGGTCACAGCTATGATGCAGCGGTAACAGCACCTACATGTACAGAAAAGGGTTACACAACCTACACCTGTTCAGTATGCGGTGACAGCTATAAAGGTAATCAGGTAAAGGCAAAGGGACACGATTACGAAGAAGTTGTAACAGCTCCCACATGTACTGAGGACGGCTATACTACCTTCACCTGTAAGGTGTGCGGTAACAGCTATGTGGGTGACACCGTCGTAACGAACGGTCACATTTATGAGGCAGTAGTTACAGCTCCCACCTGTACAGAAGACGGATATACTACATATACATGTAAGTGCGGCGACAGTTATGTCGGTGATTATGTAGGAAACATAAAACACCTTTACAAGGCATCAGTAACCAAACCCGCTACACACTCTGAATCAGGTATCAGAACCAGTACATGTGTTTACTGCGGTGATTCCTTCACAGAAGAGATAGCTAAATTAGCTCAGCATGTATACACTCCCGTATCAATTATCGGACCTACCTGTGAAAAGGGTGGTTATACAGTATACACCTGTGTATGCGGTGACAGCTACCGCGGTGATGAAATAGCGGCACTCGGTCACAGCTACGAAGGAAACGAATGCTCTGTATGCGGTGATCTTAAAGATGACGGATGTACCTGCGACTGCCACAGAGGCGGATTCAGTGCTATCATCTGGAAAATTCTCAGCTTCTTCTATAAGCTTTTCGGTATGAATAAGACCTGCAGCTGTGGAGTAGTACATTATTAAAAGTTTAAGGAACGGTGTAAAAACCGTTCCTTTTTTTGCAGTGCCGGTGCATATCGGTAAACAGTGCCGCCTTTTTAAATGCTTTCTGTGAAACCGATAACAGAGAAAATAAACGGTTGATTTTTTTCGTAAAAAGTGATAATATTAAATAATAAATGTAGTTTAAATATCGGAAAGGCGGGTGCATCTGCTTTGGAAAATAAGGTAATGCATAAGCCGTTTATAGGCCGTATAACGACCATTTATGCAGTGCTTATTGCCTTCGGTCTTCCTTTAGTGGTTGACGACGGATTTTATAACATAACAGTAACCAAGTCCCGTTTTTATTATGCAGTGACCTTTGCTTTTATAATTATCTGTGCGTTTTGTATTTTTATCGGAAACAGAGGACTGAAAGTACCCGGGAGGCTGAAAGCAGGAGTGCTCGATGTATCTGTGCTTCTGTATCTCTTTTCGGTTCTCCTTTCCTCGGTTTTATCGGTGTATGACGATGTGTGGCTGGGCGAGGAGTCAAGATATCAGGGTGCCTTGACGGTTGTACTGTATGTTACGGTCTATTTTATTTTATCGAGATATTATGAAAATACAGAGTGTTTTCTGATTGCTTCTGTGGCAGCTCTTGTCTTCGTTTCACTGACAGGTGTTCTGAACTGCTTCGGCTTTGATCCTTTAGGCTTTCATGAAAGTATGACGAAGCTTAATAAGAGATTATATATATCGACCATCGGAAATGTGAATTTCTACAGTAGCTTCATCTGTCTGATGCTGCCGTTTACCGTTTGCGGCTTCTGCTCGGTCAGAACTAAGGTGAGCAGGATAATCTATTCCATAGCTATTGTAGCCGGCACTCTGGGTGCTATGGTTACTGCGAGTGAAAGCTTCGCTGTCGGTTTTGTGGCTGCGATGGTAATTATTCCGTTTTTTATTTTTTACGACACATATCAGGTAAAAAGATTCCTGATTGCCGTAATCGCTATGGTTCTTATTGCTGATATATATTCTGTTATACATAAAGCGGTATATATAAAGTATGTCAAAATTTCGGAGCTTCTGAGCATAATTGTAAACCCGGCAGTTTCATTTGCCCTGGTAGCAGTATGTCTGATCGGATTGATTATTTTAAATAAAGATCCTCTGAAAATTAATCTTCTTAAGAAAATATATGTCGGGCTTGTTGTTTCGGCTGTGGCGGCAGGGCTTTGTCTGCTGGTTATCGCTAATGTTTATTCTCTCGGCAGTCTGGATGAATATCTTAAACTCAATGCTGACTGGGGAAATTCGCGAGGAGCTATATGGAAGCAGTGCATGGAAATATATAACGGTTTTTCATTTAAGGAAAAGCTTTTCGGTATCGGCCCTGAAACATTGTACAGAGTAACGAAAGCGCTGAACGAAAGTGATAATATGAAGCTGGATCAGGCACATAACGAATATCTCCAGTATCTGCTTACGGTGGGGTGGTTTGGTCTGCTTTCCTATCTTGCGGTGATTTCGGGTGTATACTACACGGTGATAAAACAGCTCAGAAAAAACACTATGGCTATCGGCATACTGGCAGGTCTTACAGGCTTCTGGGTACAGGCCATAGCTAACATCGCTCAGCCGTTCACCACACCGCTGATGTATCTTTTCATCTCCGTGGCAGGAGCACTGTATTATAAAGAAAAGCATAAAAATTCAACCTGAAAAAGGAGTAAAGTATTATGGAAATAAAAATCAATTTCACTGCTTTGAAAGCGGTATCTGCGAAAAAACTTTTATGTATATTTATGGCACTGATGATGTCACTGGTGACTTTCGGATGCCCGTTCAGTGTTCTGGCAGCTGAGGTGAAAAATATTTATGACGGAGAGTTTATGACTGCGGCATATACCGGTGGCGATGCATCTTACACTAACGGTGATGCTTCATATACTAACGGTGACACATCTTACACTAACGGAGATGCTTCATACACTAACGGTGACGCATCTTACACTAACGGAGATGCATCCTACACAGACGGAGACACTTCTTATACAGACGGAGACGCTTCCTACACTGACGGAGATGCATCGTATACAGATGGTGATGCTTCCTATACAGACGGAGACGCTTCATATACAGATGGCGACGCATCATATACAGACGGAGATGCTTCATGTACTCACGAAAACATGGTTTCCTATCCAAGACAGGAGGCAACCTGTACTGAAGAAGGATATACAGCAGGTGAATACTGTAATGACTGTGAAATATGGTTTGTGGCAAGGTTAAAAATTCCCGCACTCGGTCACACAGAAGTAACTGATGCAGCAGTAGCACCCACCTGTACTACAGAAGGCAAGATAGAAGGTAAGCACTGCTCAGTATGCGGTGAGGTTCTCGTCGCTCAGACAACAGTTTCTGCACTCGGTCACACAGAAGTAACCGACACAGCGGTAGCACCTAACTGTACCACAGAAGGTAAGACAGAAGGTAAACATTGCTCCGTATGCGGTGAAGTTCTTGTTGCTCAGACATCAGTTTCCGCACTCGGTCACACAGAGGTAACTGATTCAGCAGTAGCAGCTACTTGTACTACAGAAGGCAAGACAGAAGGTAAACATTGCTCAGTATGTAATGCAGTTCTCGTTGCTCAGAAGACAGTATCAGCTACAGGTCACAAACTCACAACTCTCAAAGCAGTGGCAGCAACCTGTACAAAGACAGGCCTTACTGAAGGTAAGAAATGCTCTGTATGCGGCACAGTAACTGTAGCACAGAAGACAGTTAATAAGAAAGCACATACAAATGCAACATCTGTCACGAAAGCCACCCTTTCAAAGGACGGTAAGACAGAAATAAAGTGTTCAGTATGCGGTTATGTATCAAAGACAACAACTGTAAATAAGGTAAAAACTGTTAAGCTTTCAAAGACTACATTTACCTATAACGGAAAGACACAGACACCTTCCGTAACAGTTAAGGACAGTAAGGGTAACACTCTTAAGAAGGATACAGACTACACCGTAACCTATCCTAAGAAGAGAAAGTCCATCGGTAAGTACACCGTAACCGTGACCTTAAAGGGTAAGTACAGCGGAACTAAGAAGCTGACATTCGAAATAGTACCCGCTAAGGCTGCTCTCTCCAAGCTCACTGCAGGCTCAAAGTCTCTCACAGCCACATGGAAGACAGTAAGCGGTGTAACAGGCTACGAGGTACAGTACTCAACCTCAAAGAAGTTCACCAAAAAGACAACTAAGACCGTTACAATCAAAAAGGCAAAGGCCAAGAAGACTACTATCAAAAAGCTAAAGAAGGGCAAGAAGTATTACGTTAAGGTCAGAGCATATAAGACTGTAAGCGGTAAGAAGCTTTACGGTGCATGGAGCAGCGTAAAGAATGTAAAGGTTAAGTAATATTACTGAATGACAGACTTCTGTTTAGGCTGGAGTCTGTTTTTTGTTTGACAAGCAGTCAGAAAAGGTGTATTATGGTGTCAAACGTAATATCAGGAGGATAAAAATGAAAAAAGTATTATCAGTTTTATTAGTAACGCTTATGCTGTTCAGCGTTGTTCCCTTGTCGGCAAGTGCGGCAAGTTCGGCAACAGAAGGTTATTACACATACGAAGTCGAAAACGGTGAAGCAATTATAACCGGAGCAGATCGATCAATCAGTGGTAATGTAACCATTCCTTCGACTCTTGGCGGTTATCCTGTAACTGAAATCGGATACCAGTCCTTTTATCAATGTAACAACATTAAAAGTTTAGTGATTCCTGACAGTGTGGAAACTATTTATAAATATGCATTTTATTCTTGTTCTTCTTTAGAGAGTGTAACAATAGAAGGCGCTCATATCTGGGATAATGCTTTTTATAATTGTTCCGGATTGAAAAATATTATTACAGGCGATAAAGTTACATCTGTAAATTATAATATGTTTTATGTATGTACTGCAATCGAAAGCATAACAATAGGACGCAGTGTATCTTCAATTAATATTGGAGACGGTGCTTTCTCAAAGCTTTCTTATATTTCTGTTGATAACAATAATCCTGTCTATTCAAGTGATAATAACGGAGTATTATTTAACAAGAATAAAACTAAAATGATAAAATATCCTGAAGGTAAAGAACTGACAAATTATTCTATCCCATCAACTGTAACTACAATAGGTGAGGGCGCATTCAGCTTTTGTTTAAAACTTAAAAATGTAGAAATCCCGAATAGTGTTACATCGATTGAATCCAGGGCGTTTTATGAAAATGACGGTATTACAGATATTGATATACCGGGCAGTGTTAAGACAATCGGTGAGTCAGCATTTATGTATTGTAGCGCAATTACTGAGATATCTATACCTGACGGAGTAACAACTATAGGTGATTATGCTTTTATGGACGATACCTCACTTGAAAAAGTAAGCATATCTGAAAGTGTAACAAATATAGGTGAAGCTGTATTTGGTTATTGTCCTAAAATTGAAGTGTTTACTGTGGATAAAGATAACCCGAATTATTCAACCGACGAAAACGGAGTTTTATTTAACAAAAGCAAAACTCAACTTGTACAGTATACTACAGGTAACAGCAGAGAAACATACATAATTCCCGACACAGTAACGAAAATAGAAGCTTTATCGTTTACTACTTGTAGCTATTTAAAAAATGTGATAATTCCTGATAGTGTAAAAATAATCGATGATAGAGCTTTTTATTATTTTTACAGCACACTTACTGACGTTTATTATACATCAAGTGAAACCGCTTGGAATTCTATTAACATAAATAGCACCAACTCTGCTCTTTTTGATGCAACAATTCATTACAACTACATCCAACACAAACATAACTATAATTTCACCGCTATTACAGCATCCACCTGTACATCTCAGGGCTATACTACCTACACTTGCGAATGCGGCAGTACATATAATGATAATTATACTGAAATGCTCGAGCATAACTTTGTTCGCGGTATCTGCTCCTCATGCAGAAAAAACATCCGCATAGCTTCCGGTTATCACGGAAATAATATCGGCTGGGTAATTGACTCTTACGGTCAGCTTACCGTTTACGGTATAGGCGCTATAGAGAGTGCTTTCAGCGGAGATGATTATGCCTGGGGTGATTACCACAAACAAATCAAAAATATTATAGTAGAACCCGGTATCACAGGCATACCTGCCTATGCTTTCGAATACTGTGAGTATGCTGAAAATATTATCCTTCCGGAAACCGTAACAGACCTCGATTTACGAGCATTCCAGGACTGCGGAAGTCTGAATAATCTCCTTATTCCTTCATCAGTGAAAAATCTTGAAGGCTACGGAAATGGCGGAAGCTATAATATTTATTTCGTACGCTGTGAATCTCTGAGTGATATGTATTATCTCGGAACAGCCGAAGAATTAATGTCTGCAACAGGCGGAAAATACATCGGCAATTTAGAGTGCAATCTCTACACAACGAAGCATTACTTAAAGTTTCACGAATCTACTGCTACCTGTACTGAACCCGGTATACAAGCTTATTATCAGTTTGAGGATACTTCTGTTTACGGTGGCTTTTACGATGAAGATAAAAATCCCATTTCTGAGCCACAGACCATACCTGCACAGGGACACCGTATCATTTCAGACGGAGAGATTATTCCGACCGACACCTTAGAGCCTCAGTGCGAAAGCGTGGTATGTCATTATTGCGGTACAGTTGCTATTGAAGGCGCAGGTCACATTATGGGTAGTTGGTATCAGACGAAGGCTCCGACCTGCACCGATGAGGGTGAATCAAGATCAGACTGTGCAAGATGTGATTACTTTGAAATAGCTGATATTGCGAAGGTTAAACACACATACAGCTCAGTAAAAACAGCACCTACCTGTACATCAGAGGGCTATACAACTTACGTATGTGAATGTGGTGACAGTTATGTCGATGATTACACAGACAAGACAGACCACGATTACAATAGTGAAATTACAACTCCCGCTACACATCTTGAAGAGGGTGTGGAAACCTTTACCTGTACTTGCGGAGATACGTACACAGAACCCGTCGCTAAGCTTACTGAACATACCTACACTTCAGAAATAACTAAAGAAGCAACACATCTTGAAGAGGGTGAAACCACTTACAGCTGTGAATGCGGTGATACCTATACAGAGGCAATCGGAAAACTCACAGCTCACACTTATGAAGGAGCTGTAACAGCACCTACCTGTACTTCAGAGGGTTATACTGTTTATACCTGTGAATGCGGTGACAGTTATGTCGGCGATTACGTAGAAGCTGCAGAACACACCTACACTCCGGTTGAAACAAGACCGGCAACTCACCTCGTAGAAGGTATAAAAACCAATATCTGCATCGGCTGCGGTGACTCCTTCGATGAAGCTATCCCGAAAACAAAAGAACACACCTATTATGTTTCATACATAGTTGAACCAACCTGTGAAAATGAGGGATATACAGTTTATCTCTGCCAATGTGATCATAGCTATAACGGAGATATAATTTCTGCTACAGGTCACGATTATGACGGAGATGTCTGTAAAAACTGTGACAAGAGTAAAGTCGATAACTGCACCTGTAACTGTCACAAGGGCGGAATCAGCGGTCTTATCTGGAAAATACTTCGTATCTTCTTTAAACTCTTCGGTGTAAATAAAACCTGTGGCTGCGGAGTAGCACACTATTAATAATTAAAGGAACGGCGTAAAAACCGTTCCTTTTTATGTCGTAGGGACACGGTGTGCCGTGTCCGTTCTTTACATCAGCATAATAAAAAAATTCCCCACTTTTCAGTGAGGAATAATTTTTTTCAGTCATCAGTCGATTTCTACGGAAATCTTACTGTCGCTTCTGTTTGCAGTTGCACGCATTACAGTTCTGATAGCCTTTGCAATTCTGCCCTGCTTACCAATAACTCTACCCATATCGTCCTGAGCAACGTGAAGGTGGTAGACTACTACGCCTTCTTCGTTAATGTCGTCAACGTCAACAGTTACCTTTTCGGGTTCGTCAACCAAACCCTGCGCAATAGATATAAGTAACTCTTTCAAAGTGGCGACCTCCGCAATTATTTAATGATGTCGGACTTTTTAAGAAGAGCCTTAACAGTGTCTGTGGGCTGTGCGCCGTTAGCGATCCACTTCTGAGCCTTTTCAGCGTCGATTTTGATTTCTGCGGGTTCCTTCATGGGGTTGTAGTAACCGATTTCCTCGATGAAACGACCGTCACGGGGATATCTTGAATCTGCTACTACTACACGATAGAAAGGTGCCTTCTTTGCGCCCATACGGCGAAGTCTGATTTTTACTGCCATTTTAATGACCTCCAATAAAATAATTTTTTAATTTGATATTTTAACACATTTTGTGTCTTTAACTTACATCGGGAAACCGCCCATGCCGTTCATTCCGTTCATCATGCCGGGCATATTTCTCATTCTTTTCTGCATTTTTTTAGTGTTTTTACCGCCGAACTGCTTAAACATTTTCTGCATCTGTCTGTACTGACTGAGAAGGCGGTTAACATCCTCGACCTGCATACCGCAGCCTGCGGCGATACGGCGCTTTCTTGAGGGGTTGATAATGTCGGGCTTTGCTCTTTCCTGGGGTGTCATGGAGAGGATGATAGCCTGAACACGGTCAAACTGTCTTTCGTCCACTTCTACCTCATCGATTTTCTTACCGATACCGGGAAGCATTTTGAGCATATCCTTGATGGGACCCATCTTTCTTACCTGCTGAAGCTGGTCTAAAAGGTCGTTAAGGTCGAATTTGTTTTTACGGAGCTTTCTTTCGAGCTCCGCGGCTTTCTTTTCATCGAGCTGCTGTTCTGCTCTTTCGATAAGAGAAAGCATATCACCCATACCGAGAATTCTCGAAGCCATTCTGTCGGGGTGGAAAACGTCTAAGTTTTCGAGCTTTTCACCTGTACCGACGAATTTGATGGGCTTACCTGTAACGGCTCTGGCTGAAAGTGCCGCACCGCCTCGGGTATCACCGTCGAGCTTTGTAAGGAGAAGACCGTCGATGCCGAGTGCCTCATTGAAGGAGGTGGCGACATTAACTGCGTCCTGACCTGTCATTGAGTCGACAACGAGCATAATTTCGTGGGGATGAACCTCGCTTTTGATGTTTTTAAGCTCTTCCATCAGCTCTTCGTCTACATGAAGACGGCCAGCCGTGTCAAGGAAAACATAGTCATAGCCGTGGTCCTTAGCGTGAGCGACAGCCTTTCTTGCGATTTCCACCGGGTTAATCTGACCGAGCTGGAAAACGGGAACGCCTGCCTTTTCACCGACAACCTCTAACTGCTTGATAGCGGCGGGACGGTAAACGTCACAACCGACGAGAAGAGGTCTGTGGCCCTGATTTTTAAGCATAAGTGCTAATTTCGCACTGTGGGTGGTTTTACCTGAACCCTGTAAACCGCACATCATAACGATCGTGGGAGGGTGGTTGGCTGTATTAAGTCTTGACTTTGTACCGCCCATGAGATTGGTAAGCTCCTCGTTGACGATTTTGATAACCATCTGTGAGGGGGTAAGACTTTCCATAACCTTTTCGCCTACGGCTCTGTCGGTTACGGTTTTGGTGAAGTCCTTGGCTACCTTATAGTTTACGTCTGCTTCGAGAAGAGCGAGACGGACTTCTCTCATGGCTTCCTTTACGTCGCTTTCGGTAAGTGAGCCCTTACTTTTCAGCTTTTTAAAGGCGGCTTCCAGTCTGTCTGAAAGACCTTCGAATGCCATCTTGAATCAATCCTTTCGGGTTTATTCACTTATCATCTGTGTTAAAACGGAAATTCTTGCCACGGCGTCATTGATTTCACGGGAAAGGATAGTTCTGCGGTTAACCTCATTGATAACTGAGGTAAGCTCGCTGATTTCGGAAAGACCCTTTCTCATTTTTTCCAGTCGCTCGCAAAGACCGATATGCTCCTCAAAGGAGAAAAGCTGAGCTTCTGCTCTTTTGATGGCATCACGGACACCCTGACGGGTGATGCCTTCGTTCTCTGCTATTTCGGCAAGAGAGAGATCATCGTTGTAATAATAGCTGATAAAATCCTGCTGCTTCTGAGTGAGAAGCTCACCGTAGGTATCAAGAAGCATAATAACATCGAGATTTTTAGCCATTATTTCACCCCTCTTTCCGTGTCTGTAAAGAAGATTTACTTTACAGCCTGCATATTATACTAAAAACATCTGTAAAAGTCAATACCTTTACAGATGTTTTTTGAAAAAAAGTTGTAAGACAGGGGACGGTTCTCTGTCTTGAGAGAACTCGGACAAGTGTCTGGAATTGGAAGAAAAAGAAACGGTTCGCTTGACAGATGAACAAGCAAAGACTATAATTGAACTGTATTCAGGTTGTAGAAATGTAACAGAATATCAGTCTTTACCTAAGGTAAGACAAGAGAAATACATTGAAGAGTACAGAAATAAAGGCTTGTCTATAAGGCAAATAGCCAGATTAACAGGAATGAGCAAGGGGTTGGTGGAGAAATGCTTAAAGTAAAAAGACATAGAACCGTCCCCTGTCTTATCTGGTCTAAGGGGTTTAAAGGAATATCTGTGCCTGCGCATATGTATGCATGGGGAATTAAAGATTATATAGGACTTTCTCCTAGTAATCTGTGGAAATATAGTGCAAATAAAATTTATGGTGCAACTAAAGAGGCAGATATTGCTGAAGCGGATGTGTATTATAATAATGGCTTGGGATATTCAAAGACCAGCGAAGCATATTGGTATAAATATTTTGATGGGATTTCAAATTGTTATAAAAACGCAAAGAGTGATCCGTATTATGATGAAGTTACTAAAACAAGAAATAAAAAACATAATATGAGCGATTGGTTAGGGGCAAAACTAAAATGAAAAAAAATTTATTCTTTGTTTTAATCATATTGATTTTATTCTTTTTTTCTATTGTGTATGGCTTTTTAGTGTTAGAAAGCAAACGGGTTAATGACAGAATAGATATGTATATAAATTTTGAACATGAGTTTGCTAATCTTTCGGAAAATATTTTAAGTGATCCAATTTTTTCAGAAGAAGGAATATATTTAATACATTTTGATAAAGGTGAAGTAAATATAGAAGTTTTTGATTTTGATAACAATAGAATTAAAGAATTTTCAGCTTCGCAATATTATACGGAACTTTGTAATAATGAGTGGTTTAATCCAGATATTTCCATTGAAATTGCAACATATAGTTCACACAACAAAGAAATTAGCAGTTCAGTAACATTAAAACAACAGTTTTATTTGTCAAAAATGGATTTATGGATATATTATGGAGATAGTGTTGCCTTCCCAAGTTGTCCTTATGAATGGTCGAAAAGAGACAATATATCAAAATTAAGTGAGGATCTATATTATGCAATAGGTTGGAACGATAACAAAACAATCAGGGGACGGTTCTGTGATTGACGGTTAATTTAACGGGCGGTTGGTTCTCCGCGGCTGCCCTGCCTCTCACTCCCTCAGTCTTTTGCTTCGCAAAATCCAGCTCCCTCACAACTTAATAGCATTAAGCACAGGGTTTGGCTCGTTTGCCGCCCTGTGCTTTTTTTTGCGGACACAGCACGCTGTGTCCCTACGATAAGATATGGTGCCCCCTGTAGGGTCACGGCGTGCCGTGACCGCCATTCTTTTATATTTTCTCGCTTTCCTTTTATAACCATTTCCTCTGCGGCTTCTGCAAAAAAAATTATGGTCACGGCTGACCCGCGACCACAATTATTCATTATTCACTATTCATTATTCATTCTTGATGCATCAGGGAAGGTCATCCTCATTCTCGAGATTATGCCATACATTCTGTACGTCATCGTTATCCTCGAGCATATCTAAAAGCTTACCCATGCACTTAAGATCGTCGGGATCTGAAAGAGCAGTTTCTGTGTCAGCGATATATTCTACTTCTGCAGAAACAAACTTGTAGCCCTTTGCATCGAGGTCGTCACGTACTGCACCGAGATCGTTGGGCTCTGTACGAACTACATAGATGTCCTCTTCGTCGGTAATGAAGTCAACAGCACCTGCTTCCAGTGCATCCTCCATAAGCTTATCCTCGTCTACATCCTCAGCTTCGATAACGATTACACCGTAGCGTGTGAACATAAAGGAAACACAGCCCTGCTGACCGAGATTACCCTTATTTTTGTCGAAGTAGTGGCGCATTTCACCTGCAGTACGGTTACGGTTATCGGTGAGAGTTTCTACGATAACTGCGATACCTGAGGGACCGTAGCCCTCGTATGTGATAGCCTCGTAGTTAGCACCGCCTGTTTCACCGGAAGCCTTTTTGATGATTCTTTCGATGTTATCGTTGGGAACGTTGTTTGCCTTAGCCTTGGCAATGATATCCTTGAGCTTTGAGTTAGAAGCGGGGTCGGGTCCTCCGTCACGTACAGCGATGGCGATTTCTCTGCCTATCTTTGTAAAGACCTTAGCTCTTGCGCCGTCAGTTTTTTCCTTTTTTCTTTTAATGGTACTCCATTTTGAATGGCCTGACATATTATTCACCAATCCTTTTTCTGAAATTAACTTATATAATGTATCACTTTTCAGCTTATTTGTCAACCTTAAAGTATAACACGGAAAGTGATTTCCTTAGTTCCGTTGGGGATAGCCTTTATTTTGCCCTTGTGTCTGTCTGTTATTGCTTTGGCGATGGACAGACCGATACCGTAGCCGCCTGTTTCTCTCGAGCGTGAGCTGTCTCCGCGGTAGAAACGGTCGAAGAGCATAGAAGCCGAAGCCGGGTCCACATATTCGGTAGTATTGAACACATCGAGATAAATGCCGGTACCGTTTTTGTAAAGAGAGATTTTTATTGTACCGCCCTTGTCGGTGTATTTGATTGCATTGTCGCAGAGAATGGAAACGAGCTGTCTTATTTCTGCTTCATTACCGAAATATCTTATGCCGGGTGAGATAGAGAAAATAAAGGACTGTTCGTTTATTTTCGCTCTTGACTCGAAATCGGAAGCGGTTTCGATTACCGCATCACTTAAGCTGAAATTCGTTCTCTCAGAGGTGTCCTGAGCTTCATTCAGCTTCGTAAGCTCTACGAGATTTTTAACGAGGACATTCATTCTCGAGGTCTGATTTTTAATGCTCTGGGTCCATTCATTCTCACCGTGGCACATCTCCAGAACCTCGGTGTCGGCGGAAATGATGGTCAGCGGTGTTTTCAGCTCGTGACCTGCATCGGTGATGAACTGCTTCTGTTTTTTTATGCTTTCCGCCACGGGTCTGAGAGCGTGTCGGGAAAGAAGGTAAATTATAGCGAGAAGGACAAAGAGGGTAACGATACTGACCGTAAGAGAAATGGAAAACATTGTGGCGATTTCTCTGACCTCGTTAGTAAAGTAAAGAAATACCATCATTCCTTTGTCTCCGTTATGGGTGTAGAGATAACGGTAAGAGTCCACCGTGCCGTAGCCGGGCTCGCTTCCGAAAACCTGAGCGGCATATTCGAGAGCCTTGCTGTTATCGACAGCGGCTATATTCTCGGTGGAAATTCTCGTTACCACATTACCCTTCATTTCCACTACGAAGTAACGGGTGGAGTAGGGGGTTTCTAGAGTTATTTCGAATTTACCGAAAGGGTTAAAGATATCTTCCGCATGCTCCTTTGCCGAATTGTCGAAGCCCTTTGGCAGAACACCGTTGTTTGCAGTGATGACCTGCAGGATTTCCTTTATTTTTGCATCCTTCTGGTAAATATTTATGGCGTTCACCGTAAGTGTCTGCACCAGCATAAGAGAGCCGAGAGCGAACATAGTAATGACAATGAATTTAAGCTGCAGTTTTTTTAACATAGGTAAATGTCACCTTATTCCGTGATTTTCTCTAATGTGTAGCCTACACCTCGTACAGCCTTTATTTCCAGGTCGGCACCGAGGTTTGAGAGCTTTTTGCGAAGATAGGAAATGTATACCCATACCACATTTATTTCCGCTTCCGTCTCGTAGCCCCATATTCTTTCCATAAACTGCTCGGTGGAAATGAGTCTGCCCGGATTTGAAAGAAGCATTTCTATCATCTGGAATTCCTTGTTGCCGAGTCTTATGGAGTTTTCTCCTACTGAAAGCTCGTAGGAGCTTCTGTCCAGAGAAAGATTTCCGAAGGAGAGAAGATTAGGCGAAAACTCGGCCTTTCTGCGGGTGATGGCTCTGATTCTGGCTAAAAGCTCACCCATAGAAAAGGGCTTGGTGAGGTAATCGTCAGCACCGGCGTCAAGACCGGCTATCTTGTCATCAATTTCGGCTTTTGCCGTGAGCATAAGAATAGGAGTGTCCACACCTTTTTCTCTTAATTCTTTAAGTACGTCTATGCCGTTTTTCTTAGGCATCATTATGTCAAGGATAATTCCGTCATAATTTTCGCACAGTCCGTAGTCCAGTGCATCCTGTCCGTCGAAAACTGCATCTACGGAATAATTGTTATGCTTCAGAACTGCACAGAGAGCCCTGGATAAATCTTTTTCATCCTCTGCAAGTAAAAGTCTCATATTGAATCCTCCTGTTTTTTTATATTGTATCACAAATATGTCTCATTCTTCAATCATAGGACACAATAATGATAAAAAAATTACCTTAAAGCTACTAAAAATTGAACAAGTCCGTTAAAAACGGACAATAGAAAAAATAACCCTCCTATGGTAAAATGAATTATCATAGGAGGAATTTTTATGCCCAGAAGTTACAAACCGATACAGCAACACGAGAAAGAAATATTAAAAATGCGAGAGG
>JAZLAJ010000064.1:0-42904 GCA_045613145.1 Acutalibacteraceae bacterium
TCCACTTTTACAACAACGAAAGAATTCAACTAAAAACAAAACTGACTCCGCTTGAAAAACGAAGTCAGTATGTCGCTTAAAATTTAATTTTATCCACAATAAGGGGATTTTTGTACTGTCCGCACAAATTGGTGCAGTTCAGATATAAGAGGGGCAGTTTTCCACACTGAAAAGTTTTCCACACTGTGGAAAAATCCCCTTACCCTTCTCCTTAGCATTAACATTTTTATCATTTTGTTTATTATCATTATTTATATATAAATGTTACAAGTGTATACAAATGCATAAAAGTGCATAGGGTTCCACATAAGAAAAGCGAGCGATATGGAGTTTTCCGCATCGCTCGTTTTTGGTTTTATGTTATTAATAGTGTGCTATACCACAGAAACAGATTTTGTTACTTTTAAAAAGTTTATTGAAGAAATTAATTATCTTCCAGATGAAGCCTGTTATACCCGACTTATGGCAATTACACGTACAGTTCTCCGACTTGTTTTTTCCACATACGGAACATTTATCACCATTGTAGTTATGATCTGTTATAGGTTTTACATCACTATGATAACTGTCTCCACACTCACAGGCATAAACGGTGTAACCATCTTCTTCGCAGGTGGGTACAACAACAGATGAAATAATATAAGTGTGTTCTTTTATTTTTTCTGTTTTTTCCGTGTAAGCATCTCCGCAAATCGTGCAGGTATAAGTTATTATGCCCTCACAAAGGTGAGTTGCAGTCTGTGTAACAGCAGAAGAATAGCTATGTGACTTTACTTCTACATAATCACTGACATAGCTGTCACCGCATTCACATGAATAAGTTGTATAACCCTGTTCTGTGCAGCTAGGCGGTGTTATAACAGAGTTATAGGTGTGAGGTATTACTGCCACAGATTCCGTGTAAGTATCTCCGCAGTCACAAATAAAGGTTTTTATGCCTTCTTCATTATGGGTAGGCTGCTTAGTAATTTGTGATGTGTAGATATGAGCAGTTAATTCTGTGTAATCGCCAACATAACTATAACCGCATTCACACGAATAGGTTGTAAAACCCTGTTCTGTACAATTGGGATATTTTACAGTTGAACTATATTGATGAATGTGATACTCATATTCATATTTATACTTTCCGTTTATATCACCGATACCATTGGGTGTAATTACTTTCCATTGATCTTTTGTTCCTTCATATTTTATGGCACTTCCGTACAATTCTAATCCATCACATTCCAAAAAAGCACTTTTACCGATATTATTAACGCTAATCGGAATTATCACGCTTTTCAAATTAAAGCAATTAGCAAAAGCGTACTCTCCAATAGATGTAACACCGGTTCCGATATCAATACTTGTTATGCTTGTACAATACTCGAAAGATTTAATACCTATTTTAGTTACAGTATCCGGAATACTGACATAACTAATTCTTCTACAATATTCAAAAGCCCAAGCACCAATACCTGTTACGCCGTCTTTGATTATAACTGTTTTTATTTCATTGTTACTATAAAAGGGTGCTTGTGTATAATTCCAATAATCATAATCCCACATATCACCTTCGCCGCTGATAACAAGTCTTTCTGTAGCTTCATCAAACTCCCAGTAAACATTCTCACCGCACTGACCTGTTTTTTCTAGTGCGCTTGACGAAAAAGCAAACAGTATAAGCATAATAGCTGTTGAAAATAAAAACAAAATTTTCTTCATTATATTTTCCTCCCTACAAATTAGTCAATCACAGTTTATCATCATACCTTTGAAAAATCAACCTTATATTCTATTTTAATCTGAATTAATACTATAAAAACAGTATCCCTGTCCTAAAAACAAGTAACTCTGAAATCTGCCGCATAAAGTTTCATATATAAAGAACAGTATTCTTTTTTGGTAGTTGAGTTTATTTTTTCTGTCGGTGTGTATATGGGATCTTTTACTTTCTTTAAAGTAAAAATGCTGTTGCGGTCGCAACAGCATTTTTTTATACTCTGTCCGTAAAGCTTACTGCAGCCAGCGCGGCAACAGCTCCGTCAGCCACTGCGGTAGCAACCTGACGGATTCTCTTGCTTCTGCAGTCACCTGCCACAAAGATACCCTCTGAGGCATTTTCAGGAAGGCAGCTTTCATCAGCATTTATGTAGCCGTATTCATTAAGGCTTACGTTATTTTCGAAGGGCTCATTCATCGGCTTCTGACCGATGGCAACGAATACCGCATCACAGGTAAGAACAGATTCTTCTCCCGTTTCAGTATTCTGAATAACGATACCCTCGAATTTGTCTTCGCCCTTGATTTCCTTGACCACAGTAGAATAAATAAAGGAAACATTATCCTTGCTGTCGAGATCTTCCTTAAGCTTCGGCTCACCTGTTACGAAGGCGAGATTCTGAACTACGGTAACCTTTGTACAGAGCTTCGAAAGCATAACAGCCTCCTGAAGCGCACTGTTACCTCCGCCGATAACGGCTACCTCTTTGCCTGCGTAGAAGGCTCCGTCACACACTGCGCAGTAGGAAATGCCTTCACCTGTAAATTTTTCTTCCTTAGGAAGACCGAGTCTTCTGTGCTCACTGCCTACGGCTATGATAACAGCCTTAGCCTTATAATCCCCTCTTTCACCCTTTACGGTGTAATCGCCGGGATTACCTTCGATAGCCACAGCCTTGTCCAGCTCAAACTCTGCTCCCTGTGCCATTGCCTGCTCGACTAATCTGTCACCCAGCTCGCTTCCTGTCATCGTAACGAAGCCGGGATAATTTTCAACCTTGGGAGAATGGGTAATCTGACCGCCGAAGGTCTCTCTTTCGAGAATGAGAACACTTTTGTCTGCTCTGCGAAGATAAACTGATGCAGTAAGACCTGCAGGGCCCGCACCGATAATTATAACGTCATACATAATTTTCACCTCATACCTTATCACAAAGGGAAAGCGGACAGATTTTTTTGCCCGCTTTCTTTAATTTATCTTTCTGTGTATGCTCTGATGTTGGAAAGGTTTACGATTTTTTCTGCCTTGCCGCCACTGATAACTACAAGTGTGGGAGCCTGATGAATGTCAAATTCATTAGCCATAGCAGGGTTTTCGTCAGCTAAAACCTTTTCATACTTAATACCTGCATCATCAAGGAACTTAGCCGCCATTTTGCAGTTAGGGCAGGTCTTTGATGCGAAGAGAATGATTCTGTCGTCGTTTGCACAGCAAGCACATTCTTCTTTTGCTTCCTTGAAGGTCTTTGTGATATCTCTATCGAGCTTTGCAGCGCTATATTCAACTCTATGCTCGAATTCCTGACTCTTACCGTCGTTCCAGTTCTGAACGGGACGGTAGTAGCCTGTGATACGGCTGTAAACCTCTGTCTTTTCACCGCATTCGGGACAGGTATATTCTTCACCGGCGATATAGCCGTGGTTCTTACATACGGAATAGGTGGGAGAAATTGAGTAGTAGGGAAGACGGTAATTGCTTGCAATCTTCTTAACGAGGTTAGCTGCACTCTTCCAGTCGGGAAGCTTTTCACCGAGGTAAGCGTGGAATACGGTACCTGAGGTGTAAAGAGTGTGAAGCTCATCCTGTTTGTCAAGTGCTTCAAAGATATCGTCTGTATAACCTACGGGAAGGTGTGAGGAGTTTGTATAGTAAGGTGTCTCACCCTTCTTTGTATCACCTGCTGTGATGATGTTGGGATAGTGCTTGAGGTCATGCTTTGCAAGTCTGTAAGAGGTAGACTCAGCGGGAGTAGCCTCAAGGTTGTAAAGGTCGCCGTACATTTCCTGATAGTCGGAAAGTCTCTCTCTCATATGGTTGAGAACATCCTTTGCGAACTGCTGTGCCTTATCGTCGATAAGGTTACATCTGAGCCAGTTTGCATTGAGAGCAGCTTCGTTCATACCGACAAGACCGATGGTTGAGAAGTGATTTGCAAATGTGCCGAGATATCTCTTTGTATAGGGATAGAGACCTGCATCGAGAAGGTTTGTGATAACCTTTCTCTTGATAGCAAGAGAACGTGCAGAGATGTCCATAAGTCTGTCAAGACGCTCGTAGAAATCCTTTTCGTCCTTTGCAAGGAAAGCAATTCTGGGCATATTGATGGTAACAACACCGATAGAACCTGTGCTTTCACCGCTACCGAAGAAGCCGCCTGACTTTTTACGAAGCTCACGAAGGTCGAGACGGAGTCTGCAGCACATTGAACGTACATCACTGGGTTCCATATCAGAGTTGATGTAGTTTGAGAAGTAGGGTGTGCCGTATTTTGCGGTCATTTCGAAAAGAAGCTTATTGTTTTCTGTTTCTGACCAGTCAAAATCACTTGTGATTGAGTATGTGGGGATAGGATACTGGAAGCCTCTGCCGTTAGCGTCACCTTCGATCATTGTTTCGATGAAGGCACGGTTGATCATATCCATTTCCTTCTTACAGTCCTTATACTTGAAGTCCATTTCCTTGCCGCCTACGATAGCGTTAAGCTCTGCAAGGTCATTAGGAACAGTCCAGTCAAGAGTGATGTTTGAGAAGGGAGCCTGTGTACCCCATCTTGAGGGTGTGTTTACACCGTAGATAAAGGATTCGATGCACTTCTTTACCTGATCGTAAGAGAGATTGTCAACCTTTACGAAGGGAGCGAGATAGGTATCGAAGGATGAGAAAGCCTGAGCGCCTGCCCATTCATTCTGCATAATACCAAGGAAGTTAACCATCTGGTTGCAGAGAGTAGCAAGGTGAGATGCAGGAGAAGAAGTAATCTTACCTGTTACACCGCCGAGGCCTTCCTGGATAAGCTGCTTAAGTGACCAACCTGCACAGTAACCGGTGAGCATAGAAAGGTCGTGAAGATGAATGTCAGCATTACGGTGAGCGTTTGCGATTTCATCGTCATAAACCTCTGAAAGCCAGTAGTTAGCAGTGATAGCACCTGAGTTATTAAGGATAAGACCGCCGACAGAGTATGTAACGGTGGAATTTTCCTTAACACGCCAGTCATTGACATTAACATAGTTATCTACGATTTCCTTATAGTCGAGAAGTGTGGTATTGATGTCACGAAGCTTTTCGTGCTGACGGCGGTAAAGAATGTATGCCTTAGCTACATCAGAATAACCTGCCTGAACGAGAACGTTTTCTACGCTGTCCTGGATATCCTCGACAGCTACGTGTCCGTCCTTTATTTTGGGTTCGAAATCAGCTGTAACCTTGAGAGCAAGGAAATCGATGATATCGGGATTGAAATCTCTGCCCTGTGCTTCAAAGGCAAGAGTGATAGCCTGAGTAATCTTCTTTAAATCGAAGTCAATAATTTTACCTGTTCTTTTTAAAACGGTATACATAGTTTTTTCCTCCTTAACATATTACAAATTTAGTTTCCGTTCTCTATGGCGGTAAAAATCCCAAACCACCATATATAGGGCCTCTGACCCTTCAAGGAACGGGTGCAGGACTAATAATAACACAAAATATAGTGAATTGCAATAGCAACAGCACAAATTATTGTATTTTTCAGCGAAAAATAATACACAATATATTGGGGTGACCCTCTCTGAATTTTTGTACACTTTTCCCTTTCTTATAAAATCACATTTTTCTTCCGAAAAAACTTGATACTTTCGGAAAAATGTAGTATAATGAAATTTATAAAAATACGAAGGAGAGTAATTATGGTCTGCAACGAATGTAAAAAATCGATAGCAAAGAACAGCAATTACTGTAAATACTGCGGCACTAAGGTCGAAAAAGTAAAACCCGTCGCTGTGGAAGGAAAGCCCGATGACGGAAATCCCCTTCTTTTCAGAGAAATAGAAATCACTGAAGAAGAAGCAGATACAGGTGCAGAGAGAGTTCTCGAATTCGACGGTGCACTTGAGCCTTTACATATTATCTTCCCTAAGCTTTTCTGTACAGGTCAGCTCTTTATGGTAAAGAAGTTCAGATTCCTTAATGAGAAAGGAAAAAGCTACAAGAAGAATATACTTATAAGAGTTAATATCGCATAAATGAATGCCAGCGGAACGGTTTTACGCCGTTCCTTTTTTTATTTCTCCGTCAATCTTACAGATGATCTGATTCTTTTACAAAAAACTTTAAGACAAAAACAGGGCTGAAAAAAGTCAGCCCTTTATATTTCGATATCAATCTCATACTTATCATCAATAAGCACATAATTCACCCCGTGCTTTTCTGCCAGTGTCAGCATTTCAGCATTATCCCTGAGCACACTTTCCTCAGTGCAGTCACTGTCATCGAGACGGTTTTCTATTATATTGGCATATTTCTTTATGTCATCGAAATGCTTTCTGATGTAATTTTCACTCATAATGAGACAGTAATATCTGATGTTGTCTAAATATTCCTCAGAAAAATCCTTCTGCCATCCGAAGGGAATGTAGCATCCCTCAACGATAAGATTCTGTCCGTTTTCTACGGCTGTCTTAATCATCTCACGGACTATGGGCCACAGGTATGCCGTAAGCTCACCGTCATCACTCACAGGTGTCAGGTCTGTCTGTCCGCTTCGGATAAGACCCATCTTAAGATGATCTATTGACAGATAGGGATATTTATATTTTTCAAGCAGTCTTTGGGCGAGGACAGTTTTACCCGTGTGTGATGCACCCGAAACAAGAATAATCATAATCTATTTAACCTTCTTTGTGTATACTCTGGAATCTTCCCCGTCAATATCTTTCATAACAGAGAAAAACTCATAACCGAACTTTTCGTAAAGTCCGATATGATTAGTTGAGATATAGATACTGTCAGCCCCTTGTGCTTTCGCTTTTTCTTCTGCAAAGATCATAAGCTTCCCGCTGTGACGGTAACCTCTGTACTGAGGGTAGGTGTAGACGAAGCCTATCCACGGAGTCAGATCCGTAGGCTGAATATCATCCTTTTCAGCCAAAGTGCAGAATGAAATCAGCTCATCGCCTTCCGTCAGCATAAGTACATCGGAGTTTTCACCGACAGTATCTTTAAATGTATCTTCACTGAGAAGCTTGTAAAGAAACTTACCTGCACTCCACTGACTTTCTTTTATTTTACTGAGCCAATGCTCTTTATTTTCTGAGCTGTAATATCCGATTATGTTCAATGCGGTTCACCTCAAAGAGTTATACTTTTGTTTTTTCTATCAGGCCTGCCGACCAGAGATAGAGTGTCTCTGACATTTCCGTAAAATTAACCTCTCCGCCATTTTTAAGCTTAAGAAAGGTTTCGACTATTATTCTTTCATCAGCAGAAACTATGTCAAGCAAATCCTTCTGACGGCTGATATATTTCCCTGTTTCTTTGAAACAGACCGCTTGCACAACAAAAGAAGCGGATTTGTAAAGTCCTCTTAAAATTTCTTCACTCTTTTCATAGAGCATATTATGGACGCAACCGTGATAAATGTTACAGGCACCTGTTTTTATTGCCCGGCTGACAGCTTCATCATCAATAAGAGAAAGCAGTTCATCAAGGCTGCCCTTCAAAGGCTTGGTATCATAGTAAAATTGAAAAAGGTCAGACGGCTCCCAGTTAAGAATTTCTTCTTTACCCGAAAGAAATCCGCAGATAAGCTCTCTGTTCGATAAACGGTCAAGCATAGAATTAAAGGTATGTATGTCATCAGGAGAAAGCTCATCGAGTATTACGACAAGGTCAATGTCACTGGTTTCCGTAGCTTCACCACGGGCATAGCTCCCTTGAAGACCTACGAACCATACTCGGTCGGAGAAGGTTTCATCAAGAGCACTGATAAAACTCTCCATCCATTCGGTAATATTTATCATTTTTTGTATCCTCGTAAAAATTTTTATGTGGCGGGATGAATCACCCCACCCTACGGTGCTAAATATTGCTTGCTGTTTATAAGCGGACACGGCAAGCCGTGTCCCTACGATAACCTGTTTATTAACCCGGCGGAATATGATTTTCGGGTTTCAAAAGACTCCCCCGTCATTCTGAATCCCGCATTCCGCACTAATTAAAGATACCTCATCATCGCCACAGCCTTACCTAAAATGATAAGCTCATTTACGATAATAGGCTCGAAGGCATCGTTTTCTGGCTGGAGACGGAAGTGACCGTTTTCCTTGTAGAAGGTTTTTACAGTGGCTTCATCCTCAATAAGAGCGACTACTATGTCACCGTTACGGGCGGTAGGTGTCTTTTCCACGAAGAGAATATCACCGTCATAAATTCCCGCATTAATCATACTTTCACCCTTAACACGAAGAGCGAAAAGATCCTTATCCTTCGAAAGATGTCCGCCTGTAAAAGGCAGATAGCATTCCACCTGCTCCACAGCTAAAATGGGAAGACCTGCAGTAACCGTACCCAAAAGAGGGACGTGACGCACATTTTCCGCCTGACCTACGATGCGGATGGAGCGTTTGAGCATCGGGTCTCTTACGATGTATCCCTTTTCCTCGAGGGCGTCTAAGTTAGCCTGAACGGAGGATGTAGAGCGAAGACCCACAGCCTGACAGATTTCTCTTACCGAGGGAGGCACACCGTCGCCCATTCTTTCTTTAAGATATTCGAGAATAAGATGCTGATTTTCACTTAAAGGTTTCATATAAATAACCTCTTTCTTTTACACAGAAATAAAAAAACAAATGTTCGACAGAATCAGTATAACACATCTTTACGGAAAATGCAAACATTTGTTCTTATTTTTATAAAAAAATTTTTTCTTATACGAGGATAAAAAAGACTTTCTCCAACCATAATAAAAACAAAGAAAAGACTTTTTTGAAATGAGGAAATTTTATGAAGGATAAAAAGAAGCGTTTTTCATCCATCTACACCGGTAAAGGCTTTTATATTACAAGTGCCGTCTGTCTTTCTGTCATAGCCTTAGCCATAGGTGTTATCTACAAGGCATCCACTAATCTTATTTCGGAAATCGCCTACGATACGAATACGAGTATCTCCTTTGCTACCGAACAGGCTAAAGCGAATAAAGAAGACGAGGCCGATCCGAGACTTACGGAAACTACCACAGAAAAGGAAACCACCGTAAGACAGACAACCTCAGCACCCACTACCACAAAAAAAGCAAGGGAAACTACCGCTCCTGCCACGACAACAGAACCGACGAAGGCTGATTACGGGAACACATCTTACATCCTTCCCTGCGAGGATGAAATTCTGAAGGATTACTCTGCCACTCCCGTTTACGACGAGACTATGGATGACTGGAGAGTCCACAAAGCTATCGACTTTACCTGCGAAAGAGGCACACCCGTTTATGCTGTCGGCAACGGCAGAGTAACTAAGGTTTATTCCGACACCTCCTACGGCTACTGCATCGAAATCGATTTCGGAGATTTCACAGGACGCTACTGCGGTCTGGAGCAAGGCACTACCGTGAAATTCGATGCGATAATTAAAAAGGGCGACACCGTGGGCAAGACAGGAGATTTACCCTGTGAGAGCGGACAGGAGCCGCACTTTCACTTCGAGGTCCTTAAGGACGGAAAGAATGTAGACCCGATAGATGCAATAAGATAAGTAAATCTGAGGGATGCGGTCACGATGCATCGTGACCCTACGAAATGGCAATAAAACGAAGAACCGTAGGGACACAACGGGTTGTGTCCGCAAAAAAGCACAGGGAACAGCTTAATGCCGAACCCTGTGCTTACACTATTAACTTTCAGGATACATACCGGGAGGCTGATTATTTACCGAGCATTTTAAGTAAGTCGGGAATAACTGCTTCGAAATTTACACCGTAGTCATTAGATGTGGGATCTTCGGCAGTAATACGGATACATTCGCTTGTGTAATCGGCAGCTACCTTCACAGCTTCCTTCCAGTCAAGACCGTTCATTATGGCACCGATGCAGGTGCTGGAGAAGATATCGCCCGTACCGTGGTAGGAACGGCTGTGCTTTTTATGGCAGTAGTAGAAGAATTCATCCTTTTCCTTATCGTAGCCCATAACGCCTGTCTTGCCTTCCTCGAAGGAAACACCTGTAAGGATAGAGATTTTCGCACCGAGGTCAGAAAGAGCCTTGAGCATAGTCTTGGCATATTCTTCATCATATTCTGCCTTATACTCGATGCCTGTCATAAAGGAAGCCTCGGTCATATTGGGCACGATGATGTCAGCCTTAGCGCAGAGAGTAGCCATATACTTAGCGAACGCCTCGTCAAATGCAGGATAAAGCTTTCCGTTATCTGCCATAGCGGGGTCAACGAAAATGATATTCTCCTCTGTCTTGTATCTGTCGAAGAAATCCTTCATAAGGTCGATCTGCTCAAAAGAGCCGAGATAACCGGTATAGACAGCATCGAACTTAAACTGCTCTCTGTTCCAGTGGTCGGAGATAGGCTGAATCTGATCTGTCAGATCCTTTACGGTAAATTCACTGAACATAGTGTGAGTAGATAAAACCGCTGTGGGAATAATCGCTGTTTCCACACCCATAGCTGAAATAATGGGAAGGGCGACGGTAAGGGAGCATTTGCCCACACATGAGATATCCTGTACTGTAACGATTCTTTTCATAGGTAACACCTCTTAATTTAAATTACAGTACAGATTATACCTCTTTTTGGATATATTAAAATGACCAAAATGTTACAATTTTATATAACCAGATTAAAATTTATTATTTATACATTAATCTCTCTCTTTTTCGTAGTGAAGGATTTTTCCTGAACCTGCATCTACTGTGTATTCATAATCATATCTACTGGTTTCGAAGCTGATCTCGTAAACCTTTACGCCTCTTTCATAATCGAGTTCATTTTCGAAGCCCCATACCTGGTTCCTTTTAAGCCCCGCATGATTTAAGGCTACCGATTCTGCTTTCGATGCGGTAACAGACCCTTTAGCGTTTGTCGCAGAAGCTGACGAAGATGATGTCTTTGTCTTTACGGAAAGCACATCGGAGAAGCTGCCGTATTCCTTACCTGCGTCACCGCTGAAGTAAGCTCTGACCTTGAACTTGTAAGTAGTGCCTGCCTTAAGCTCTTTGACCGTGGCCGTGTTCTTCTTAACGGTTACCTTTCTCACATACTTACCTTTAGCTGAATCGTAAAGATAAACCTGATATCTTGATGCACGGGGCACCTTGGACCATTTAAGTGTAACAGTAGTTTTAGCCTTTGAGGAAACCTTAAGGTTATCTACTTCATCAGGCTCTGTGGCCGCTACGACTACGGAAGAGTATTTGCCGTAAACTCTTTTACCCTTTTTCAGTTCGTAAGCTCTTACCTTGAACTTATAGTTCGTGGCACTCTTACGGTCGTCAACCTCAAAATTAGTTTTCTTTGTAAGACCTACAGCCTTCCATTCACCTTTGGAATAAATCTTTACCTGATAGCCGTCTGCACCTCTGACCTTTTTCCATTTGAGATTGATTTCATCATCGTCAATGTTATAGTCCTTGACTGATGTAACCTTCGGAAGAGTTGCCGCCGAGGCTGTGAGTGATGCCGCCGAAAATACGGAAGCTCCGAGAACTGCTGCTAATAAAACATTAAGTAATTTTTTCATATTTATTTCCACCTTTCTGTGTGTTTTTTATGATTTTATGTAAGAGCTGTGTTTCTCTTTACACCCATATAATACTCGTGGAAAATTAAAGTATGATTAGAGAATTTAATTTTTTTGACAAAAAAAGAGACAGTAAAAACTGCCCCTATGATAATATTAAATTTAAACCCTCTTATCCTTATCGAAACTCGCCTGAACAGCATTCATTACCGCCGCTTCAAATCCGTCTCTCTGTAAGGAAGCCACACCCTCGATGGTAGTGCCTCCCGGTGAGCATACTCTGTCAACCAATGCCCAGGGATGGTCAGCAGATTCGAGAACAGTTTTCGCACTGCCTAAAACCGACTGTGCAGCCACCTCTAAAGCCTGTGCCTTAGGCATACCGTTTTTAACAGCAGCCCTCGCCAGAGCGTCGATATACATATAAGTAAAAGCTGGTGAACAGCCACCGATTGCGCTGAAAATCGGGAAGAGCTTTTCGTCGATTCTGACTGCCGTACCGAAGCATTCACAGAAATTTTCGGCAAAGCTCATATCCTCATCACTTACATTCTCCGTACCGCAATAACCCGACACAGCCGCACCAACAAGAGCATTGATATTCGGCATCACACGGATAAATCTGCCCTCATAGCTGACACAGTCAAGAAGATATTCCGTGGTTTTTCCTGCAGCGATAGAAATAAAGAGAGGATTTTTCTCTTTAACTACAGAGTCAATATCTGCTAAAACTGATGCGATTACATTGGGTTTAACAGCGAGAACGATTTTATCACAGCTTTCTGCGATTTCCCCCGCTGACGCTTTCACAGTGATGCCGTAGCTTTTTGAAAGAATGTCGGTTTTATTTTTATCCAAATCAAAAACCGCTATATCCTTGCTCTTTACAAATTCAGACTTACACATACCCGCAATAATGGCTGAAGCCATATTGCCCGCACCGATAAAACCTATCATTCAGCTGCCTCCTCTGCGGGAAGGTCAGAGGTACAGTGAGGACACTTAACAGCTTCTATGCTGATTTCACTCTTACAGAAGGGACAAGCCTTGGTAGTGGGAGCTTCCTCTACAGGTTCTTCCTTTTTCTTACCGATTTCGGAAAGCTTATTGATACCCTTGACTAAAAGGAAGATAACGAATGCCATAATAAGGAAATTAATTACGGCAGTGATGAATGCACCGTAGTTAAGTGTGGCATAGCCTGCTTCCTTAGCTGCCTCTGCTGTGGCAAAAGTCTCTTCTGTAACAGCGAGCACAATAAACTTGTCAGCAAAATTAATGCCTTTAGTGAAAAGAGAAAGTATCGGTGAAACGAAATCGTTTACCAGAGAATTGACGATAGCCTGGAAAGCACCGCCTATGATAACACCGACAGCAAGATCAATAACATTACCGCGCATAATAAATTTTTTGAATTCGCCCATAAAACCTTTCATTTTAAAAACCTCCGTTGTTTTCTACTTTCTGATTTTAACATAAAAATTCTCAAAAATAAAGTCTTTTCATATTTTTATATTCCCGTAAAATCGAAATCCGGAATAAACTCCTCATCTGCCGAAAGAAAGCTCTGTGTAAAAATATTTCCGAAGCCAAGATTTTCGGCATAGTCAACTACTTTAAAATATTCCCTTTCGGTAATTCTGCGCTGAAGCTCGGGAAAAGAATCCACCTTACCGTAGGGAGTATACTGAGACATAAGACTTATTACCGTATCGGTACCGAGATTTTCTTTTATCCAGTCGAGAATTTTCAGAGACTGATTAGTATTCTTCGGAAGAATAAGATGCCTCACAATCATACCCTTCTGCATTATCCCCTCTTCATCGTATATATTTTCGGGACACTGCCTTTTCATTTCTGTAAGCGCCCTCGAGGCATAAGAGAAATAATCGGGCGCCGAAGAATACTTACTGCTTCTTTCGTCACTTATATATTTAAGGTCCGGCAGATAAATCTGTATTTTACCCTCCAGACACTTAAGTGTTTCCGTCTTTTCGTAACCGCCGCTGTTATAAACCACGTGTACGGAAATACTGTTTCTTTCCAGAAAATCAGACAGCATCAGGGCATAGTGGGTAGGATTTACGAAATTAATGTTATGTACACCCTCAGAGATGAGATTTTCACAGATTTCACGAAGCCTTTCCGACGATACTGTTTTACCCTTACAGCCGTGGCTGATTTCATAATTCTGACAGAAAACACAGCCGAGGTTACATCCCGAAAAGAAAACCGTACCGCTTCCTTTTGTTCCGCTTATAGGCGGTTCCTCCCACATATGCTTAGCCGCACGTGCCAGAGTAAACTCTTCACCCACACCGCAGTACCCTTTTTTCTCTTTTCTGTCTGCTGCGCATTCACGCGGACATATAGTGCATTTCATAATTTATCACTTTCTTTTTTATTCTTGAGCTTATTGTATCATATTCATTTGACTTTTGCCACAATATTGTATATACTTTTTAGTATAAGGAGTGATTTTATGCTTTTAGCTATTGATATGGGCAATACAAACATTACACTCGGTGCATATAAAGACGGCAGTCTTATTTTCGTTTCCCGACTTTACACCTCGAGACATAAATCAAGTGATGAATACGCTATCGATCTTCTGGATATTTTTAATTTATACAATGTAAAGCCTTCGGATTTTACAGGCTGTGTTTTCGCTTCTGTAGTTCCGGAGCTCACTCACGCACTGAGTATGGCTGTAAAGCGTACGGTAGGAATAGAGCCTGTTATCGTAGGAGAAAAGAATTACGGAGGTCTTAAGGTAGAGATACTTCCCGTTTCCTATCTCGGTGCAGACCTTATTGCAGGTGCCGTAGGTGCCATAGAAAAATATCCTCTTCCCTGTCTCGTATGCGACCTGGGTACTGCCACAAAAATCCTGGTTATAGATAAAGACGGTACATTCCGTGGCTGTACCATTTCTCCCGGTGTGAAAATTTCTATGGATGCCTTAGCTAAAAATGCGGCACTTTTACCGTCAATCAGCTTCACCACTCCCGAAAAGGCTATCGGTGAAAACACCACCGAATGTATGCAGAGCGGTATCGTTTTCGGTACAGCGGCTATGCTCGACGGTATGATTAAAAGAATCCGTGCTGAACTCGGCTACGAAAAATGCACTCTCATCGCTACAGGCGGCTACAGTGCCGGCATCATCCCCTGCTGTGAGGAAGAAATCATCTACGACGAAAATCTTCTTCTCGACGGACTTAAGGCGATTTACGAAAAAGCAGAATAAAGCAATAAAAAAGAGAGCTGTTCAGTTCAGCTCTCTTATTTTTTCAGATTACATTATGCAGGTAAACCACGGAAAACATCATAGAAGATGTATTTGAAAAGACCGTAGATTTCCATAACAAAGTCAATGAAAATTTCAATAAATCCGCGATGAGTATGTTCGCCTTCGGTTTCGGGTGCTTCTGTTACATCCTCAGCACTTGCACCTACTGCCATAAAAGACATAAGCATAAGCACGGAGAGGAGAAGTGCGACAAATTTCTTAAAATTCTTCTTCATAATAAACTGCCTCCATTCGTATTTTTATATTATTCTTTATTCCATTTTAACTCAATTAATGAAAATAGTCAATATTTTAAGTGAAATTTATTTTGTTTTGATTTTTTTTGCCTGCGATGGCCCGCTTACATAAGCTTTTCCGCCGACATTTTTATATGCTCTGACACGGTAATAATAGAAAGTAAATGCCTTATCAGGCTTATCGGTGTATCTGGTCACCACATCCGACTCGGTTCTGTATATCTCCGTAAAGCACTCACCGTCTTCGCTTCGCTCGAAAATATATCCGTCAGCACCCGCCACTATTCTCGCCTGAAGTTCGACCTTTTTAAAAAGTCTCGCTTTCGAATAAAAAATCTCACCGCAGTCAAGACAGATGCCGGAAACCACCTTGCTGAAATTACCTTGTCTGTCACCGTCATTACTCTGAACGCTGTAATAATAAAACTGACCCTGAACGATATCCCTGTCAATAAAGCTGTTGCCTTCTGCCGTAGCTATGGGCATCATCTGATGAAAATATTCATTACGTCTGTAAACAGTAAAGTTGCTCACACCTGTCGGTGCTTCCCAGCTGAGCTTTATTTTAGCCGATTTATTCACCGTTTTGAGTGAATCGGGAGCAGGTATGGATGAAACAACCTGTGCGACGACGGGACTGGTTTTTTTAGAGTTTCTCGTTCCCTTAAGAACCTTCAGTGCTATTATCTTATACCAATAAGTAAAATCTCTTTTAACTGACTTATCGGTATATTCGTTTGTCTTGGCCCAGGCGACAAGCTCATATTCACCGTCAGGACTTGACGAACGCTTTACGGCATATTTATCCGCACCGGGAGATTCTGTCCACCGAATAAGGATTTCACCGTTTTCAGTAACGGAAGTATCGGTTATTTTGGGGCATACCTTTAATTTTTTATTGTCGGTACTCATATTTACTATGATTCACTAATGCAAATCGCCTTTCTGAAAAATTATCTGTCCGGATTTAAAAGTGAAGCACTTTCCTTATCAAGGAAAACGGTTACGTCAGCGTGAAGCTTAAGAATGGTAGCGGGACAGGAAGGTGAAACCTCGCCCTCTACAAGCTCTTTTACAGCCTTTGCTTTACTTTCACCTGTAGCGATAAGAACTATCTTTTTACTTCTCATGATATCACCGATACCCATAGTAAGAGCGTAGCCGGGCATGGTATCACCGACAGCCTCGAAATATTTTTTGTTTGAGTCGATAGTACTCTGTGTAAGCTTTACTGCGAAAGGACCGTCAGCAAACTTATCACCGGGCTCGTTGAAGCCTATGTGACCGTTAGTACCGATACCTAAAATCTGAATATCTATGCCGCCGCTTTCCTTAATTTTCTGACTGTAGCGGTCACATTCAGCATCCATATCCTCGGCAGTACCCGAAAGGAAATTTACACGGTCGAAATCCACATCGGTTTTACCGAAGAGATTGTCCTTCATAAAGTAGAAATAGCTGTTTACGTTTTCTCTGTCGAGTCCTACGTATTCATCGAGATTAAAGGTGGTTATGTACTTGAGTGAAACCTCATCTCTTTCATAGGCTTCGATAATTCTCTTATAGGTTTCCACAGGTGATGCACCCGTAGCAAAGCCGAGTACACTTCCGTGCTTATTATTTACCTGCTTAATAATTATATCAGCTGCTGCCTTCGAAATTTCGAGAGCATCATTCATTACTATTACTTTCATTTTTTATTTTCTCCTTTGCCTTATATTTCATCTTATAATAACACATTAATTACACTTTTTCAATAATACGCTATTGTTTTTTGTTCAAAAATTATGATATAATGAGTCTCAAATACAAAAACAGGAGATAAAAAAGGTGAACGAAATTATAAAAAGTCTCTTTGAAAGAAAAAGTGTCCGTCAGTTTACGGATGAGGATATCGACGAAAAAACGAGAGAGCTTTTACTTCGCTGTGCTTCGGAAGCACCGACAGCAGGTAATCAGCAGCTTTACACCATAATAGATGTAAGAAATCAGGAAATCAAAAATAAGCTCGCCGTTTCCTGTGATAATCAGCCCTTCATAAAAACAGCACCGATGGTGCTTATCTTCTGTGCTGACTGTAAAAAGTGGGACGATGCCTACCGCAGTATAGGTCTCGAGCCAAAAAATGCAGGTGAGGGTGACCTTTTTATATCCGTGGAGGATGCGTTAATCGCCGCACAGAATGTGGTGGTAGCTGCCGAAAGCATCGGACTCGGCTCCTGCTACATAGGTGACATAATCGAAAACAGAGAATACCATAAGGAGCTGTTCTCTCTTCCCGACAGAGTAGTTCCCATCTGTATGCTCGTCATCGGTTATCCTACGGAAGGTCAGAAAAAAAGACAGAAGCCTCAGCGCTGTCAGCAGAAATTCATCGTACACACCGATTCCTACCGCACACTAAACGCAGACGAGCTTCGTGAAATGCTCTCATATAAGTCGGGAGAAAAATCCTATGAGGAATGGCTGACGGCCTTCTGTAAAAGAAAATACGATTCGGATTTCTGTAAGGAAATGACGAGAAGCGCGAAGGGATACATAAAAGAATTCGAATAAACCTGTATAAAAATAGCAACATGTTAATTTCACAAGTTAAAGTTATACAACAACAGAAAAACGCCTTGAAAATCCGGTAAAATCAAGGCAGTTTTTTCTTTATCATATAGTTTTGATGAACTAAAAAAATCAACTTTATTTTGACAAGCAGAATTTTAAGCTCTGTGTTTTTTGTTAACAGTTATAAAGATTGATGACTGTTTTATTTTTCTTCTCTGCTCTTTCTTTGAATTTTCGGGCACCGCCTGTTGCCTTCCATACATAAGTCACCACATAATCTGACTGATTGACCATCCAACCGTTACGGCGGTCGAGAGCAAACTGTTTAGGTGTATTACCAAGGAAATAATCAGGACAAAGAAGATGCTCTTCATCTACTCCGAAATCCATTTTTACTTCGGGTATGCTTTCGATTACGAGAAAGTAATGAATATGTCTGTAAACAGAAGAAAAAAGCTTAAGCTCACTTAATACCATAGAGTCAAATTTTCCGTTATGTCCTACATAAAAGACAGAAACACCTTTATTTTCTATCAGGTCAATAAGTGTCTGCTTTAAATCATAGCGTATGCTGTCGGGAGCATCACGGTGTCCGAAAAATGTACAGGATCTCATAACATCACCTCATTAATGTCTTTTGTTCTTATATTTCAGTTGTATTTCTATTATACACATAAATTCATAATAGTCAACCAATAGGTACACTACCATATAGTTAATTATATAGTAGCAGAGTTAGTGGTAAAATAATTGCGGTGATAATTATGATTAATATGAATGTTCAGAATTTACTCGATAAAAAGAATAAAAGCCGTTACTGGCTTGTAAAGCAGATGCAGACTACCTATAAAACGGTCAATAAAATATGTGACAATACACTTACCGGCCTGCAACTCGAAACTATAGAGAAATTATGTCAGATTTTAGAATGTACGCCAAATGATCTGTTCAATATAAGTGATGATTAAGACACCCAGGTGTCTTTTTTATTTTAGCGAACATCCATAAGAACATCGCAAACGAAAAAATTATGTATAAAAAAACGCCTTGATAATCCGATAAAATCAAGGCATTTTTTCTTTATTCAGTTGTCTTGACGAGTACGAAATTAAAAAATATTTTGTCATACTCCGGGAGCTGTGCAATCTTACAGCTCCGTTTTTTATTCTGCATCAAAAGGAATTTCTTCTACCTTATATCTTCCGGAAGCTCTGTCCTTTTCTTTATAATCGCACCATATAACCTTGTTTTCTGTATAAAGAATGGCTGCCGTACGGTTAACCCCTTTTGACAGAGGTGAAATCACCTTTATGCTCTCGCTGACCTTTTTCAGTCTGCTGTCAGAAACCTTGAGCTTTTCGGGAATGACACCCGAATTATTCGTTTCCACTCTGTCGTAAAGCATTCTGTCACGCAGAACCTTCTCGTCTGTACCCTCGAGCGAGGAAAGAAAATCATAGACAAGACAGGTATATTCATCCAGCGGTATACTGCCGGATTTCCCTTCAGCCACGAGATATTCGGAAAAAGAATAAAAAAGCTCAAAAGGTGTTATGCTGACATTTCCGAAAACATAATCAAGAGTACGGGTGAATCTTCCGCTGTTCGAAAGACGCTCGAGTTCGTTTTCGGCCTTACGGAGACATTCTAATTCCTCAGCACTTATCCACGGTGTCGATATAACCTCATAAGGCGGTTCACTGCTGTATTCACAGGGATATTTTTCCCTTTCTTCGCCCATCGGAGAGCCGTGTAGAATTTTCAGAAAGCCCAGCTGAAGCATATTTGCTTTAAGAGAATATGCACGGTTAAAGCCTTCAACGAAAGAAGAAAAATCCTCTTCCGGAAGACCTGCTATAAGATCGATGTGAATATGACAGTTACCGTAAGAAATAAGCCGTTTAAGGTTTTCACAGATTTTTTCTGTATTGTCTTTTCTTCCTATGGCTTCAAGAGTTTTACTGTTAAAGCTCTGTATTCCCGCCTCAAACTGAACACTTCCCGATGGCATAGTTTCTATCAGAGCAAGGAATTCCTCATCAGCTATATGTGCGGCTATCTCGAAATGAAAGCAAACATCATCGGGAATATCTTTACCGTAGTTATTCTTAATAAAGGAAAGTATTTCCTTCGCTCTTTCAAGGTTACAGTTAAAGGTACGGTCTACGAATTTTACGGTTTTTGCTCCGCAACGGGCAAGAGAAATAATTTCTCTCTTAATTCTTTCCATCGGAAAAAATCTTACCTTGCCGCATCTTCCCGAAAGGCAGAAAGCACAGGAAAAGGGACAGCCTCTGCTGCTTTCGATGTAAGCTATCCTGTTTTTAAGGGATGTGAAATACTCCTCACAGTAAGGCGACGGATAATCGGATTTATCTCCATCCTCTCTTTCGGAAAGGTGAAGCTTGCCATCTCTTATGTATGAGACACCCTCAGCGTTTTCACCCTTTCCGCAGAGAAAGTCAGGCAGAATCGCTTCTCCCTCTCCCGAAAAAACATAGTCGATAAAGCTGTTATTTCCCAGTATCTCCCGCTGATTATAGGCAACCTCAGGTCCGCCTATAATTACGGTGATGCTACGCTCCCTTTCTTTTATTTTTCTGCAAAGGGAAAGAGTCTGTTTTATGTTCCAGATGTAGCAGGTGAAGGTAACTATAGCGGGATTTTCCTTCATTATTCTTTCGTAAACTCTGTCAGCATCCTCATTTATTGTTCCTTCGACAACGGAAAAAGAATATCTGTCACTGCATTTCTCTTTAGCTGATGTAAAAAGACACCAGGGCGCAAGAGATGAGTGAATGTACTTGGAATTAAGTACACACAGTGCCACTTTTTTCATATTCCTTTTCCTCCTTCATTTATTAAGCCTGCCCTTAAACGGACAGGCTCTTTTAATTAATATGTTACGGTATAAGACTTTTCGAAAGTAATACCTATCTCTGCGTCAAACTGAGTAAAGCCGGCATCGAGTCCTACCTTGATTACAACGGGAGTAGTATAATCAGCATGGATTACTCTTCCTGATTTCTTGTCCACAATGCATCGTATTACACAGTCATAATATTCTGCCGAAAAAGAAGTAATAAAAGGCGGTGCCGTATCTCTTACCGTCGGTACATCAAGACAGTCCATAGCCTTGGAGGTTCCCTTTCCCGGCTCGGGATCTGTACAGTCGTAAAGATTAATGATGATTTCATATTCATCACCGTTCTCTACGCATGTAGCTGACTCGACCTCTTCTTCCGTCAGTATGCTCGACCACTCCTGACCGGGGGCCGGATACCGTGAAATGATATCCTCGGGTGTCGCATATTCCACAGGCTCGGTAATGTCTGTTATTTTGCTTTCAAGCAGACTTTTACCTATTCCCTTTATCGCTGCGGGAAGCTCGAGCTTATCCTCATTATGAGTACGTTTTTCGTGGTCCTTCACTACCTTGACAGCCTCTGTCTTTACACGGTTACTGCTTTCGTTAAAGTACTCGATTACCTTGACCTTTGCTTCATTCTTATCGACTTTGCTTTCATCATTATGTGATGAAGGCTTTTTATTTTCAGCGGTAGTTTTTTCTTCCTTTTCCACCGCAGTAGTGCTCTCCTTCTCCGCTTCAGTAGTCTTATCGGGAGTCGTAACCGACACAGAGGGTGCAGTAGACGGCATGGTTACTTCTTCTGTATTTCCGATGGTAGGAACTACTGTAACTGCATTTACGTCCAAGGAAGCAAAGTCATCCTCAGTATTTCTTACCCGTGAAATGTATCTCATAAGTGCAAATACTACAAGCGCAGCAAGAAAAACGACACCTATCTGCATCCACATAGGCAGTTCCTTTTTATCTGCAGAGCTTTTCGCTGCCCTGATGCTTTCATAAGTAGGCGGAGGTAACTCCTTTTCACTCTCATTGAACTGCACGGACACGTTACCGTTTTCACCGGTTTCAATCCACGGCTTATCCGAAACGACTATGTTTTTAGTCCATTCGGGAGGCTGCGGGTACTGCCCCTGTGAAAAAGCAGGCTGCTGAAAAACCGGTTCGCTTTCCTGCCCCTGTACATCATCTGTGTCCGCCTTCACAGTCTCTTCGTTATAAGGAATTGCTTCATCACGGGACACATCCGATTCGTCACAAGGTAAAACAACTTCATTATCCAGCACACTCGCTCCGCCGTCTTCAGCAGGATAAGTGAATCCGCCTTCGGGGATTTCTGAATTATTATTATAATTATCCATATTATTACATCATTTCTGAAAGTTTTTCTTTTACGGCACCGATGAACTCTGCTGTATTGAGTGCTTCAGCCTTTTCACCCTGCCATAAGGCGACGAGGTCCTTTGTCATCTTTCCGTCCTCGATGGTACCGAGAGTAGCCTTTTCGAGCTTATCTGCGAAAGCCATAAGCTCAGCATTTCCGTCAAGCTCACCTCTTTTACGAAGGGCACCTGTCCAGGCAAAAATAGTAGCAACAGGATTAGTAGAGGTTTCTTCACCCTTAAGATGACGGTAGTAATGTCTGGTTACGGTACCGTGTGCGGCCTCATATTCAAAGTTTCCGTCAGGTGAAACGAGAACGCTTGTCATCATAGCAAGTGAACCGAAGGCTGTGGAAACCATATCACTCATTACATCACCGTCATAGTTTTTACATGCCCAGATGTATCCGCCCTTACTGCGGATAACTCTTGCCACGGCATCGTCGATGAGAGTGTAAAAATACTCTATACCCGCCTTTTCAAATTCTTCCTTATATTCATTATCGTAAATTTCCTGGAAGATAAGCTTGAAGGTCTGGTCATATTTTTTGCTGATTGTATCCTTGGTTGAGAACCAGAGGTCCTGTTTTGTGTCAAGAGCGTACTTAAAGCAGGAATGAGCGAAGGATCTTATAGATGTATCCTTATTGTACATACCCTGTAAAACGCCGCCACATTCGAAATCATATACAGTAGCTTTTTCTGTCTTTCCGTCTTCACCGGTGAAAATAAGCTCTGCCTTACCGGGGCCTTCGATACGGAATTCTGTTGCCTTGTAAATGTCACCGTAAGCGTGACGCGCGATGGTGATAGGCTTTTCCCATGTTCTTACTGCAGGCTTTACACCGCTTAAAAGGATAGGTGTTCTGAACACAGTACCGTCGAGAATTGCACGGATTGTAGCATTAGGACTCTTCCACATCTCTTTCAGACCGTACTCCTCCACTCTCTGTGCATTGGGAGTAATGGTGGCGCACTTAACGCCTACACGGTACTTTTTGATGGCTTCACCTGCCTTGATGCTTACCTCATCGTTTGTTTCGTCACGGTAAGGAAGACCGAGGTCATAATATTCGGTATTAAGCTCCACATAAGGTGAAAGAAGCTCATCCTTTATCATCTGCCAGATAATTCTGGTCATTTCGTCGCCGTCCATTTCGACGATTTTACCCATTTTTATTTTTTCCATTGTAATACGCTCCTTGGATTATTTTAACTTGTTTATTAACTCTCTGAGTTCAGAGGGATATCTGGTGGTAATGTTATCAGGTGAAAAAGAAAGACATTTAAGCATAACACGGGTGTTATTGGCTGTCCATACAGAAATCTGTAAATTTTCTTCACGGAACATTTTCACCATTTTGTCACTGCACTGATTATATTTTATATTAAGACCGAGTGCTCCCTTTTCTTTCACCAGAGAAATAAGAGATAAAATATATTTTTTGTTATTTTTCTTAAGCTTTTTTACCTTGTAGTTAAGGAAGTAGGGAATCTGCGGTGTCTGTGACCTTGCGGCCTCCACATCCTTTAACTCTATTCCCGTGTAAAAAAGTCTGTCGGTTATGCCGTACTCTTCACCGAGACGGTAAACCTCTTTAAGATTATCGGTAGTTTTGCAGTCCACATTTACCTTTAATCCGTCATAAGAAGAAATGAGCTTTATTGCCTCATCAAGAGCTACGGGATTGTTCTCATTCTCGTCGTGAGAAAGAATTCCGTTTCCTTCAGAGTCGAAACGCAGATCGAATTCAACTATGTCGGCACCTGCCTCTTTGCCCTTTCTTATGGCATCGAGAGAATTATCCTTGGTACCTTCGCAGCCGGTATGTGCCGTTACGGTGAAATTCTGCGGAAGATTTACTGAAAACTTTTTCATAAACATATTATTTGTATTCCTCATCAATTTCTACAGGGTTAACCGTCTGCATAATAACAGCTTCCTTTTCATAGGCACCGGTGTATTTATCCTGGTAATAGTTTTCAGCTACACAGTCGAAGGAACCGTCAGGTGAGAAGGTAATAAGTGTACAGCCTCTCTGTGAGCCTTCCTTATAAATACCGGGATATGCGAGATAGTCTATACTCATACCGTAGGTAAGTCTGATACCCTTATATTCGATAGAGAAGTTGTTATAATGGTCGTGTCCGCAGAAAACAGCCTGTGTGGAGCCGAGCTCGAGCATCTTTTCGAAAAGACCGTCTTCACCGATACCGCAGTAAACTACCTTTTTACCTTCACCGGCTGTACCGTAATGAAGCTTGGCGTTTTCGGTGTCTGCGAAACCGTTATCTGCATATTCATACCAGGCATCCTTCTGTTCCTCGAGAGGAATGTGGAAGAAGGCAGCTGATTTTACTGTGTCGGAAATTTTAAGATTCTTTTCCTTTGCGATTTCAGCATTTCTTGCGTTGATTTTATTTAATGACTCTTCGTACCATACCACCTGGTTTTCGTGGATGTTATCGTACTTCCACATAATACCTAAAATATCTCCGTCTACATAAGAATGGCTGTCGAAAACGAAAAGAGACTGTGTTACGATACCGTCGGAATTCTTAACGTTGATAATCTGATTACCGTAGCCGTCCACATCTGCAGGACCGCTTTCGAAAATGCAGTACTCAAAGTCCTCACTGCTGTAGAAGGCTGAAATGTCCTCTCTCGAATAGTAGGAATAAGCCTCTGTGTCGTGGTTGCCGAAACCTAAGGTCCAGTAAACGCCCAGCTGCTCCATAAGCGCAGCGAAAACCTTAGCAGATGAAAGGTTATTGAAGGTACCTGCCTGGAAGGGAACGGGATAAGATACGTCACCCGTTACGATAACGAGGTCAGGTTGTTCTGTCTTTATCATAGTTGCTACGGCATTGAGTGCCATTGAGTCCTTTTTAAGAGACATAAAGCCACCGCCGATATGTACGTCAGTAAGCTGCATTACCTTGAAATCTCTGTCAGTGGTAAAGGTCCAGTTTCCGTCCTCATCCTTTTCGGGAACAAGCTTATCAGCTTTATCCACCTTTTCGAAGGCTGCGGTTTTTTCGATGTTTGCCTTGTTTCCGGTTACGCTGAGAAGAGCGCAGATACCTGCTGCAGCTACGATAACTGCGAGGAAAATGCAAAGAACCTTAAGTAAGGTCTTACCCTTTGATTTTTTCTTTTGATTTGTGTTTGATTCTGTTTTCATGGTTTTTTCTCCTTTATTTTCATTCTTCACAGGTAAAAAAGTAAGCCCTGATACCTGTTTCTTTTTCGATTTCACGGACAAGAGAGTCTGTATCCGTGCTGCCGCTGATTTTTATATAGACCTCATCTCTTTCATCCGAAAGATTGAAGCTTATATCCTTTATGTTCTCCTCTTTGAGAATTCCTGCCAGTGTCTCCCGTTTATTCTTCGACGGAGATTCGGTGAGATGTGAAAGAGAGGAGATAAGATTTTTCACTGCCGTAAAAAGTATTACTGCACTGATAGCTATTCCGCATAAAGCATCATAGGCATATTTGCCGTCAACGGAAAGAACGAGTGTAAGAGCAGTTACAGCTGTAATGAAAAAGTCGAGCATACTGTCGAGGGAAATGAGCCTTATTACTGCCGAACCGCACTTTTTACCGTAAAGCCTTAAAATGAAAAACATAACAAGCTTGACCGCTGCAGTAAAAAGAATTATGAGCAGATATTTAGTCATAAAGCTCACAGGTGTGGGATAGGTAAGCCTTTCCAGAGAATTATAAGCGAAATAAAAGGCACTGAAAGCCACCGTCACCGAAATAACAAATGAGAGAAGCTGTTCGGTCTTTTTCGTTTTATAAACCGCTACGGGATCCGTCAGTCTTATCGCAGAAAAAAGCAGCGCAAAGCTCAGAAGTCCCGTCAGGGAGTCAAAAAAATTATTCACCCCGTCAGAATAAATACTGATGCTGTTTGAGGACAGCCCCACATAAAGCTTTATAACGAAAAGAAGGAAATTAATCCCGAACACACCAAAATATATGTACGGTATTTTTCTGCTGATGGTACCACTCCCCCTTTTAAACTTTTCTGTTACAGTATACCACGGTATTATAACTTTTTCAAGCCTTGACAAAGAAATATAAAACAGTTAAAATTAATTAATATTATTTATGAGGAGAAAAAATAATGGCAGTTTTCAGATCTTTCAAAGCAATAAGACCCAAAGAGGAGTTTGCGCATAAAGTAGCGGCTCTCCCCTACGATGTTATGAACAGCGCTGAGGCAAGAGAAATGGTAAAGGATAATCCCTATTCCTTTCTCCACGTAGACAAAGCTGAAGTTGACCTTGACGAAAGCATAGATATCTACGATGAAAAGGTTTATCTTAAGGCAAAGGAAAATCTTGACGCGCTCGTAACGGACGGTATCTGTGCTGAGGACAGTAAGCCCTGCTTTTACATTTACCGTCAGATTATGAACGGCAGAAGTCAGACAGGTATCGTCGGCTGCGCTTCCATCGACGATTACATAAACAACATCATCAAAAAACACGAATTCACCCGTGCTGACAAAGAAGCAGACCGCATCCGTCACGTAGATTACTGTGACGCCAACACAGGTCCTATCTTCCTCACCTACCGTAAGAATAATGCGATAAGCACCCTCGTAAACGATTACAAGGAAAACAACGCTCCCGTTTACGATTTCGTGACCGTGGACGGAATAGCAAATACTGTATGGGTTGTCGACGATGAAAAAATCACTGACGCCCTCTGTAAAGAGTTCGGAAAAATCGACTACCTTTACATCGCTGACGGTCATCACCGCTGTGCATCCGCAGTAAAGGTCGGTCAGAAAAGAAGAGAAGCCAATCCCGGCTACACGGGAGAGGAAGAGTTCAATTTCTTCCTTGCCGTTGCATTTCCCGAGGACGAGCTGGAAATTATGGATTATAACAGAGTTATGAAAGACCTTAACGGCTACAGTGAAGATGAATTTATCGATAAGCTTTCAGAAAAATTCACAGTAGAAGCCTATGAGGGCGACGGTCAGTATAAACCCGTCGAAAAGCACACCTTCGGTATGTATCTTGGCAAAAAATGGTACAAAGTCACAGCTAAGGAAGGCACCTTCGACGAAAATGATCCTGTGGAAAGACTCGATGTTTCCATTCTGCAGAACAACTGTATCACCCCCATTTTCGGAATCGAAGACCCGAGAACTGACAAAAGAATTGACTTCGTAGGCGGAATAAGAGGTCTCGGTGAGCTGGAAAGAAGATGCGAAAACGATATGGTCATCGCATTCTCTATGTATCCCACCTCACTTTCCGATCTTATGGCTATCGCAGATGCAGGTGAGGTTATGCCTCCCAAATCGACATGGTTCGAGCCTAAACTTTTAAGCGGACTTTTCGTCCACAAATTATCATAAATGTTAAGGAAAAGCATCAATGACAGATAAATTATATGACAGAGACAGCTATATAAAGGAGTTTGCCTGTAAAGTTACTGACCTTTACACTGAAGACAATACTCTCTACATTGAAACTGACCGTACTGCTTTCTTTCCCGAAGGCGGAGGACAAACCTCAGACATCGGCAGACTCGGAATAGCAGATGTGGAAAATGTACAAAATATCGACGGAAAGATTTATCATTTTGTGGAAAACTCAGAGGAAAACGTTGAATTTTTCACAATCGGAAAAGAAATTAACGGTGAAATATGCTGGAAAAAGCGCTTTTCTGATATGCAGCAGCATTCAGGCGAGCATATTTTCTCAGGAATTGTACATTCTCTATATGGCTATGATAACGTGGGATTTCATCTCGGAAGTGAGGTAGTAACTCTCGATTTTAACGGAATTCTCACTAAAGAGGATATCTGTAAAGTAGAAAACCTTGTCAACAAATCCGTGTGGGACAACCTGGATGTAAGGGTATTTTTCCCTACAGACGAAGAACTTGCTCTTATTCCTTACCGCAGTAAAAAAGAAATCGACGGTCAGGTAAGGTTAGTGGAGTTTTCCGGTGTGGATATCTGTGCATGCTGTGCTCCTCACGTAAAAAAAACAGGCGAAATCGGCATAGTAGAAGTAGTAGCTTTCGAAAAATACAAGGGTGGAACGAGAGTGAGCATACTCTGCGGTGAAAGAGCCCTCTCCGACATCCGTCACAAGCTCGACGAAAACCACGCTGTCAGCGTACTGATGTCAGCCAAGGAAAAGGAAACGGCACAGGCAGTAGAAAGAATCAAAAAAGAAAAAGAAGCCCTCGATTATGAAATCGTAGGACTTAAAAGAGAAATACTTTCTCTGAAGCTTTCCTCCGTAAAAGCAGACAAGAGGATAATTATTTTCGACTCTGCCCTTGAAGGAAAGATGCTCCAGGATTTCGCTCTCGCACTGATGGAAAGAGCAGAGGAATTTGTATGTTGCTTCTGCGGTGAAGGCGGACAGTACCGATACTGTATGGCAAGTGATAAGACCGATCCCCTCCCATACGCAAAGGCTATGAATGAGAAATTCGAAGGACGTGGCGGCGGACGAGGCGGAATCGTTCAGGGAACGCTTATGGGTGAGGAAGAGGAGATAAGACTCTTCCTTTCAGAGCTGAAAATTTAAACGGACGACCGATGGTCGCCCCTACGATGTAAATATTAAAAGACAGGTAATCCGAAGGGAAAACCTGTCCTTTGTTGTTTACATTAAATTCTGTTATTTAAACGCTAAAGAGCATTCTGAAGAAATCAAGAAGACTATTGAGGAATTCTTTGAGAAAATCAAACACATTTGTTTCCTTTTTGGGCTCTTCGGGAGTTATGTCAGGTGTTTCTGACGGCTTCTCCTCTTCAGTTTTATCCTCTGTATCTGCTTTTTCACTCAAAGAAAGAGAACAGGTATCACAGATTTCGTCTGCATCTGCATCACTGTGATCGAGAGCGGTAATAGTTTCAGAATTAACGAAGGAGCAGGTATCACAAACCTTGATTTTTACACCCTAACCTGTGCAAGAGGGAGCAAGGATTTCAGCCCAATCGTAGAGGTAGGTGTAACCTGTGGCGAGAATAACTTCAGTATATGAAACATCACTACAATTTAAACATCCATACTGCATAAGACCATCTTTAATGCAAGTGGGATGTTCTGTTTCCCAACAATCAATAGAATGTGCTGTAGGATTAAGATTTTTTTCTGATTTGGTTGCATTACAATTATAATTACCGCAATAATAATTTAAATATTCACCACAAGTTACGGGTCCCATATGACCTTTGGTGATATTCCAATTATGTCCCATAGTTGCACCTGTTACGCTTTTGTTTGCACCGCAATCATAGCAATACAAATCTTCCCAATAATCAGGACTGCAAGGACCTACCTCACCATTACAATCAACTCTCTCCCAAATATAATAACCACGGGCAGGATATATCAGCATAACAACAGCTGAAAGGAATACTAATAACTTTTTACTTTTATTCATTGTTTTATCCTCCTTGAAATTATCATAACTGTATATTATCACATCGCATTATAAATAGCAAAACAAATGTAACGCATAAATAAATTTATTTTGTAGGTATAATTGTATTGCGAGGTGATTATATGAAAAAATTTAAAATCCCGTCAATACCGCCTACTACAAGTAAAAGTATTCGTTTCCCAAATGATTTGATTGACGATGTAGAAAATGCCATCCAAGGAACGAACTGTACCTTCTCCGCTTTTGTCGTAGAAGCAGTTCGTGTGGCACTCGAAAACCTAAAGGAAGATAACGACGAATAAATATTTCTACCTCAGATAACAATATCATTAACTTAAATTTTCATTTCCGTAGGGACACGGCTTGCCGTGTCTCTCGTTATTTATCGAGTTTGAATTAGACACGGCACATAATCGCCCCTACGAAACCCCTCCGTCACTTCGTGACACCTCCCCTGCAAGCAAGGGAGGCAAGAAACTTGCGAACACGCACAACCTATCTCTACGACCTCTCCGTCTGCTCTCGATGGTCGCATCCACCTCTCCTTTCAGGAGAGGCTGTTGAAGTGGCGGTGTATCACTCGCTGTTTTCCGAAGCCCATCACGTCACTTTGCGTTTTGTACTTTGCACTTAATGTTCGCCCCTACGGTTTGCATATAATTAAAAGACAGGTTAACCATTACGTAAAACCTGTCATTGCTGTTTTATCCGAGGGTATCCTCTCTCAGCCTGTCCATTCTTTCATCAAGGTCGGCGCTTATCTTGGCGCAGTCGCTGAGCTCCTTTTCCATTTCGGGAGTGAATTCATTATCTTTTTTGTATTTCATCTGATGCTCTAAGCTCGCCCAGAAATCCATAGCGATAGTGCGAAGCTGAACCTCAACCTTCATATTCCTCTTTTCGTGAGCGAGAAATATGGGAATGGAGATAATGAGATGCAGACTGCGATAGCCGTTAGGCTTGGGATTTTTTATGTAATCCTTCATTTCGATAAGGGTTATGTCGTCCTGCTTAAGAAATGCATCGACCAGGGAATAAACATCACCCGGGAAGGAACAGATTACACGAACACCTGCTAGATCGTTAAGATTTTCTTCTATGGCTTCCAGAGAAAAAGGAAGAGCTTTCCTTTCCAGCTTTTCTTTTATGCTTGAAAACTGCTTGAGTCTTGATTTAATACTGCTGATAGGATTTCTGTCGTGCTCGAGGGAATATTCGGCATTGAGAACATTGAATTTGGTTTCGATTTCCATTATGGCACAGCGATAATAGGTCATCAGCTTCATAAAATCATCAGACTGCTGTTTCACTCTTTTAGGGTCACAGTTATTAAGAAATGATGCGAACTCTCTCACTTCTCTTTCAGCTCTGGTTTTATCTGTCATTATTTCACCACCTGTAAAAGTTAAAAGGGGCTGTGAAGCCCCCTTTTATCAGCCGTTAAGCATTTTGAATACTTTCTTGTTTGCGGGATAAAGCTCTTTATAAGCGGCAAACATCTTATCGTAAACAGGCTTATTTGCATCATTTGGAGTGAATCTCTTTTCAGCGTCGATGAGAAGGTTAGCCTTACCGATACCGTCGATAACACCGAGACCTACTGCAACTACGATAGCAGCGCCTACAGCACCAACATTCTGAGGACTGGGTACAGTTTCAACCACTCTGCCTGTGATGTCAGCTAAAATCTGGCTGGTAGAGTCATTAAGCGCACCACCGCCTACGAAGCGGATAACATTTGATGTCTTGGTCTTCTTTTCGTGAGTTTCGAGCATCCATCTCATATGCATACATACACCCTCGACAACGGCACGGATCATTTCGCTCTTGCCTGTTTCGATGCTCAGATTAAAGAACATACCTCTGGAGTTAGGATCCTCAAAGGGACAGCGGTTACCGTGAAGCCAGGGAGTGAACATTACACCGTTTGAGCCTGCGGGAACCTGTTCGATGACTGATGAAAGGTACTGATAAAGGTTAGTGAATTTGCTTTCCATATCCTCAGCAACATCTGTCTTTTTAAGATAGATACCGATTTCGTCCAGAGCAAGGTGATTCTTAACCCATTCGAGACACTTACCTGCAGTTTCGAGCTCTGCAAAGTAGTTATAATATCCGGGTCTTGCACCTACTACTGCAGCAATCATAGCAGAAGCGTCAACGATACTCTTGTCCACTACAGTGGAAACCCAGCCTGATGTACCCATGTAAACATGAGTTTCATTATTATTAACTGCGCCTGCGCCTACACCGATAAGAGAAGCATCCATACCACCGCCGAATACGAGAGTGCCCTCAGCGAGTCCGAGCTCCTCAGCTGCCTTGGCAGTAAGACCGCCTACAGCGTCAGTGGATTTGATGATTTCGGGAAGGTGGTCCATATTAACCTTAAGGATTTTACAAACCTCGGGGCTCCATTTCTTTTTATGAATGTCGAAAAGAAGTGTACCGAAGGCTGAGTCCTCGGTCATAACGAACTTACCTGTCATACGGGCGATAAGTGCTTCCTTAACGTCGAGCCACTTATAAATCTTTTCGTAATTATCGGATTCATTATTCTTAACCCAGTTGTATTTGAAAACAGGGTCCTTAACTGATGCGGCTACAGCGCCTGTTTTGGCAAGAGAAACTAAAAGCTTCGGAAGAGAAGCACCGGCAATCTGATGAAGGAAGCCGTGGTCCATAAGCTCCTTCTGTTCCTTTCTTGCTCTCTGGTCCATGTAACTGAAGGCACGGCGGATATGTCTGCCCTCTTTATCCACAAGAACGAGACCCTGAGCCTGTGAGCAGAATGAGATACCGTCAACCTGTCCGGGCTTTACGTCTGTTTTAGCGAAAACTGCCTTTGTGGTGTTTTTCATAGCCTCCCACCATTCGTCGGGATCCTGCTCTGCACCACCGTCAGGCATAATGTAAAGCTCATAGCCCTCATTGGCGTCAGCTAAAAGCTTGATAGTGTCACCGATTTCGAAAAGACAGGTTTTTACACCTGTGGTACCGATATCGTAAGCGAGTGCGTATTTCATATTATACATCCTTTCAGGAATTATTTATGTTCTTAATGCCGCTTTTACGAAGCGGAGTATATTGGCGATGACCTCTTCATCCTTTTCGAAGATATCCTCACCCGAATAAATTTTAAATCTTTCCTTATAGTAGTCACAGGCATAGGTAAACTGAATGTTCATCAGAATATTATCGACAAGATAAGCCGCCATACCCGGATCAATATCCTTACGGATTTCTCCCTGTGCCTGCCCGTCAGCTATAACTCTTTTGTAAGCCTCACAGGTAATACCCTCCATCTGTGTAGCGATGGTTTTTGCTACGGCGGAATTAGTCTGACTTGTGACGATATTATAAAGCTTTATGAGAATATGGTCTCTTCGTGAAGACTCGATAGCGATACGGATAAGCTTTTCGAACTTTTCCATAATAGGTACATCACTGACGATAACCTCTTCCATAACAGCCTCTAAATTCTGTATACCGTAATTCACACTGGTAAGGAACAGATCGGTTTTAGTGTCGAAATACTTATAAAGCGAACCTACGCTGACCTGTGCTTTTTTTGCTATGGTATTTATGTTAGCATTTTCGAAGCCGTTACAGGCAAATTCATTAATCGCCACGGTCAGTATTTTATTTCTTTTTTCAGGTGAAATATTATTGAATGTCGGCTTACAGCAAAAGTCAAAGGTTCCCATAGTCGCTCCGTATTTTATCGTACAATATTATGTATATTGTATCAATATTACCGAAAAAATGCAAGTATAAAAAAAAGGGTGAAAACTATGCAAGTTGCATAAAGAATGCGGAATCGCGGGGGGGGGAAGGGTTCGGAGGGAGAAAAAGATGCACTAGGCGGACACGGCTCGCCGTGTCCCTACGATTCACCCCACATCCGTAGGGACACAACGTGTTGTGTCCGATGATGAACCTCTCGGTCACACGGATGACCAATGGTCCCCCTACGAAAAAAGGAACGGTTTTTACGCCGTTCCTTCGAGTATTAATAATGGGATATGCCGCAGTCACATACTCTGTTCGCACCGAATATTTTAAAGAAAACACGGAGAATTTTCCAGATGAAGCCACTGATGCCGCCTTTATGACAGTTACAGGAGCAGTTTTTGCTTTGGCTTTCACCGCAAGCTATACATTCACTGTCTTCATAACTGTGTCCTGTAGCAAGAATAATTCTACGCTCAACAAGCTCATTACAAACAGAACAACGCTTTCCTATAAGGCCTGTTTCTGTACAGGTAGCTGTTACTGCTACATCGATAACCTCAGCATGTGTACAAGCACTATCCCTTGAAGAACTGCTAAAATGAATCATCGCATACATAAGAATTTCATTACCGTATTCTATATCAATTTTATCCCACTGTGCTTCGGTTCCACGGTAGTATATGTCAGAAAGATTTATGCAATTACCGAATGCATATTCATCTATGAATGTTACACTATCACCGATTGCGATGCTTTTCAGACTAGAACATCTAAAGAATACTCCTTCGCCTATGGCAGTTACACTGTCAGGAATTGTGATGCTTGTAAGGCTTGTGCAACCATAAAATGCGTCATATCCTATAGATGTTACACTGTCGGGGATTGTGATGTTAGTAAATTCTGTACAACCACTGAATGCAAAATCACCTATGGTTGTTACACTATCGGGGATTGTTATACAAGTAAGTCTTGTGCAATCACTGAATACACCATCACATATCGCCGTTACACTGTCGGGAATTGTTATGGTTGTTAAACTTGAACACTCATAAAACGCAAAAGAGCCTATCGATGTTACACTGTCGGGGATTGCGATACTTGCAAGACTTGTACAATCTTGGAATGCATGAGAGCCTATCGATGTTACACTATCAGGGATGGTGATTGTTGTTAGACTTGTGCAACCTCGAAATGCATAATTACCTATCGATGTTACGCTATCAGGAATTGTTATGCTTGTGAGGCTTGTGCAATATCCGAATGCACCAGAACCTATAGATGTTATGCCGTCAGAGACTATATACGAGGTTCTTGTGTTTCGTGCAGGATATTGAACAAGCACAGACTTATTTTTATTGAAAAGCACTCCGTTGATGTCACTTGAATAATATTCATTATCTACATCAACTGTGATGCTGGTAAGGCTTACGCAACCACAGAAAGTATAATCACCTATGGATGTTACACTGTCAGGAATTGTTATGCTTGTAAGGCTTTTGCACCAAGAGAATGCATAATCGCCTATCGATGTTACACTGTCGGGGATGGTGATACCGGTAAGGATTTCGCAAGAAGCGAATGCATGAGAGCCTATCGATGTTACACTATCGGGAATGGTTATGCTTTTAAGGCTTTCGCAATTATAGAATGCATAATCACCTATGGACGTTACGCTGTCGGGGATTGCGATACTTGCAAGACTTGTACAATCTTGGAATGCATGAGAGCCTATCGATGTTACACTGTCAGGGAGTGTGATGCTTGTAAGACTTGTGCAATCACAGAATGCATAGTCACCTATGGTTGATACACTGTCAGGAATTGTTATGCTTGTAAGACCTGTGCAACCACCGAATGCATGAGAGCCTATCGATGTTACACTATCTGGGATTGTTATGCTTGTAAGACCTGTGCAATATCCGAATGCATAATCACCTATGGATGTTACGCTATCTGGGATTGTGATGCTTGTAAGTCTTGTACATTCCGAAAACGCAAATTCCCCTATCGCTGTTACCGGCTTACCATTATATGTAGCGGGAATCACTATCTTTCCATTCGCATACGATTTACAATCTGCCACATAATAACTGTCTCCGTCACCGTTCAATCTGAACGTCAGATCGCTTTCACTCGCCGCGCCGGCAGTTAAAGCAAAAAGCATAAGCATAACTACTGATACGAATAACAAACCTATTTTCTTCATTTTATTTTTCCTCCTTAAAATATAAAAAGTGTGTCCCAAACGAGACACACCGAAAAATGCATCTCATTTGCTGCGACACAAATTTAACTCAAAGTAGATATAGTTAATCAAGAGAATGCACTTTTACCGAGTATTCTCTGTTTTGAATTAAAATATTAAATTTATGTCGCAGTTTCAGTTTACCACCCTTTTTCTAAAAAAACAATGGTTAATTGTATTTTTGTTGTTTTAACCTCTCCGTCACAAGGCAACTAAGTGAAAAAAGGAACGGTTTTTACGCCGTTCCTTTAACTGTCAGAAATTAAACCCACTATATCCCCAATGGTCGATTTCACTGTACTTGACATAAAGTCTGCTCTTATCAATAGGAAGTTCACTGCATACGATTTCAGTTATCTTTTCCGTAAGTGCATCGTAAGCACTGTCACTTGCTTTACCGAAAAGCTCTACCTCGATAATACCGCAATCTTCGTCAGTACCCTTAAACCATAGGTTTTTCTTATCCTGAAAGTCAACCATAAGCCAGCTTTCACTTTTTCCGATAAGCTCGATGGCCTTACCGAATTTTTCCTTGAGTGCGACTTCCTTTTCCTTGGAGATTTCTACGGATGTTTTAGCTGTAATAAGTGGCATCTTATTTACCCTCCATCATTCTGTCCATAGCGGTGCTGTTCATCACGAAGCAAAGAACGTTAGCGGCTGTTCTCTGCATTTCGCCGAGAGTTATACCGCCTTCCTTACCGTAGGTGGCAAGAAGTGTACCGTCAGGCTTTTTATTTTTGCCTGTTCTTCCGCCGCCGGGCATAAGCACGTCAACCTGTGCTCTTACTCTGTATGCCTGATCCTCCATAATGGGGAATTCCTGGCTCTTTGATTTTCTCATCCACCAGTCAGTCATAACATTACCCTCGTAGCCCCATTCATCTCTGAGAATAAGTGTGCAGAGCTCGTAGTTATAGTGTCCCCATACACCGTTGATGAGGTTGTAGGAGGTCATAATGTTTTTAGGCTTTGCTTCCTTTACACAGATTTCGAAGCCACGGAGATAGATTTCACGAAGCGCTCTTTCGGAAAGTCTTGAATCGTTACCGTTACGGTTGAACTCCTGGTTGTTACATGCGTAATGCTTCGGACAGGCTGATTTGCCGTTTCTCTGAACACCTCTTACATAGGCAGCGGCGATTTTACCGCAGAGATATGGGTCTTCGGAGAAATATTCGAAGTTTCTTCCGCAGAGAGGATTTCTGTGAATATTCATACCGGGAGCAAGAAGAATATCTGTGCCTCGGGCTGCCATTTCTTCACCGAGCTTAGCGAGAAGCTCCTCGGTGAATTTCTCATCAAAGGTAGAAGCTAAAAGTGTGCCGATGGGAATGAGTGAGCAGGAAGCGGAAAGACGGATACCTGAAGGGCCGTCAGTAGTGGTAGCAGCGGGAATGCCCTTGTCTCTCATAGAGGGAAGCACACCGCCGAAGCAGCCTGCATTACCCGAAACACCGAGAGGACTGTTCATTATGTAGTCTCCTCGTGAAATAGCTTCGAGCTCGTCAAGACTGAGCTGTGCCACGAAGTCCTCCATGGACACTCTGCCCTCTTTTACATCGATAAGCTTAAAGCCCTTATCCCCTGTTATTTCCTTACCCTTGGGAAGCTTATCGGTAATAATCTGCTTAAGGTCGTATTCTTTTTTGAATACAGGCTTTTTGTCGATATAATATCTTGAGCCGTTCATAGCAGCTGTTACGATTTCGAAGTCTTCTCTCGGTGCTGCTACCTGTGAAAGCGACTGATAAAGGACAGTTTCGTCTGTTGTCCATTCAAACACTCTTTCTGCATCTCTTACATTATCACCCACAGCAAAGCCGTAAGTACCCTTTTCGATTACATAGGCTGACTTATAGCCTGTTTTGCCCTGCTCGTCATAGGAAGAAAGGGAGTATTTTGAAACATAGAGTGTGAGCTTTTCCTTTTTACCCTTTGCGAGTATTTTGGTCTTTCCGAAAGCGCAAAGCTCACGGTAGGGATTACCTAAAACACCGCAGGGCTTTTCCACATAAATCTGCGGAGCATAATCAGAAGCATATTCACCCTTATTCTTGACCTCAAGAACAAATTCAAATCCGTCTTCTTTTTCTTCGGCAGAAACGAACTTAGTATCGAAATCGCCGTAGGTAAGACCGAAGCCGAAGGGATAAAGGACTCTGTTCTTTGAGAAGGTCTCGAAATAGCGGTAACCTACATAAATATCTTCGGTGTAGTTATTGTATTCCTTATTGCCGAAATCAGCAGCTGAGGGGAAATCATCGTATTCTCTTGCCACAGTGGCGGGAAGCTTACCTGAGGGTGATACCTTACCGCAGAGCATATCTGCCACAGCATTACCGCTTTCCATACCGCCCTGCCATACTACGAGAACAGCTGAAATCTTATCACCGAACTGCTCGAGGAAGCTTAAATCCATAATACAGCCGATATTGAAAAGAACTACTGTCTTGTCGAATACTGAGGTAACGCTCTTGAGCATAGCGATTTCTTCGTCAGTAGCATAATAGCTGCCCTTTTCCAGAGCGTTTTCTCTGTCCTCACCGCTGGAGCGACCGATAACCGCTACAGCTGTGTCACCTGTGGCTCTCTTTACGAAATCCTCACCGATGGGCATTTCAGGATAAAATCTCGGCCAATGTCCCCAGAAGCCGTGGTCAATAACATTTCTGTCGCACCATTTCTCATAAAACTCTGCTGTTTCCTCGTCTAAAAGGAGCTTTTCGCAGTTTCTGATACCTTCGATAAGATTAACGGCATAAGGCTTGTTAACGTCACCGCCTGATCCGTAGCCTGTGTAGAACCAGTCCTTCTGTACTCTGCCGAAAAGGGAAACCGATGAGCCTTCCTTAAAAGGAAGAACACCGTCATTCTTAAGAAGCACAGAGCCTTTGGCAGCAGCATCTCTGAGAAGCTCGGGCATACCGGGAGTGATAATTTTTTCTGCTGCACTTCTCTGCTGTTCTGCCTGTGAAAGTGAATTGATTTTGGTGTAAACCTTGCCTACTACGGAAAAAGCCGCATCTTTAATTTTACTCATATTGATTTTCTCCTTTTTATTTTAACGGTTTTCGAAAATTTGCTTGAATTTATGTCGGTTAATTTCGTTGACGATAACAGAAACACAGGTAATGCCGACACATATACCCGCCGCCACCTGAAGCATAGCTAAAAGCTCACTCTGAAACAGCTCCATATTTTCACTCGTCACGAAATAATATGTGGTGTAATAGAGCCTGTAGCCGGGAATAAGCGCTATAATAGAACAGGCTAAAATGGGCGTAGTCGGTGCCTTCATTACTCTTGCCATAATTTCAGCGTAAACAGTAGCGAAAAGGGACGGCACGAAATTCTGAAAGAAAAGGTTATCGGAAACCCTTACACACATAGCATAGATAAAAACCACCAGAGCACCGCCCACGGCACAGCAGAAAACTCTGCTTTTATTTGATTTGAAAAGGATGGAAAAGCCTACGGTGCCGATAATACCTGAAATGAGAAGAGATATAATTTCTTTAAGCTCCATTTTCACACCCCCACAATTCCTGAAATATAGATGGGTATAGCGTAGCCCACAGCTATTGACAGGGCAAGAATAACCGACTCGAGGAGTCTGAGAATACCTGACATAAGGTCACCGCAGAGCATCTCTCTTACGGAGTTAGTCATCATAAGACCCGGAATGAGAAGCATTATATTACCTATCATTATCATATCCGCATTGTTTCCGAATCCCAGATGCACAAAAACCAGAGCAAGAGAGCCTGCCAGAGCAGATGTCAGTGCCGTAAAGAAAAGACGGCTGGCACCTGTAACCTTGACGAAGGAGTTAAGCAGGTAAATCATAACGGAAATGGGAATAGTGGCGATACCGTCCATTACCGTTCCGCCGAAAAAAACGGCAAAGCCTGCCGAAGCGAGCATATAGCCGAAAAGAACAATGGGATTAAAGAGCCTTGACGGCACCATAATTCTCTCCAGCTCTTCTCTTGCCTTTTCAGTGTCGGGCTTTTCAGAGCAGATTTTACGGGAAAGAGCATTCAGCTGCTCGAGCTTATCGAAGTTAATGGAATAGGAATAAATTCGCCTTGTTTCAGTATGTGTTCTTCCGCCCTCATCGGCAACCGTCGCAGTAATCATAGATACGACGGAAAAAACCTCGGTGCTTTTCATCCCGTAGGCGTAGCCTATACGGATAATGGTTTCCTCTACCCTGTTCATTTCGGCTCCGCATTTAATCATACTTTTGCCGAGGTCGAGAGCGAGAGATAGCACCCTTTCCGTCTGATGTCTGTCATAATCAGTGTTCATATTTTCCCTCTTTACACGTGTTATACGAGCATTGTGTATCATTTTAATTATAATACTCAGGCAAGATAAAAGTCAAGGTGTATTCGTAAAGGAAGTGTGAATAAGAAAGGACAGGTTTTGAGCCTGTCCTTTAGTTTTATGTTTACTTTATTTCCAAGCAGATTTCCTCGGCGTTTTCATCATAAACGAGGCCCTTTGTCAGCTCCATAGTGCCTTCCGTAAGCTTGCCGTTTTCAGACCTTAATTTCATAGAAAAAATCATATTCATACTCTCTCGGATGCTTACCGTGGAAGAAATCGACAAAATCCGATTCAACAGGATAAAAACAGTTTATGAGTATTTTATATTCGGACACGGTGTTTTTACCCTCTGATTTTTCACTTTCAAAGATGAAGGCACCCGTTTTTCTTATGTAATTCAGTGAAGCTTCGCAGTCAGCACCCTTCTCAATCCCTTCAAACCAACGGAAGGTTTCTTCTCCGTGGCTTTTATTCATATAGGAACCGCTGTCATACTCTATGTTAAGATTAGGGATAAAAAGCTTATAAATTACCCTTCCGTCACCGTCGCAAGAAAGAACAACACCGCTTATTATATCACCATAGTCGTCTTCCGTATCATCATATTCGTTTTCTGTAACATACCCTGCATCCGTTATGTGACTGTAAATATAGCACTCTTTTCCTTTTATGCTTTCAGAGTAAATGTCATCCAAGCACTCTCGCATTTTCAGATTAGCGTAATAGCTTCCGCCCGTAAGATTATCCGAAACGAAAGCCTCAAAATCGGTGTTCTCTTTAAAAAAGCCTTTTTTCATTAGCTTTCCTTCGGCCTCCTTTAAATCCTCACCGTTTTCGACCGAATTATATGCCTCTCTCGGATTCTGCGTGAGATGTGAAAGATAGTCTTCTGCCGAGCTTTCGGCATAATACTCCTCCTTCGTCTCATAAGGAAACCAATATTCAAATTTTTCATAAGCGAATCCGTAAACACCCAGAATAAGCATCGACAGAGTTGAAAGAGTAACCGCAAGTATTTTAGGCGAAATCTCAAATCTTAATCTTCTCGGTTTATCGGAAAAAGCTTCAAACGTACAGACAAGTGCCGCAGCAAGCACGAATAACAGATTAATGAGATAAGGTATAAGCCAGTCGGAGGCCTCATCCGATAAAACGAGATTAAGACCGAACAGATATTTCAAATTAAGACTGATCGCATTGAAAATAGGATAGGTAAATCCTCCCACGATAAATGAACCCGCAGCTGTCAGAATAACTGAAAGAGAAAAAGCAGAATACTCCTTGGTGGCTCCGTTCCTTCTACATTTTACCGCACGCACAGCAACGAAAGCGAAAAATACCAGATAAAAAGCGAGGTAAGCAGGAGCAGGTCTCGTGTTAAAATAAGGCTCAGCTATAAAAACATAGCTCGTTCCCTCACAAAGAGAAAAAAGATTAACAGCGGATATGGCCATAATGATCAGAGCGGCTTTAAGCCAGCTGTCTTTTTTCAGATATTCTGTTATTTTCACTTCGACACCTCCATTATCATATTTCAGCTTTATATCATTTCACCCTTTTCGGGCAATACTTTTCCATTAATGATTTTGTCTTTTTATTTTTACTTACCCGTCCCCTCATATAAAAAGGACGCTTTTCTTCGGAATAATATCCTACCTCGTAAACATCAAGATATGTGTACCTTGTTACATTCTCGTGGGTCCTTAAAACATACCTTACATTTTGCCAAAAGATATCTTCCTTTAATCCGAAAAAGTAATTTATAACTAACCTTTCTTCTGAAAACACATAGCTTTTCGGAGTCATAAATATTACTGATATAAAGAGAACCGTTAAAACAATAAAGAAAACACCTAATCCCATTACGCCGCCTGAAAGAAATAAAAGTGAGCCCATAAGCATAATAAAAAAGTCTGCTACCAAAACAAGAAGCCTTCTGTTAAAAACCTTTTCTTCCTCTACATCAGGCTTTATGTGTCTTGCATTTTTCTTGAGGCTCTTTCTTTCGAAGTCAAAGAGCCATTCAAAGGCATCATCTAACTGTAAGCTTATTTCCTCACAGATATTTTCGGCCGTTATTTCATCAAAGCTCTGCATAAGCTCCCAGTCCTCAGGTGCATTAAAGGTTTCAACCTTGTTTTCGGGAATATTCTCATAAAAGCCCGTAGGAAGCCTGTAAACATCCCTGTAATAAAACCATCCGTCAAATAAACCGTCAAGGCGGTACCGCTGATTAGTGCTGGCTACTTCAACGTCATTATCATCAACCTGTGCATTCAAATCCGAAAGATTAGTAACCTTACTGTTAGGAAATACTGCGGAAACCTCCAAAGTAAAAGAGCCACCGTATTTATTTGTAAAAAAGCTTATCAGCTCTATGCAGTCTTCCTTTTTCTTTTTGAAATGAGGATATTTACCTGTAAAGCCCTGCTCTTTAAGCTCTTTTATAACTGTGCTTTTCAGTGCTTTGAGCATTATGTCACGGTTGGTCATATATTCACCTCGTTTCTCCACCATAATTTAATTCTAATTTATTATGCGGCCTTTGTCAATAAATTTATGACAATGAATCATCATGATTACATAATACATTACCATAAGAAAAAAAAGAACCGCAAAAAGTGCAGATAACACAGGTAAAAAATAACAGTTTGTGCAAAAACATATACAGATAATACTTTCCTACGGTTTGCACAGAATCAGTAAACCGCCAATAAAAACCTTAACTTTCCTGCATAAGGTCGAACAATGTTCATTCTCAGTGATAAAACCACGGCAAAGCCATAGATGTACTCCGCTTTAGCGGAATGTAATCATCACGAAGTGATGTATGTAACCCTTTCGCAGAAAAGTATGTAATCAATCCGAAGAAGTATACGCCTACGGTGATGCCATACAGCTTCGCCATTACATACGCCTGCGGCGATTACATACTCAATCCTTCGGATTGGATAAAAAAAGACAAGTCCGAAGACTTGTCTTTTTTTGGAGCGGATGACGAGGCTCGAACTCGCTACCTCCACCTTGGCAAGGTGGCGCTCTACCAGATGAGCTACATCCGCATATTGGTGCCTCCGGTCGGAATCGAACCAACGACACGTGGATTTTCAGTCCACTGCTCTACCAACTGAGCTACAGAGGCATACAGAGAACTCTATTGAATTCCCCTGAAAATGGCGACCCGGAACGGGCTCGAACCGTCGACCTCTAGCGTGACAGGCTAGCGTTCTAACCAACTGAACTACCGGGCCATTGGTGGGAACAACAGGGCTCGAACCTGTGACCCTCTGCTTGTAAGGCAGATGCTCTCCC
>JAZLAJ010000065.1:0-41051 GCA_045613145.1 Acutalibacteraceae bacterium
AGGAAGCTGAATTCTTCTGCTTCGGCACAAACGACCTTACTCAGATGACATTCGGCTTCAGCCGTGACGACGCTGGTAAGTTCCTCAATGCTTACTATGATACAAAGATCTACGAATTCGATCCGTTTGCAAAGCTTGACCAGAACGGCGTTGGCGCTCTTATGGAAATGGCAGTTGCAAAGGGTAAGGCAAGCGGCAAGAACCTTCACTACGGTATCTGCGGCGAGCACGGCGGCGATCCCTCATCAGTTGAATTCTGCCACAAGATCGGCCTCAACTATGTATCATGCTCACCCTTCCGTGTGCCCATCGCTCGCCTCGCAGCAGCTCAGGCAGCTATCCGATTTGGGGAGTAATTTATATTTCAGTTTCACAATTAATTTTGATGAAGCTTTGAAATATAGAAAATCTACTGGAATGTATCTTCGTCAGAAACAATGGGAAGATTTAACAGTAGAAGTATTCATCTAAATAATTCCGGCAGGCAAATCACTTTTGTGGTTTGCCTGCTTTTTTTATTTATAAATCAAATATATATACAGCAACTTCAATGAAAAGCACCTATTTCAATGTAAGAAGTAGGTGCTTTTTTTTTGTTATAAATTATGAATAAATTGTAAACATTAAAATCTTTTTGAATTCAGGGTGTAATTTTCCCCTCTCCCAGTGCAAATAAGTGAAGGGTATTTTTCAGAAACCTTCACTTGAACATTGAAAAGTGAATACCCACTCACATAGGACTTTAGTTCTGATGAGTAGCTACGGTAGCAGGTACGCCTTGATTTCCGAAAGCGGAAAGAGCGATAACCCCTGCACGATTATCGGATTGCAACCGATATGGCGATGACAGTCAGAATGATAATGATACTTCTCTACGGAGCTGGCGGAGAACCCGGCAGAGGTGAGATTCCTATGATACGGTTTAGCAAACTGTAACCTATGTGTTTCCCATAAAGCAAATGCTATGCAGGGGTGTCGAGGACAAATACTGCATTTAACATAAGACCGATTCGCCAAGAACGGGTTTCGGTCTGTTACATAGCCGTTCAATAACATTGTCGGCTATCTTCAAAAAGAAAGGAGAGATAAGAATGTATATTCTCGATGGACTTTAGTTAAACATAAAGTCACCAAAAACCAATTTATTAATGAAGGAGGAAAAAGTAATGATTCACGCTTTGCTTGTACTGCCCGGTCTTTACGGTGCTGTAATTCTTCAGACAATCAGCGAAATCGTTTCTCGCTTCGGCATCTAAAGTAAGATGAACATAGAGAGCGAAGAAAAAGTAGTCCAAATCCCAATCAGCCAAATCCGAGATTTCCCCGACCATCCATACAAGGTCAAAGACGATGAGAGCATGAATGAGCTTGTTGACAGCATTATGCAGAGAGGCCTAATACAGCCGGTCATCATAAGACCTACGGAAGATGGGAACTACGAAATGGTATCGGGACACCGACGAAAACGAGCCTTTGAAATTGCGGGGATAAAAACCATCCCCGCAAAAGTAAAAGAAATGACGAAGGATGAAGCAATTTTAGCAATGGTTGATTCAAACCTTCAGAGAGAGGTTATCCTACCCAGCGAAAAAGCATTCGCATACAAAATGAGGTTGGAAGCTATGAAGCGTCAAGCAGGCAGACCTGCAAAAGATAATTATTCGCCAGTGGCGAATAATTTACCTAAAACATCTAGTGCAGAGTTAGCCGAAACAGTCGGAGAAAGCAAAGACCAAATATATAGGTATATTCGCTTAACAGAACTTATCCCCGAACTGCTTGAACTTATGGATGAAGGCAGAATTGCGATGCGACCTGCGGTAGAAATATCCTACTTGCCGAAGGATGCACAAAAGCAGTTGTATGAAACCATTGACTACAACGATGCCACTCCTTCGCACTATCAGGCTATCCGATTAAGAAACTTTTATCGAGATGGCAAATTAACACCAGAGGTTATTGAAGCGATAATGTCAGAGGAAAAACCGAATCAAAAAGAAAAATCCCCGTTCCGGGACAAACGTATAGTCGGAGTCATTCCCAAGAACATACCGCAAGAGAAACATTGCGAATACGTAATCAAGGCAATAGATTTCTATAACCGACACTTACAGAGAGTAAAGAATAACCGCTCAAGGTAATTCTTTACTCTATTTTTTTATCAAAAAAAGAAAGGAAACCAAAAAAATGGTAATCAAAGCAATCATCAAAAAGAAACTTGATGGCAACAAGCCTACAAAGGCTTATGCCGATGTCAGCATTGACGACTCCATCGTAATCCACGGAGTTGCCGTTGTTGAATCCGAAAAAGGAAGATATATCTCTATGCCTTTCGCCAAGTGGACTAACAAGGACGGCGAAGAAAAAACAAGAGATATTGTTCATCCCATCACTTCATCTGCAAGAAAGCAGATTGAAAGTGCCGTGTTCGCTGCTTATGACAGCTATTCAGAAAACAATTAAAAGAAAGTTGAGGTAAAAACAATGTTTAAGTCAATCAAATCATTTTTCAGAAGCATCAAGGCAAGAGCAAAGGCTGCCTACAGAAGAGCAAGAGCCTATTTCAGAAGTCTTATCAGAGGCACAAGAGTGAACAGCGTTCTCTGCGGCACAGCTGCAGAGGCTTACGTTGATACAGGTGTCAAAATCCTTATCGCTGTTGTAATCGGCGCTCTTCTTCTCGGCGGTCTTTACGCCCTTTTCAACACAACCATTATGCCCACCGTAACATCCAAAATCACAGAACTCTTCAACTATAAGGGTTAAAACAAGGAGGAAAAATTTTATGTTTAACAAAATCAAGTCAGCCGCACGCAAGATGTGTGCAAAGGTTAAGTCATCGTTCACATCTGCAGAAGCAGTAGTAACAGCAAAAGCTCATGAAGTCCTTGACGGCACAGTAGCTGAGGCTTATGTCGATACAGGCGTCAAAATCCTTATCGCTGTTGTAATCGGTGCCCTGCTTCTTGCAGGTCTTTACACTCTTTTCAACACAACCATTATGCCTACAGTCACAACCAGAATCGAAGGACTCTTCAACTATAAGGGTTAAAAAGGAGGTGAAAAGAAATGTTTGATAGAATCAAGTCAGGTGTACGCAAGCTGTGTGCAAAGGCTAAGTCAGCGATCACATCCGCAGAAGCAGCAGTCACAGCAAAGGCTCACGAAGTTCTTGACGGCACAGTAGCTGAGGCTTATGTCGATACAGGTGTCAAAATCCTTATCGCTGTTGTAATCGGTGCCCTTCTTCTCGGCGGTCTTTATACTCTCTTCAACACAACCATTATGCCCACCGTCACAAACAAAATCACGGAACTCTTTAACTACAAGGGTTAATGCCGTACCCCCAAGCAGGGCAGAAGTACTCTGCCCTGCTTATTCTTTTTAAGGACTGATTAAAAATGCTTAACTCTTTAATAATCACACCCGTAAATCCTATCGGACACGGATTCGCTCACGTCTTTGATTTCAAAACATTCACGAATATTTTGTTGTCAAGTATGCTATGTGTCCTTGTGTATTTCCTTGTGAAGCTCATTATCAAGAGAACTCCACAAAAGCGAATGACGGAAAAAGGCACTACTCTTTGCTATCTCGCAACAGCTATTGTGTTCGTATTGTTGTTTATCGTTTTCGGTTGGTCAACAGAACTCATTAAGGGTGCAGTGTTCTTCTTTATACTGCTCTATGCTTCTCTGTGTGATATTCAGACACGCAGAGTAAGAGATATGGTATCGGTGATGATATTCATTTCCGGCTTTATTTCTGTTTCTCTGTCAGAAGTGTTCACCCATTTCATCGGTGCATTTCTTGTGGGAGGCATTATGTTCGTCTGTGCTTTACTTTCAAAGAACAGACTCGGTGGTGCAGATGTAAAAATAACAACAGCCTGTGTTTTTGTTATCGGTATGTGGAACGGTATAGCAGGTCTTGTCATAGGTCTTATTCTATCCGTTATCATAACCCCCATTATCAACCGAAAGAAGAAACTCAAAGAAATGAGCCTCCCTCTTGTCCCATATCTTTCAATAGGATTTATGACAATGTATTTAATCCAAGGAGGAATTTAACCCAATGAAAAACAGAACAGCCATCGGCATTATCTGTATTATTCTTGCGGTTGCGGTAACATTCGTTGTTTCACCGTTTGTCAATAAGGTTTCGGAACAGAAAGAAGAAGTAATCCGATTTACAAAAGACATCTCGCAGGGCAGTCAGATAACCGATGCAGATTTTGAAATTGCAGAAGTTCTTAAAGCAAATGTTCCTGCAAATGCCATTACTGAAAAAGACAAGGTAATAGGCAAATACGCAAGTTCCGATATTTTTATCGGTGACTATGCAACATCGGCAAGGCTCACAGACGATGCCAATTCAGCCTCACATATTCTCGGTGCTCTCAACGGAGATAAGGTCGCAATGAGTATCACAATCAACTCTTTTGCGGGCGGTCTTTCGGGTAAACTCGAAAACGGAGATATTGTAAGCATCTATGTTACCGATAAAGACGGCGAAACAACCGTTCCCGGTGAACTTAAATATGTAAAGGTTATTACAACAACCACCGCAGGCGGTATTGATGAAGCAGAGGTTGTCCCCAATGAGGACGGCAGTTTTGAGCTTCCCACAACAATTACTGTTCTCGTTTCGGTAAAACAGGCAACAATCCTTGCCAATTACGAAGAAAATGCTTCAATGCACGTCGCTCTTGTTTACAGAGGTGATGAAGCAAAAGCACAGCAGTTCCTTGATGCGGAAGATAAGTTCCTTGCAACGGCAAAACCTGCTAACGGAGGTGACTCCACAAATGGCTAAAATCATAGCGGTTTGCGGCTCACCCAACGGCGGTAAAACAACAGTTGCCTTTAAACTTGCACAGGAAGTCTATTGCAACACAGACACGGGCGGAGTTATCTTTCTTTCCCCTTCTTTGACAGTTCCCTCAATCGGACTTCTTTTCCCTAACTATACCCCCGACAGTCTTTTCTCTCTCGGCGGAGTATTAGATAACACGGATATTTCAGAGGATAATATTCTCTCTCATCTTGTTACGGTAAAAGATATGCCGAACTTCGGCTGTCTTGGATATAAGTCGGATGAAAACAAACAGAGCTATGCAAGAGTAACTGATGATAAAGTAAATAACTTTTTTGAAGTTCTGTCGGAAATGGCAGGCTATGTATTTGTTGAATGTACGGAAGATGACGATGACCTCATATCGAGAAAAGCCATCAACTGTGCCGATTCGGTTATACTTGTTATTTCGCCCGATCTGAAAGGAATGACTTATTACACCGCAAACAAAGGACTTTTCGGCAGTATAGATGAAAGATGTTTTATGGTTGTGAACTCAACCGACAATGACCTCTATCTGCCGATTGAAGATGTCAAAGCACATCTTAAAAATGTATCCTGCACCTTACCTTATTCCAGACAGGTAAAACAGCAGCTTCTTGACGGACAGTTATATATGAGAGTAAACGACAAGAAGTATCGCAAAGAACTCTCAAATCTCATCTATAAAATAATGTAATTAAGAAAGGAATTATAATCACATGAAAAAATTTATTTGTATTCTCACAGCTCTTTCAATTCTCGTTTGCTTCAGTGCAGTAACAGCCTATGCCGCTGAAACAACTGATACTCCTGCAACCGAAAATACAGAAACCACACTTCCCGAAAGCACCACAACCGAGTCAACAACCGATAAGGCTGATGACGAAAGCACAACCGATGTCACCACCCCCTCAACGGAAGACACCTCAACCGACAGTTCTGCTGATGAAACAACTGACGGCTCTGACGATACAACAACCGAGGATAACTCTGACGCAACGGAAACTCCCGAAAACGGTGATACAACCGACACACCTGTCAACGGCGATGAAACAACAGATAACACAGAAACTCCCGATGGCAGTACAACAGATGACGGTAACACCGATGAAGAAGCAACTCCCGGTGATGCTACAACCGATGAAGGTGCAAACGGCGAAGGCACAACAGATGAAAATGCCGATAACAGCGACAACTCAAATGAGGATAATACCGATAACAATGAAGAACCTACAGATACTCCTGATGAAGATACCACAGACGGTGACGGAGTCGGCGATGCAGGTACAATCATTGAAGGTGATGACACCGAAAACGATAATAACAACAACGGTGAGCCTAACCCCGATGATGAGGTTATCACTATTCCCGATGACCTTAACAACCTTATCGGCGGTATTCTCGGCGGTCTTGTAAACGGTGAGCTTGACGGCAATGACAACGGTAATAACAATACTGCTCCCGACGGCTACAACAACCCCGACATTCCCGACACGGGTGCGGAGTCAGCAGTTCCCGCTATTGCTACACTTATCACTTCTGCGGCAACCGCAGTAGGAAGTATTCTTGTTAAGAAAAAGAAAGACGGCACACTTTTTTCAAAGGGAGAATAAGAGATGATACAGCAAAACATTGATTTTGTGCCGCTGCTGTCAATGACGCAGGAACACATCTCCTCCCGATATGCAGCGGCTCTGACCGACACAAACAAGCTCTCACAGTTAAGGTCATATATCGAAAAGTTTGTCCGTGATTCCAATTATACTGTTGAAGGACTTACCTTTTCAGAACTTTGCGATAAGCTGTATTCCGAAATGGCGGAATACTCTATCCTCACAAAGTATCTCGGCAAGGACAGAATTGAAGAAATCAACATAAACGCTTGGAACGATATTGCAATTACCTACACAAACGGTAAAACAGAAAAGGCAAAGGAACATTTCTATTCGCCGAGCCACGCAGTAGATATTGTAAAGCGTTTGCTTCACCATTCGGGAATGATTATCGACAATTCCACTCCTATGTCACAGGGACATTTACCCAACAACACCCGAATTACTGCTCTCAAAGAGCCTATTGTTGATGATGAAATCGGTGTAAGCGTTTCAATCAGACTTTTGCATCCTGCAAGAGTAAACAAGAAAGAGATTATCAAATCGGGCAATGCCACCGAGAAGATGATGGACTTTCTTTGTATGTGTCTGAGATACGGTGTATCAACCGTAGTTGCAGGTGCAACAAGTTCGGGTAAAACAACACTTCTCAATGCTCTTTTATCCACAATCCCCAACGGTAAACGAGTCTTTACCATTGAAAGCGGTTCAAGAGAGTTGAGCCTTGTAAGAACAAGAGGCGGAAAGGTTGTGAACAATGTTGTTCACACCTTGTCACGCCCATCCGAAAACGAAAACTACGATATTACACAGGAAGATCTTGTTGTAGCTTCACTCCGTTTCAACCCCGATATTGTATGTGTCGGCGAAATGCGAGATGTCGAATGTTATTCAGCAGTTGAAGCAAGTCTTACGGGACACACGGTTGTATCAACAGTTCACGCATTTGCGGCAGATTCCGCACATATGAGAATTGCTCTGCTTTGTCAGAAGCGTTTTCCCATTGATTTCAAGACCTCACTTATGCAGGCAGGTCAGGCATTCCCCATTGTCGTATATACCCACAAACTTGAAAACAATCAGAGAAAGATAATGGATATTTCCGAATGTGAGATACTCCCCAACGGTGAAAGGCTTTATCACACCTTGTTCAGATTTAATATCACAAAGAACGAGATAGTGAATGGCAGATATGTAACCGAAGGATATTTTGAACAGCCGGAAATAATGTCGGACAACCTCAAGAGGAAACTTCTTCAGTTTGGCGTTCCGCAGGAGGAACTCAACAGATTCTTGAAGAAAGGTGCTGAATATGAATGATATTTCCGATGATAGCCTCTGTCTTTCTCATTATCGCTATCGTCTGTTTTCTCGGTTTAACACCTGCACAGATTTCAGATGATTTAATGAGAATAACAACCCCTAAAGGTTCCTTACGAGAAAAAGCAAGAGCTTTGAGGGCGGGCAAAAAGAAAAAGAGCCTGGGCAACAGGCTCATTTATGTTCAGGCGGCACTTGAAACAACGGGCAAATCGGGTAAGTTTGCCCTTGTCTGCTCTGCTTCACTTGTTCTTTTGGCGGCAGGTGCGGTTGTAGCTATCCTTATTGATAACGTATTCCTTGTTCCCGTGTTAGCTGTTGCATTTGCGATGATACCCTTTATATATGTAAGAAACACTCTGTCATATTACAACAAACATATACAGGACGAGTTGGAAACAACTCTTTCAATCATCACAACCTCATACAACAGAAACTCGGATATTGTTTCGGCGGTAAGTGAAAACCTCGCATATATCAGACCTCCGCTGAAAGAATGCTTCACCGCATTTGTGGGTGATGCTATGGCTGTTTCATCAAACACAAAACAGGCTTTGAGAAACCTTAAATCAAAGGTCGATAATGAGATATTCCACGAATGGTGCGATACTCTCATTCAGTGCCAAGATGACAGAGCACTCAAAGATACTCTGTTGCCCATAGTCACAAAACTCACCGATGTCAGAATAGTAAACAGCGAACTTAACACAATGATGTCAGCGGTAAGAACGGAATACTACACGATGGTAGGTCTTGTTGTGGGTAACATACCCCTGCTCTATGTTCTCAACAAAGATTGGTTTCACACTCTTATGTACGAAACTGCGGGTAAGGTTGTACTCGGCGTATGCGGTGCGGTTATTCTTGTAACCTATATGTTTATGCTCAAATACACAAAACCCGTAGAGTACAAACGGTAAAGGAGGCGGTTAAATGGTTGGAGTTATAACAGGAGTGTTCTGCGGTATTGCCGCATATTTCATCTTGGCAGACATTTACCGCATTCCGTATATGCGAACTTCAAAGGCTGTCAACAACCTTGCAAAACAGCAGAAGGAAAAGACAAGCAGCCTTGATGTATGGCTTTCAAACATAGCCTCATTTATCGCAAAGAAAATACACCTTAACGAGTTCAAGCGAATGCAGCTTGAATCGGATTTGAGAACGGCACAGATGAACATTTCTCCCGAAATGTTTATGGCAAATGCTATTGTTAAATCCCTTATTGTCGGTGTTTTTGCAATACCGATGCTTTTCATATTCCCCATACTCTCTCCCGTAATTCTTTTCCTTGCGTTCATTCTTTACCGAATGAATATAAAGGGAATTGCAAACCGAATTAAGGCAAAAAGAGCAAAAATCGAGTATGAGCTTCCCCGCCTTGTATTCAAGATTGAAAAGAGCATATCTCACAACAAGGATGTATTGGGTATGCTTGAATCGTTCGCACCTCACGCTTGTCCCGAACTCAAGCACGAACTTGATATTACAGTAGCGGATATGCGTTCAGGTAATCTTGAGGTTGCCATAACAAGACTTGAATCAAGAGTCGGCTCACCCCTTATGAGTGATGTATGCCGAGGACTTATCGCTCTTGTCAGAGGTGATGATAACACAGTTTATTGGTCATCTCTCTCAATGAAGTTTTCGGATATTCAAAGACAGCAGTTAAGACTTGAAGCACAGAAGATACCTAAAAAGACAAAGAAACTCTCAATGAGTTTGCTTATCTGCTTTATGCTTATGTATGTTGTAGTCATCATCTCACAGATTATCGGCTCTGTCGGCGTTCTTTTCGGATAACGGAGGTGAAAGGATACGAAGAAACTTATTACTTCCCGAAAGGGCGAAGGCTATATTGATGTAGCTATCGGTTTGGTTGCACTTATGATGGTGCTTGTAGTAACCCTCAACATCTATTCCTTTTTAACACTCAAGCAGGATATGGATGAGATATGTGGACAGCTTATTGAAACTGCCGCATTTACAGGTTCATTCGGTGATGAGTTTGAGGAACGTTGCGAGGAACTCAAAGGCACTTTCTTCGATTTTGATGTAACCACTTCTGCAACAGAATACTATAACGAAACATACAAGCGAGTTCAGCTTGGAGATACGATGACTCTGACAATCTCTGTTCATACCTATGTGCAGGGTGTCGGTGCATTTAAAATACCCATTACCGTGCAGAGTACAAGGTCGGGTATTTCGGAAAAGTATTGGAAGTAGGTGACGGAAAATGAAGATACTTAAAAGTACCAAGGGCGAAGGCTATGTATCAATTTGTGTACTAATCATTGTTATTGTTGCTATCTTCTCAAGCATTTTCACCTATGCTTCCGCAATATCGGTTATCAATGTCACAAGAGAGAACAGCAAGGTTGTTCTGGACAGCTTCGTTACCAAGAACTCAACGCTCATATTCAACAGCATAAAGCAAGGTAACGATTACACCGAAGCTCTTGATTTCCCCGAATACACCGAAAGACTCTGCGAATTTTGCACATTGGATTTATCTGCCGATACACTGTATAGTTATGATGCAGACGGAAATCTGAAGTATTCAATGACCGTTCCTCAGATAAGTTTTCAAAAGGAAAATCAACTTGAAATATGTGTCAGATATACCGTTTCTGTCCCGATACAGTTTGCAGGTAAAACAATCACAACTGCAAATGTGCCGATAGAGGTCGTATCAATATTAACCGAAAAATTTTAATAACGGAGGCAAAAGAAAATGAAAAACAATTCCAACTCAAAACAGAACTACAAAACCATCTTTATCCTTGTTGCGGTGCTTCTGATAATTCTCGCACTTATCTTTGCACTTTTCGGTAAGTCCTGCGGTAAGGATACAACAGACGAAACAACCACCTCAACAACACAGCCTGTGACGGTTGACAGTAATCTCAATCTTGAAGATATAACAGTCGGAACAAATCTGTATGTTGAGGAATCACAGAAGGTTGACGAGGATATGATAACTCTCGCACCGCCCGAAAAAATGACCACACAGAAGAGTCAGAGCGATAACGAGAAAACAACATATCCCAAGGCAGAAACAGTAACGCAGGGTGACGGTCCCGGCATTGAAATCATCGGTGATGACGATGCAAACGCTTACAACTGCGGAGTCAAGAAACATAACTGTGACAGCAAGGAAACTCACGATTTCATCGTAAGCCTTGAAAATAAAGGCTGTTCAATCTGCGGCTCTCACACCTGTAAGAGCTTCTATGCGGTTGATGAATGGGGTAACGCCTGTTACGATATTACCAAGTGTCCCAAATATACAATAAAGAATGACCCCACCGTTTATTGCAGTACCTGCGGAAAGAAAATCGGTGACGGCTCAAACGGTACTTGTGTAAGATATGTTAATGATACTGTCTGCGAAATATGTCACGGTGCGGTTAAGGGTAAAACCTGCCACTCGCACTAAACAATAAGAGATGATGACCTGATGAAAGTCAGGTCATTTTTTTGTTTTATTAAGAAGGAGATGATTAGTATTAAACGAGTAATATCTATTATCTTGGTTGTGTGTTCTCTACTGTGTATGATACCCACGAACGCCTTTGCTTTGTCTTGGGACGGCAGTTCTGCAGGCGGTACGGGCGGTACTTCGTCGGCATCACCTAACGGATACGCAATCAGAACAACGAGCGATAACTGTATAGGTTATCGTTTCAGTGCTGTAACCTCATCGGGTTCGATGAAGGTCAGCAAAGTAATTGACGTGTACCGAAATACAAGCTATGGCAATCTCGGATACACGGACGGATATAAGTTCAGCACGAAGAACAACAAAAAGCAGCTTATATCCAAACAGAACAACGGCTTTACAACAGCCAAAAGCACAACAAATTGCTACAAGGAAAGTTCACAGAGCTTTTCAACAACCCTGCCTGCACCTTCGGGAATGGAAACTTGGCAGAACAATGAAAACAACATCAATAAAATTCTTTCCCTTCTCGGTGTCGGCAGTGTAGCGAACATGTCAAAGGGCGATATGGTTATAGTCGAGCCTATATATGATATAAGGCTTGAGAGTGTTTATCATTCTATAACCGTAACCGAAACAGCCCTGTACGGTAAATATATCCTCGGTGCATCAAGTAACGGCGGTACAAGCAACACCTCTGCTACTTGGGGATTTATTGCTTCGTACACAAACAGAGTTTATCCCAATGCACTATACACACCTGACGGACAAGGTCTTTGGACTTCCGCTTCTTCCATCGGCAGCAGCAGTAAAGAAACCTTTTATAACATCATAAACAAAGGCTACGGTGTCGGTATCGCATATCAAGAAACAAGCGGCAGTTCATCATCAGGCTCATCAAGCACAACGAGTTCAACCTATACCGTTAAATTTGACGGCAACGGAAATACAAGCGGCTCAATGTCTAATCAGACAATTACTGTCGGCACTTCAACACGACTAAATTCAAATAACTTTGACAAGACGGGTTATGAGTTTGTCGGATGGAACACGAAATCCGGCGGTACGGGAACGAGCTACGATAACCGCGAGTATGTAAAGAACTTGACTTCGGCGGGCGGTACAATAACCCTGTATGCACAGTGGAAACCTGCTGTTCTTGAAGTTCACTATGATGCAAATGACGGCTCTTTGAGTAACTCAAATTACAAGTTGCTTTTGGATACGATTTACACTGCTTCTCCGTACTCAAAGTTTACGGATACTTGGACTTACAACAACACAAAGTCAGGCGGTCTTTGTAATGCTTCAACCTTCGGTCTGTATCGCACAGGATATACCTTTACAAAATGGGGTACTTACTCTTGGGGCGGAACTCTGTTTGACCAGAACGATTCCACGCTGAAGCCTACGGATTTGAAATCAGGTATTAAGAATGGTGACACATCAATCACTCTTTATGCACAGTGGGATCCGAACACTTACACAATCAAGTTCGACGGCAACGGCAGTACAAGCGGCTCTACCGCTTCAATGTCAATGACTTATGATGTTGCGAAAAACCTCACAGCCAACGGATTTACAAAATCCGGTTATGCTTTTGCAGGTTGGAATACGAAAGCTAACGGTACGGGAACAAGTTACGTCAATAAAGAGTCTGTTAAAAATCTGACCTCAACCAATGGCGGAACTGTTACTCTTTATGCTCAATGGACAGTCAGCAACTATTCTATTGCTTTTAACGGTAACGGACACACAGGCGGCTCTACTGCTTCAATGTCGGTTAATTTCAACTCCTCTGTAACTCTCCGTGCAAACGGATTTACAAGAACTGGATATACCTTTAAGAATTGGAACACCAATTCAAGCGGTACGGGAACATCTTACTCGAATAAACAGACGGTAACAAATCTTTCCTCAACCGCAGGCGGTACGGTATATCTGTATGCACAGTGGAACCCGAACTCATATACCATTAACTTTAATGGTAACGGACATACGGGCGGCTCTACCGCAAGCATGTCAATGACTTACGGAACATCCAAGACTTTGACGGCTAACGGATTTACCAAAACAGGCTATGTGTTCAACGGTTGGAGTACCAATGCTGATGGCACGGGTACAAGCTATTCCGACAAACAGCAGGTTAGCAATCTGACCTCAACCAACGGCGGAACTGTCACTCTGTATGCAAAGTGGAAACCCGCAACATATACGGTACAGTTCAACGGCAACGGAAATACCGGTGGCTCTACCGCTTCTATGACAATGACCTATAACGTTGAAAAAGCACTTACCGCAAACGGATTTACCAAGAGTGAATACAAGTTTACGGGTTGGAATACCAAAGCTGACGGTACAGGTACTTCATACACTGACAAACAGAAGGTCAAAAACCTTTCGTCTGTCAACGGCTCAACCGTTACTCTCTATGCTCAATGGATTTACGACCCCGTTCTTGATGTTAAGGAATGTGATGCTTACAGCGGAAACAAGAGCGATAAAACCAAGCTGTTCGGCATAAGCACGGGTGCAACATTTGATGAATATGAGTATAAAAACGGTTATGCCACTATCGGTGATACCGTATGGTTTAATGTGTATTTCCCCTATGAAACACAGAACATAAGGGTAAGACAGTATGTTAAAAACGGCGGTGATTGGATTACGAGAGATGTAAATCTCACCTCAGATAATTCTTCATCGCTGTGGTTTCCCGTTCAGTTTACAGGCGAATACAAAACCGTAACCGCAGATATTGAGGCATACGAAGTACAAGCCAAAATGGACTGGATTGATGCTAACGGAAATGTTCTCAAAAGCGGTACTGTTGAAACCTTCTATATTCCCATCAAACCTGTTTATTACAGAAACGAGGTTAAACTCCGAGGATATGAGGGCGGATATATTGCGTACAACGGTAAGAACGGTCTGTACGGTATGGTTTATCACGGTCAGCACATCAAAATCGAATATAAATACCGCACAGACAGCACTTGGAAACCCCGCACTTGTATGAGAGGTTCATTGTATTATTACAACGGCTCCGAATGGGTTAATGCCTATACCGAAAACAGCGGCTATGATGCAAGTAAAAATAACTATGGCATAATCAGCACTTCTGACACAGGTATAAGCAGTGTTCTTAATCCATATACCGTACCCAAAGTAACTAACAGCACATTGAGATTTAAACTTGAAACTTGGTGGGCAAGTGACAAGGAGCATACACACGAAACCACTTGGATTGAAATCCCTGTCGTTCCTTGTGACCTTGAATTGGAAGAAATAGAGTTCAAACGGCAGAATTCTGCGGCAACTCTTGACCCCTATGACCTTGTTGCAGGTGAAAAAGTATCGGTTTATTACTTTTACAGAAACCATACCGACACAAAGATATATTTCAACGGTTTCCGTAATGACAAATCACAGATTGATACTGTGTACGGTATTCCTGCAAATTCAAGAGCATATCTGAGAGGTTACGATTTTGTAGTACCGAATATACGAACATTCGATTTTTGGGGCGGTATCTACCTTGAAGGTATGGGAATTTACAATACCGATTATGAAACCGACGGCACGAATAATGAATTGACCTTGAAGTGTAAAGTACGGCATCCGCTGACACTTACACCCATTGCTCAAAACGCAGACTACCGTGAGAACACCGAGGTTATAACGAGTTTTTGGCTCAACAACACCTATACGGACGATTACACGCCGAGCAACAACATATCCATTCTGTTTAAGGTATATAACGGCACAAAGCAGATAGCCACATATACCAAAACACAGGCTGTTGTCCCCGGTCTTGAAAACAATCTTGTATATTTCAAGTGGAAAGTTCCTACAGGTCTGAACGGTGCAAAGGTAAAGATTACGGGTGAAATCATCGAGGATGGTGTTTCGTACAACCTTTCATCTGCTGAATATACCACAACACCTGCAACCGTATCCGAAACAAACGATACACAGTTTGAAAAGACTAAACCTGCAGGATTCTCCATTCCTCTGTCAAAGGACAACAAGAGCCAAGCTGCCTCTTGGTGGGAATGGACTTATTCATCGGGTGACTTTAAAAAGGTCAGTTATGCCGTAGGTATTGCGGACAGTTCCGCAACGCTCACACCCGAAACAGGCTCAACGGCTGTTAAAAACGGCAGTTCGTGGACTATGAAATCGGGTTACGGCTTATCCTTGACACTTACAAATAACAATAAATCCGTTTCAGGCTACACTATGCCGTCATCTGCGGCATACACCAAACCGCAGTTTGCCTATGCCCTTATGCCTGAGTTTGATTACTCGACCAAGAACGGTGAATACAGAACACTTGACTTAGTATCGGGCGAGTGGAAATTCAGACCTAACGGAACATACGGCAGAATTCATTTCACACCCATTTGGTATCCCAACGGCAAATATATTATGAGTGTTACTCAGAGCGACTGTTGGACACCTGCGGGTATGATCACAAGAACATCAAACACAAACACAATCAACATTTCCGAATCAGCCTATGATGATTGGTATGTCGGAAGATAAACACTAAAGGGCAGTCAAAAGGCTGCCCTTAACTTTTTGGAGGTAAATATATAAATGGTATGTAACTACAGTAACACTATAGCAATAAAGCACGGTATCAATTCCGCACTTATTGCAGGATTCATAAACTACCGTTTAACGCATACGGACACCAAGTTTGAGGGCAGACCTTTTGTACGCATAACACAAAAATCTCTGACAGGCACTTTCCCCTTTATGGGTGAAAAGGCTGTGCGAAATGCGATTAAACGACTTGTAAAAGCAAACATCATTACGGTCAAGCAGTTCAGAAAATCCAAGTTTGACCACGCAAATTTTTATGCACTCACTCAGTACGGAAAAACACTTATGGAAGGAGTTGAAGATGTTGAGTGAAAAACGAATGGTTGAAGGTTATGAAATAACCCAAGCCTTTGAAATCGGTAAAACCGAAATTATACTCGGCGAAAATCCCAATGCACCCGACAATATGATTTATCTTGTTGCCAGCTGCGAACACAACGGTATTTTCACAAGATACAATGATGTTCTCATTGGTGATGACTTTGCCGAACTTGCGAAGATCTTTGCAGAAAGAATTGCAGCAGAAGCAGACAGAGTTATGGAGGAAAACTCAAAAATATCTATTGATAAAACTCCGCTTACTGCCGAGAATTGCGATTCTGTAAGCTACAATGATTCAATCAAAGACAAGGTTGTAGTTATAAAGGCAGATATATTCAAACCCGAATACAGAATGTCCGTAAATCAGATTTGTCTTTGCACGGGCGGTTTTGGCTCGTCTGCAAACTCAAGAGGAACAGCGTGTTTCTGTACTAATCTTTACACGGGAGAATCCGTGCAGTTCAAACGTCAGGATGTTCTCGGTACTATTGAAAAAGACAAACTCCCCGATTGGGCAAAGGAAGGTCTTGAAAAGGTACTGAAAGAACGAGCCGACAGAAGAAAGGAAAGGGATGCAAGATGACAGATTTGTATGTAACCCCTATAACAACCAACCTTGAAAAATACACATTCAGACAGAGCCAGCAGTTAAATCAGCAGACAGGCTGTATAGGTTATCTCCGTGCGGATATGGGATATAACGGTCAGGAGTTTAATTCCACTTGGAATGACGTCTGTACTTTCTTCAAGACAGATGAGTTCAAAAAGGAATTTGACGATGTTATCAATACTCTCCGCCTTGATGATACTTACGGCAGACTGCTCAATGACAGAACAAGGCTCAGCCGTTATTGTCACGAACACGCAAAGCAGTATAGCGGTGCAGACAATCAGTATTACGGCGTAAGAGTTGATACGGATAATCACACTTATCTTTTAAGGCTCAATCCGAGGCAGGGCGAATACAACCTTTACTGCTACTGCTTTGTAAAACAGTATTTTGAAACACATCTTGTTCAGGCAAGTAAGGGAATCCGCTTTATTACTCCCTCATACAGACCTATTTTCACCATTCCCGATGGCGATAAAATCAGAATCCATCGTCTTGACGGTGAAAAGGTTGATAAATCTTGCAGATATATTGATGATTACCACACCGAGGTCGGTGACAGGCTTTATCATATCTGCGAGTTTGCTGAAATTATGGAAAGAAACGGCAGTAAGGTTATTCCTCTGCGTTCATCACTTCCCGAAAGATGTTATTCTGTTTTACCCTCAAACGGTCATCTCATTATCATCACAAAGGGTGAAAAGGAATACACCGACATAAACGACAGCATCAACTCACCCGAAAGGAACAGAGAACTTGCTGACGGTCATAACAGCGAAATGGGAGTAACAAAAGCACAGGAAGCGGCAATGCTCGCAGGCTCTTTAAAAGGTTGGAACACACCCGAAGCAGACCCACAAAACTATGATGACAACGGCACACCCGTCAAGACAAAACATAAAGACCGAGGTGATGCACGATGACAAGAAAAGTTATCGGACACCATGAAGGTTAATATGAATAAACTCGGTTGCAGAAAATGCAGATACCACAACGAAAATGTTTGCAATATCTGTTGGAAACGGGTTTATAAAGATTTTGAAGAAAGGAAGGTAAAGAAGAATGGCGAAAATACCAAACGAAGTAACCAAAAGGTTGAAACTTCTTGAAAAACTCATTTCTCTCGGATATTCCACAGAGGAAGATATTAAGAAGCTCACTCCCAAGGATATTGCCGTAATTGATGATATATCCTTTACGGATATTATTGAAATTCAGCAGTTGCAGGAAAGCGTTAAGTCGAACAAGTTATTCTCTTATCTTGCTAAAACCAATGAAAAGTGAGGTGGTTTAATTGGCAAGTAAACTGCAAATTGTAACTGCCATATTCAATGACGAGGTTAATAAGGCTACGGAAAGTCAGCAGAATTGGACTTCATTTTTGAGAACGGCAGCAAATAACTTTAAATACAGTTTCCCTGACCAAATCCTTATCTATGCTCAAAAACCCGAAGCTACGGCTTGTGCGGAAATCAGTTTTTGGAATGAAAAGTTCCACCGCTGGGTAAACCGAGGTGCGACTGGTATTGCTCTGTTAAACTTTACGGGTAATAATCCTAAACTTCGTTATGTTTTCGATGTGTCGGATACCAATTCAAGACAGAACATTGACATCCCTTCTTGGCAGGTCGAAGAACGATACGAAGCCGAGATTATCGAAGCTCTTGAAAATGCTTTCGGCGAAATTGGTAGAGGCTCACTTGCTTCAATCATTGATGATACCGCACAGAATATGGTTGACGATAATATCCTTGATTATCTTTACAACTTGGATGAAGCCAAGTACGGCAGTTTCCTTGAAGATTTTGATGAGGATAATTTAAGGTCAGTGTTGAGAAATACTCTTGTCAGCAGTATCGGATATATGATGATGACGAGGTGCGGAATAAATGCTGATGATTTCTATGACCCCGAGGATTTCAAAGACCTCTATAATTTTAACACTCACGAAACAATAATCGCATTAGGCTCTGCTACAAGTGAAATAGCCGAAATGGGACTTCGTGAAATTGAAACAACAGTAAAAGCTCTTCAAAAAGAAGAAAAAAATAAAAATCGCACATTTGTCAGTTCATACGATTTCGGATATGATGAGGGTGCAAAGCAAAAAACAGACACCGAAAGGAGAAATGAAGATGTCACAGATAACTTACAGACAGGTCGGAGATTACAGAATCCCGAACATCACTCTGTCAGCGGAGGAGAAGAACGCTACACTTGGCAAGTACGGATTGATGAGGAAGAATTACCTGATGAATCACCGGAAAGTGAAGTTCAACACACTTCTGATGACGGGCGAACTGATGAAACACCTGCTTCAGACGGAACAGGAAGCACAGCAGATGTTGGAACAGATAACCGAACAGATGATGAAATCCGAAGGAGTGACGGAAACACTGAAGGAGACCGACCAGATGAGGTGGGTGCAGATGATGAACAACATCAGAGCATCAGCCGAGGAAACGGTACTGAAGGAACTGATTTACAGCTAAGCAATCACGACTTCGATGCACGTTGGAACGGTATCGAATATTTCCACCAAGATAAAGAAAAAAACGAGCTGATTAAAACATTTTTGGCTCCGCATACAGAAGAAATCGCTATGTTCTATGAAAGTCATCCCGACAAAAAAGAACGTAGCGATTTCATTATGTCTTTCTTTAATTCTGCACCGTATGAAATCACTCTCTCCAATGGAGTAAAAGCAGGATTTGAAGCCTATTCCGATGCCATAAGATTATGGCGTAATGACGGAACTGAACTTCGTGAAGCGTGGCAAAAATGGTTTCAGATTGAACGAAGCGTTTTCGGACTTATGCTTATGGAGGAATGGACAGAACCGCAGGCTTTGCTTTTGCCGGGTGTTGAAAAACAGATGGAACTTATCGGCACGAAAGTAAATAACGAGGCACCTTTGTTTCTTCCTCAATCTGCTGTCGATTATGTGCTTTGTGGCGGTAGTGATTTCAGCGAAGGCAAAATGCGTATTTACAGGCAATTTACAGAAAGTCTTTCACAGGAAGAAAATATTAAATTCCTTAAAAACGAATACGGAACAGGCGGTCATTCAAATGCTCTCCCCGGAAGTGGATTTTGGGAAGGTCACGACTCAAAAGGTATTGAAATATCTGACCATTACAGTGTTCCTCCAAGACGAGTTTTGTTGAAGTGGAATTATGTTGAAAGCCGTCTTTCGGCACTTATAAAGTCTGACAGATACTTAAACCCAAAAGAAAAGGAAATGTATCCGCAATGGCTTGAAAACCGACTGATAATCGAAGAAGAATGGCGGATTGAAAATGAAGTCCGTCAGTTACTCAGAAATGCCCCCGAAGAAAAGGAACAACCCAAAGAATACAGGTACGAATACAATCTCGGAGATACGGTTTATATCGGTGCAGATGAATATACAATTATTTCACTTGAAGACCCCGTTATACTCAGCAACATCCAATATCCTCTTTTCACGGAAGAATTTTCAAAAGCAGTATTTGAGAAAAGAGTAAGAGAAAATCCTGCAAATAATCATTTGAGAGTAGAAGTTGATGTTGAAAGACCTGCTGTGAATGATGAAGCTGAAACAGAAATTGACGAAAGCAATAAACCCGATTTCTTGCTTAAATATGAGCAGGTGCAAAAGGAAAATCCCGATAGTGTAGTTCTTCTGCACACAGGAGGATTTTATAACGCATTCGGCAAGGATGCCGAAATTCTTTCAATGCATACTCACTATACAGCACCCAGAAAGAACCTTTACGGTAATGTTTTTACACCTTGCTGTCAGGTTCTTGACTTTAATCTGAGTTATTGCGTTAAGGAACTCAATGCACAAAACATTGATATTGTAGTAATGTCATTGGATAAAGGTGTAATTGACAGATATTCCGCTACTCCTATATTGGATGAAGTCGAGATTCCCGAAAACACAGAAAGTAACCGTAATAATTTATTGGATGAATACAATGAGATAAAAGCTGACAATCCCGATTCAGTTGTTTTATATCAGGTCGGAGATTTCTTTGAAGCATTCAATGATGATGCAAAAACTCTGGCAAGTTCGCTTCAACTTGTTCTTACCTCAAGAGCTGTAAATGATGACGAAAGAGTGCCGATGGTCGGTTTCCCTGTTCATAGACTTGAAGCATATCTCGAAAAAATCCGCAAAGAAAGCAGAGTAGTCATTTCGGCAATTCCCGACGGTGAAAGTGCAAGAAAAACATTTCGGATGCCTCAAACAGGTGAACTTGAACCTATTGAAAAAGCGAAAAAATTGATTGATAAATTCTGTATTAAAGAATACGGTAAAGGTGCAGATTTTAATGATATGAAAAATATTGAAATCGCTTACACCACCTTTACTGATGCAGAAATTCCCGTTCAGGTTTCTGTAAATCTTGTGGATTTCAAAATTGACAGATTCATAGACAACAACCATTATGACAGCCGAAGCTATGACAATCTTGAATCATTGATTGAATATGAACTTTATGGCTTGGATTTTGATGATTTAGTCTATATTCCCGATGAAGTTTTTGAATCAAAGACATATACGAACACAGGATTGGATTCTGAAGTTACCGGCAAAGAAGTAACGAATGAAAGAACACTTGCTGAAAGACTTGTTGATTTTTACAGAGATTTTGATTTCTACGGTTTCAGAGATACCCTTGAAATCGGCGAGTCAGAAGAAGATGCCGCAAGTAAACTTGCTGCTGACCTGCAGAATCCGAAATCAATAGACTCGGTTATTGCTCAACTGAAAAGCATAGTTGAAGAAGCGGAAACAGATGATAAAAATATTGCTGAACAGTTAATAAAGGAATTAGAGAGAGAAAAGGAAAAACTTTCTGTTATTCCTGATTCAGAACTCATCGGCAAAGAAGTAACGATTGACGGTACGAAATTCGTTATTGAAAAGATAGACCCTGTGTTCGGTGATGTTTCAATGCGTGACACCTCTGTTCTGTATCCTATAAACAGAGTTGAGAAAATAGGTCGTATCCGTGAACTGATAAAACAGCAGACAGCACCAACCTATTCAACACAAAAAGTTGCTGAAATACCTGCCGAAAAAAGCGGACTTCCCTTTGATGTTGTTTTACAGACAATACGAACTGAAGAACCTATTCTTACTCCTCCCGTATGGGAAGAAAAGAAAGAAAAAGTCACAACACTTCATCCAACCGTTCCCGACAGCGAAAAACACAATTTCAGAATAACCGATGATAACCTTGGTGTCGGCGGTGCAAAAGAAAAGTTCCGTAACAATATGGCTGCTATCAATCTTCTGCACGAGCTTGAATTTGAAAACCGTCTTGCAACACCCGAAGAACAGGAAATACTCTCAAAGTATGTTGGCTTCGGCGGTCTTGCAGATGCTTTCGATGAAAGCAAAGCTAATTGGGCAGATGAATACAAAGAACTTATTGTTACACTCTCACCCGAAGAATATGCCGCTGCAAGAGAAAGTACACTCACCGCTTTCTATACTCCCCCCGTTGTTATCCGTGCTATGTATGAAGCACTCGGCAATATGGGATTTGAAAACGGTAACATTCTCGAGCCTTCCTGCGGTACGGGTAATTTCATAGGTATGCTCCCCGACAAGATGAGCGAAAGTAAATTCTACGGTGTGGAACTTGACAGTTTGACAGGCAGAATTGCACAGCAACTTTATCAGAAATCGGGTATTACGGTACAAGGTTATGAAGATGCTTCGTTGCCCGACAGCTTTTTTGATGTTGCAATCGGTAACGTTCCCTTCGGGCAGTTTAAGGTTATCGACAAAAAGTACGATAAACATAACTGGCTCATACACGATTACTTTTTCGGCAAGTCACTTGATAAAGTACGCCCCGGCGGTGTAATTGCTTTTGTTACCTCATCGGGTACTATGGACAAGAAAAATCCTGCTGTCAGAAAGTATATCGCACAAAGAGCAGAACTGCTCGGCGCCATTCGTTTGCCGAACAACACATTTAAGGCTAACGCAGGTACAGAGGTAACATCGGATATTCTCTTTTTACAGAAAAGAGATACCCTTGTAAACGATGAGCCTGATTGGGTACACCTTGACCGTGATGAGAACGGCAATGAATATAACAAGTATTTTGTTGACCATCCCGAAATGGTACTCGGTGATATGGTTATGGAGTCCTCACAGTTCGGTCAGTCATTGACCTGTAAACCCTATGAGGACAGAGAACTCTCCGATCTTCTTTCAGAAGCGATACAGAACATACACGCCGAGATAAAGGATTTTGAACTTTCCGATGTCGGCGAGTCCGAAGATTTATCCGTACCCGCAGACCCGAATGTTAAGAATTTCAGTTTTACTGTTGTTGAAGATAAAGTATATTACCGTCACGACAGCAGAATGACACCCGTTGATGTTTCTGCAACTGCGGAAAGCCGTATAAAGGGTATGATTGAAATAAGGGACTGTGTACGAGAACTCATAAAACTTCAGACAGACGATTATCCCGATTCTGCTATTCTTTCCGCACAGGAAAGATTGAATGAAATCTATGACAAGTTCACAAAGAAATACGGTCTGCTCAATGCAAGAGCAAACCGCCTTGTGTTCTCTGATGACAGTTCGTATTGCCTGCTTTGTTCACTTGAAGTTATCGGTGAAAACGGAGAACTCAAACGTAAGGCAGATATGTTCACAAAGCGAACAATCAAACCTCATATTTCCGTAACCTCCGTTGAAACAGCAAGTGAAGCATTGGCAGTATCAATCGGTGAAAAAGCCTGTGTTGATATGGACTATATGTGTAAGCTCACCGGTAAGACAGAACAAGAGCTTTTTGAAGAACTCAAAGGCGTTATCTTCCTTAACCCCGAACACATATCGGAGGACAGCAGAGAGCAGAGGTATATCACAGCAGATGAATACCTTTCGGGTAATGTCAGAAAGAAACTTGAACTTGCAAAGCGAACAGCCGAGATTTATCCCGAAGATTACAGTCCCAATGTCGAAATGCTTGAAAAGGTACAACCTGAAGATTTGACGGCAAGTGAAATCTCTGTCCGCTTGGGTGCGACTTGGCTTCCTGTTGATGTTGTCGGAGAGTTTATGTTTGAACTTCTGCAAACTCCGAGATACGCTCAGTGGAATATAAAGGTACACTATTCACCGATTTCCGCAGAGTGGAACATCGAAAACAAGAACTATGACCGTATGAATGTTATCGCAAACACCACCTACGGTACAGACCGAATTAACGCATATAAGATTATTGAGGAAACTCTTAACCTTAAAGATGTGCGTATATTCGATTATGTTGAAGATGAGAACGGCAACAGAAAACCCGTTCTTAACAAAAAGGAAACTGCCATTGCACAGGGTAAGCAGGAAATGATAAAGCAGGCTTTCCAAGACTGGATTTGGAAAGACCCCCACCGCAGAGAAAGACTTGTAAGAATGTATAATGACAAGTTTAACTGTATGCGACCCCGTGAATATGACGGAAGTCATATAAACTTTTCGGGTATGAATCCCGAAATAATGTTGCGACCTCATCAGGTAAATGCGGTTGCAAGAGTTATGTACGGTGGAAATTCCCTTCTTGCACATGTGGTCGGTGCAGGTAAAACCTTCACGATGGTTGCTGCGGCACAGGAGAGCAAAAGACTCGGACTTTGTAACAAGTCACTCATCGTTGTACCTAACCATCTTACTGAACAGTGGGCAGCAGAGTATTTACAGCTTTATCCCTCGGCAAATATCCTTGTCGCTACCAAAAAGGACTTTGAAACCAAGAACCGTAAAAAGTTTTGTGCCCGTATAGCTACGGGCGATTATGATGCTATTATTATCGGTCATTCACAGTTTGAAAAAATCCCGTTAAGTCTTGAACGACAAAAGAGGATGCTTGAAGAACAGATTGAAGAAATAACCGTAGGTATCGGACAAATCAAGTTTAACAAGGGTGAACGTTTTTCTGTTAAACAGCTTGAAAAAACAAAAAAGTCTTTGCAGACCAAACTCCAGAAGCTCAATGACCAAACCCGCAAAGATGATGTTGTTACCTTTGAAGAACTTGGTGTTGACAGACTGTTTGTTGACGAAGCGCACAGTTTTAAAAATTTGTACCTTTACACAAAAATGCGTAATGTAGGCGGTATTGCACAGACTGAAGCACAGAAGTCATCTGACCTCTTTATGAAGTGCAGATACCTTGATGAAATTACAGGCAGTAAAGGTGTTGTTTTTGCTACTGGTACTCCCGTTTCAAACTCAATGGTAGAACTCTACACTATGCAGAGATACTTGCAGTATGAAACTCTTGTTGACCATAATCTGCAACACTTTGACGCTTGGGCATCAACCTTCGGTGAAACTGTAACCGCTATTGAACTTGCACCCGAAGGCACGGGATACCGTGCTAAAACCCGATTTGCGAAATTCTACAATCTGCCCGAACTTATGATGATGTTCAAGCAGATGGCGGATATTCAGACGGCAGATATGCTCAATCTTCCCGTTCCCAAAGCCAACTATCACAATGTTGCGGTTAAACCCACCGAACAGCAGAAAGAGATAGTTGCTTCTCTTGCAGAACGAGCCGAGAAGGTAAGGAATAAAATGGTGAGTTCCAACATAGACAATATGCTGCTTATTACAAATGACGGCAGAAAGACGGCACTTGACCAACGCCTTGTAAATGAGTTGTTACCCGATGACCCATCGAGCAAGGTGTCAATTTGTGCCGATAATGTTTTCGATATGTGGAACAAAACCACTCCACAGAAATCCACACAGCTTGTGTTCTGTGACTTATCTACTCCGCACAATGACGGATCTTTCAATGTGTACGATGACATTCGCAAGAAGCTCATCGCAAAAGGTGTACCCGAAACAGAAATTGCCTTTATACACGATGCCGACACAGAGGCAAAGAAAAAGGATTTATTTGGCAAAGTCCGTTCAGGTCAAGTGCGAGTGCTTATAGGCAGTACAGCCAAAATGGGTGCAGGTACCAATGTTCAGAAAAAGCTCATAGCAATTCATCACACGGACTGTCCTTGGAGACCCGCTGACCTTCAGCAGAGAGAAGGCAGAATTGTCCGACAAGGTAACGAAAATCCTGAAGTTGAAATTTTCAGCTATGTAACAGAGGAAACTTTTGATGCATACTTGTATCAGTTGGTCGAGAATAAGCAAAAGTTCATAGGTCAGATTATGACTTCAAAATCGCCTGTGCGTTCAGCAGAAGATGTTGACGAGCAGGCTCTTTCTTATGCTGAAATTAAAGCTCTTGCAACAGGTAATCCTCACATCAAGGAGAAAATGGATTTGGATGTCGCTGTATCAAAACTCAAACTTTTGAAACAAAATCATTTAAGTCAGAGATATGCTCTTGAAGATAAAGTCATTATGTTTTATCCCAAAGAGATATTGAGATTGGAAAACCGAATCAAAGGTTATGAGGAAGATATTAAGACAGCGAGTGATAACTCTGTACCTAATTCAGACGGTTTCTGTCCGATGGTATTGGAGGGTATAACTCATACCGAAAAGAAATCCGCAGGCTCGGCAATTCTTGAAATCTGTCAATCAATGAAATCTCCTGAGCCGAAAGCAATCGGCAGTTACCGAGGCTTTGACTTGGAGTTATCCTTTGATACTTTCCAAAAACAATTCATCTTAACTCTTGTCGGCTCACTTCGTCATTCTACTCCGCTTGGCACGGATGTTCACGGTAACATCACAAGACTTGACAATCTCATCGGTGACTTTGAGAAAAAGAAAACCGCTTGTATTGAACAGCTTGAAGATACCAAGACACAGCTTGCCAATGCTAAAGAACAGATTGAACAGCCGTTCCCGCAAGAGGATGAATTGAACGCAAAGATGGAAAGGCTCGGAGAGCTCAATGCTCTTCTTGATATGAACCATAACGACAATGAGATTGATGATGGTGACATTGAAGAAACAGAACCACCTGACAAAGAGAAGAACAGAGAAACTGCAAGGTAAAAAACACGGAGTTAAGTCCGTGTTTTTTGATGTTTTTCAAATAGGAATTTTTAAAACGACCAATGTATCGTTTATGAAATTTCCATCGGCTATTTTTTAATTCTGTACGGTCTGAACCGTGCAAAATCAACCAAAAAACAGGTCAGTAAATAAAACAAAGGAAAAAAGGAGGTAATATGGCTTACACCCCAATAAAGAGAGATAAAACCACATTTATCAGCTTTAACGAATATGACGATGTTGTATCAATCATTACTCACAACACGAGTTTGAAAAAAAGATTGATTAAGTATTCGATGATGCAGCCTGCCCTTTGTAAACTGATTTTTGATGATGGCGAAGGCTGTATTGAATTTGAGGTACAAAAGGACAGACTCTCATTCCGATTACTTAACCCGTGTTCGGAAACACGAAAAGAAATAGCTCGTTCTTTAATTAACAACATCAATCACAAGGAGGGTGATAATATGTGAATCAGACAAGTTACACCGATGAATTGAGCTTCTATAAAAACTCAAACGGAGAAATCCAAAACAATGATTTGTGTGTTGTCTGCTCAAAGAATTGTAAACAGAGTTTCAGAGCAACAATCATAAATTGTCCTAACATTAAAGCAAAGGAGGAATGTAAAGAATGACATCCGAACAACTCAATACTGCTTTATATGAAAAGCTATATGCCGAACAGAAAAAATTTAAATCAATGCTTCGCAGTTCATCACCCGATGTAATTATGCTACACGCTTACGAACTCGTTATGCGTGAGGATATTCTGTTATCCCTTGAGGAAAACGATTTGACACCGAAGCAATGCAAAGCACTTCTCAAACAGAAAGAGCCTTTAAGTGACCTCTTTTTAGCTTGGGAAAACGGTGAAAGCAGTCATATGAATGAAATTCTTTCTTGCATTGAGAACAAGGCTGATGAACTTCATAACTTGCTTAAAACACGAACAAGTCGGGAGTGCAGATAACAATGCAGTATATCAACCCCGACATAGTTGCCCGTGTTAAAGAGATTGACCTACTGACATATCTGCAATGCTGTGAGCCTGATGAACTGACAAGAGTATCCCCAAACACTTACTCAACCAAAACACACGGAAGTTTGAAAATATCCAATGGCAAATGGATGTGGTGGTCGAGAGGTATAGGAGGTAAGAACGCTTTGGACTTTCTTGTTAAAGTGAGAGGAATGGATTTCAAGGATGCTGTCTTACAGATAGCAGAGTTTGAAAAATTACCCGTTACTACTCACGAAACCAATCAAGCAGTAAAGAGCTTTTCACTCTTGCCGAGAGCCCCCAATAACGAAAAGGTTATCTCTTATCTTCTCAACAGAGGAATATCCCGGACAGTTATTGAACACTTCATCAACGAAGGTTTAATCTATCAGAGTTCGCAGAGAGATAACCTTGTGTTTGTCGGCTATGATGAAAAATACAAGCCGAGATATGCAACCGTAAGGGGTACAGGAAACAACCGTTTCTTCTATGACATTGCAGGAAGCAATAAAGAATTTTCTTTTCGGCAGGTAAACAATGACACCGATTCGGTACACCTTTTTGAAAGTGCAATAGATTTAATTTCATACGCAACCATTTGTGAAATGCAAGGCTCAGACTATAAAAGTTTGAGCCTTGTTTCTCTTTCAGGAGTATATAACCAAGGCAGTAATGAGCAAATAAAAATACCTGTTGCACTTTCTTCTTACCTTGCAAAGCACGACACAAAAACTATCCATCTTCATCTTGATAATGACAGAGCAGGACACAATGCTGCAAAAGCATTAGCTAATCTTCTGTCAGATAAATACTCGATAAGAAGTCACTTCGTTCCCGTAGGTAAAGATGTAAACGATTACCTTCGCTACACTTTGAACATACCATACAAATCTCAAAAAGAAAGGAGAGATTGCCGATGAAAGCGTTTGAAGTTGTTATAACTGAAACTTTAAGAATGTCTGTAAAAGTAATAGCAGACAGTTTAGATGAAGCTCAACAGAGTGTAATGAAAGATTATTACACAGGTGAGATTATTCTTGATGCCGACAGTTTTGACAGCGTGAATTTTGAAACAACAGAACTACTTCCCGAAAAAATTAAGGTCGTACTTTTAGAGCCGGGTAAGCTCGCACAGGTTAAAGAAATTGGCTACAGATTTGAAGATATGAAGAAGGTAGTTGAAGGAAACATCGACATAATTCCGTTTGATGGTGACACTGTTATTGTTTACAACCGTGACGGAAAAACGGAGGGTTTACCACTCAATCGTAGTTTACGGGACAAGGAAGGTCGAGTAACGGATATTATTTCCGGCAAGTTTTTTGTCTGCAAAGGCGATGGCGATGATCTGGAAAGTTTAACCGATGTGCAGGTCGAAAAAATTTCAGAGCGATTCAAAAAACCTGAAAGATTTTACAGATACGGCGAAGGAATAAAAGCAGTTCCTTATGTGCCGAACAAAAAAGATTTAGAAAGATAGGAGGTGAAATGAATGAAGGACTACACAGTAATTGTAACCGAAATCAAGAATGTTGAACTCACAGCTACAGCACCTTCAGCAGAAACAGCACTCAATATGGTAAGGACACTCAAAAGAAATACTAACGTAATTGACAATGCACCCAACGCAGAAACAGAAACTATATACCGTGTGTTTGAAAACGAACAGGATGAAGATGACGAGGACACAACATCTGATGTTCCTTCTTGCTTCAACACCTGCTCCAACTGTCCTTTTTCTGCTGAGTACGATGACGAGGACGATGAAGAAAACCTTATAGACGAAATCTGTTAAAGGGATAAGTGAATTTCGTGGCATTTGTCTTAGCGAGCAATGGATTTGTCCCGTCAAATCCGCACGTTAGGGGTTTTACACCCCTAATACCCCGTGAAGAAAGGAGGAGATTCCAATGAACACAGTAAGCATTGTTGCCGTCGCAGTTCTCGCATTTGCATCAAACGCAACCGCAACAGTAATAAAAAATAAGCTTCAGAAGAAAGGAGTGATTGAATGAGAAAAAGACCTATTCGGGTAGATTTGTACCTTAACAAAAATGAGTATAAAAGACTTCGTCAGCTTTGTTCTGAAACTGGTTTATCTATGTCAACCTTGCTTCGATATATGGTTAACGGCTGTGTTCCGAAGCAAATGCCACCAGCTGACTACACGAAACTTTTTAAAGAGTTTAATGCAATCGGCAGGAATTTAGACCAGCTTCTTGTCATTGCCCGTACACAAAAATATATCAACACACCCGAATTGATGAAGGCTCTCAACGAGATTGATTTTCTGAAAAATGAACTTATTTCTGCATTTAATCCAAACGAAGAATAGCTACTACAAAACTTTGGAGTATAAAAGGAAGAATAGATAAAGCTCTTGACTATGCCACCAATCCCGATAAGACACGATACACCGATGAGGAACTTCAATCTCTTTACGATGTTATGGATTATGCGATGAATGACTCAAAGACAGAACAGAAATGTTATGTTACGGGACTGACTTGTTCAGAGAAAAATGCGAGAGATAATATGATGGCAGTTAAGAAAAAGTTTGGCAAGGTTGGCGGAATTTTAGCTTTTCACGGTTATCAATCCTTCGCACCCGGCGAGGTTACTCCGCAACTCGCACACAATATTGGAGTTGACCTTGCCAATAGAATGTGGGCAGACAGATTCCAAGTTATTGTTGCAACTCATCTTGACAAAGACCACATACACAATCACTTTGTCATCAACTCTGTATCGTTTGTTGACGGCAAAAAGTACAACTCTTGCAAAGAGAGTTACCGACTTTTGAGAAAGACTTCCGATGATATTTGTAGGGAGTACGGACTGTCAGTAATCGAAAAACCGAAGTCCTCTGAACGAGTTCCGTATCATATTTACGAACAAGAACAGAACAACCATCTGACCAAAAATAACTTTATGAAGAATGACATTGATGAGTGTATCCTGCTCTCGGTAAGTGAGCAGGATTTCTTTTCTCACATGCAACGCAGAGGTTACTCATTCGACTTCAATCGCAAGTATCCAACCATTTCTCATCCGTTCTATGCAAAGGCAAGACGACTATATAAACTCGGTGAGGACTACACCCCGGAAAACATTTTAAAGAGAATTCAGCAATCACCAAGAAGGCAAAAAATCAATTTTCCTATACAGGATAACTTGGTGGATAAATACTTTGTACCTATGAAAGACCCCACATACCAAGAGGTATATGTTCGTTTCATTACAGTTGTAAAGATACTAAAGAAACGGGCAAATTCGAATCGATATTTGTACTCGGCTCTTTATACTGAAATCAAAAAGCTCGACAAACTTATTGAACAGCAAAACCTTTTATGCGGTAACAATATTGATACTCCCGAACAACTTGCAGACTTCAAGCAGTCCCGAAAAGATGAAATAAAAGAACTTGAAGAAGCAAGAAATGTTTTGAGAAATAAACTTAAGGTTGCTGACCGCAAAGGTGATGAAGAAGAAGTCCGCAGACTTAAAGAACACATTTCAAATCTCTCTGCCCGTATAACAATACTGCGGAGAGATGTTTTAGTTTGTGAGAGAATTGAAAATCAGAAACCCGTTATTGACGAGCGAATTGACGAGTGCAAAAAAATGAATATAAGAAAGGAGATTAACCACAATGAGCAGTTCAGGCGAAGCCGCTGAACAGGTAATGCGGATAACTATGGACGGTGTGCAAATGTTAATCAAGCTGTCAGGTGACAGCGCTGAACGATTACAGCGAATGATTACTCTTGCACTTAAAGACAACAACACACCATCAAAGGGTAAGGCATCTCTCAAGAAAATGCTTAAGGCTAACAGTCCTGTAAAAGTTTTTGAACTTAAAGACAGAGATTTAAAAAAGTTTTGTGAGGCTGCCAAGAAGTACGGCGTAATGTATCACGTTCTCAAAGATAAGAACAGCAAAGACAAAAAATGTGACATTATGGTAAGGGAAGAAGATGCTGCAAAGGTAAACAGAATTTTTGAAAGATTCAGCCTTGGCGCAAACAATAAAGCTCTTGTCCGTAATGCTCTTGCAGATGCAAAAAAATCTCAAAAGGAAGTACCTGTGAGAAGCCAGCCCGGTAAAACACCCGATGATAAATTTGTCGAGATGCTGTTTAATAATCCGCCACAGAAAGAAAGGCCGTTCAATGACAACCCTTCTGTGGCGAAGGCGGAAAAATCCCGTCCGTCCGAGCCTACTTTCGGGGAACGAAGCAACCCTATATCCCCAGCAGAACGGGAGTTAACAAATTCCAAGGATGAAGCTCGCCCGTCAGTTCGGGCAAGGCTGAAAGAAATAAAAGCCGAGCAGAACAGGGCAAAAAGTGAAGCCAACGAAATCAAAACACCAACCAAAAAGAAATCCAAAAAGAAAGGAGTAAAGGATAATGTCAGAACTTGACGATATTATTATGAATGAGCAGAACGGAACGCAGGGTGATAATAAAGAACAGCCTGCGGAAACCAAAAAAGAAAAATCGTTTGACAAGGAGGCTTGGGCAAAACGCAGGCAGGAAATCAAGAACGATGTTTATGTTATGCTTGATAAAGCATCAAGCGGTCTTTCCGACCCACTTAACTATGTTCGTTATCTTGCAGTACAGAGCCGCTTTGACAGATATGCTGTCAGCAATTCTCTGTTGGTTGCACATCAGATGCCCGAAGCACATAAACTTCGTGACTTGGAGGCGTGGAACAAGTCGGGTGTATATGTCAAAAAGAATGAAACCGGTATATATATCCTTGAACCCGGCAAAGAGTTTAAACGTGAGGACGGCAGTGTAGGAACTTACTATGAGCCTAAAAAGGTTTTCGATATTTCACAGACTACCGCCGTTCAGAAAATCCCGCCCAAGAAAAGATACAATGAGCGTCTGCTTATTAAAGCACTTGTCAACACATCGCCCGTACCCGTTGAAATCCGAAATGACCTTCCCGAAGATGTTTCGGCACTTTACAGAAGCGAAGATAAGGTTATTCATATCAGACAGGGTATGAGAGGCGATGACATCTTTCGTGCATTGTCAAAAGAAATTGCACACGCAAGATTGGACAAGGGTGATTACAGCCGTGACAAGTGCGAAGTATCAGCATACGGTATTGCTTTTATCTCTTGTGCAAGAGTAGGAATTGACCCTGCGGACATTGACAGAAAGAAAAATCCGTTTGAAGATAAGTCACCGAAAGATATAAGACAGGAACTTTCTACAATTCGTGAAGAAGCAAACAGTATGTCACAGAGTATGTCAAAGGTACTTGAAGCAAGGAACAAAAACAAAGACGCACGATAAAGGAGTTGGCCGATGAAATCTGATAAACGAGTAATAACCGTTGACAGCTTTGAACACGATTTACTCATAAACGGTTTCAATGAGTTTCGCAACAAACTTCTTGAAGAGGATAAGCCGCTTGAAGATGTTGACAATCTTCTTATCAAAATCATAGATGCACCGTTCGCAAGAGAAAAGAGGCGATTTGACCGTGAGGCAAGATAAGTTTTCAAAGACTAATCTCATTCTTTATGCCTGTGGCTTAATTCCCGTTGTGTGGCTCGGTATGTTGATAGCACCGTATATAAACGGTGGACTTGTCAGTATTGTAAATAATCTTTCCGTTGCATTTGCCAATCCCCTAAGCATAACAATTTGTGAGGACAGCTTAAAAACTGTCCTCATTTTGATTGTTGCGTATGCCATTGGTATAGGAATATATCTTTCAAGTGAAAAGAATTACCGCAGGCGAGAAGAACACGGCTCTGCTAAATGGGGTAAAGCTGATGTTATTAAGAAAAAATATCTTAATAAAGAAGATATATCCAAGAACAAAATCTTAACACAAAACACAGCCATAGGACTTGATGGCAGAGCTCACAGACGAAATCTCAACATACTTTGTTGCGGTGGTAGTGGTGCGGGTAAAACCCGTTTCTTTGCTAAACCCAACATACTCAATGCCAACACCTCTTTTATAACCCTTGACCCCAAAGGCGAATTACTCCGTGACACAGGCAACCTTCTGAAAGAGAAGGGATATGAGATAAAAGTTATAGACCTTATAAATATGGAAAAGAGTGACTGCTATAATCCGTTTGTCTATATCAAAGATGACAACGATATACAGCGACTCGTTACCAACCTTTTCAAGAATACAACTCCTAAAGGCTCTCAATCTCAAGACCCTTTTTGGGACCAAGCGGCAAGTATGCTCTTGAAAGCACTCATATCTTTTCTGCACTATGAAGCACCGCCTGAAGAACAGAACTTTTCAATGGTACTTGAAATGATAAGAGAGGGCGATGTGAGTGAGGAGGACGAAACCCTTGAAAGTCCTCTTGACAGATTATTTAATGAACTGGAATATAACAAACCTAACCACATCGCACTTAAATATTACCGTTCATATCATAAAGGCTCAGGTAAAACACTTAAATCAATTCAGATTACGTTACTTGCACGCCTTGAAAAGTTCGATTTAACATCACTTGCATCTATGACACAAACCGATGAGATGGACTTGACGAGCATCGGAGAAAAGAAAACTGCTGTCTTTGCGGTTATTCCCGACAATGACAGCAGTTTTAATTTTATAGTCGGTATGCTCTACACACAGTTATTTCAGCAGTTATATAACTTGGCTGACTTCAAGCATTCGGGCAGACTTCCCGTTCATGTGCATTTTATAATGGACGAGTTTGCCAATGTTGCCTTACCTGATGACTTTGATAAACTCTTGGCAACAATGCGCTCCCGTGAAATTTCCGTGTCAATTATCATTCAGAATATGGCACAGTTAAAGGCACTGTTTGAGAAACAGTGGGAAAGCATAGTCGGTAACTGTGACGAGTTTTTATATCTCGGCGGTAATGAACAGTCAACACACGAATATGTTTCAAAGTTGCTCGGCAAAGAAACCATTGACACAAACACCTACGGTCAATCTCGAGGACGGAACGGCAGTTATTCAACAAACTATCAAATCTCGGGACGTGAGCTTCTCACTCCCGATGAAGTGCGAATGTTGGATAACAAGTATGCTTTGTTATTTATCCGAGGTGAAAGACCGATTCTTGACCTAAAGTATGACATACTCAAACATCCAAATGTGGGGTTAACAACTGACGGACACGGAAAACCATATGTTCACGGTTTTTCCGAATATTCTGTCGGTAATCTCACTTGCACACAGACTTCTCAGATGGAAATGAATACAGTTAAAGAATCAACTGAGGAGGAAGAAGAAACCTATATCATTTATTCAAGCGAAGAAATTGAAGAAATATTAATCAATTATAAGGAGGAAGAATCTAATGAAGAATAATTCTATCACAAAGAAGGAAAGAATGCCTCTGCAGGGCAATGTAAGAAAAGGCTTTAAACTGTTTGTATCAATCGTTGTGTGTCTTACAATGATTTTCACACTTGCGGTTACAGCCTTTGCTGCTGACGATCCCGTAGCTGTTGTTAATAATCTCTCGACCTTTATTTTCGGTCTTATCCGTGCAGTAGGTCTTATTATTCTCGGCTTCGGTATTGTTCAGGTTGGTCTCTCTCTTAAATCGCACGACCCTTCACAGAGAGCTAACGGTTTCCTTACAGTTGCAGGTGGTATTGTAATTACCTTTGCAAAAGAAATTCTCGATTTAATCGTAGGCTAAATTTAAAGCGACGGAACAGAATCCCTGTTCCGTCGCACTATCTGAAAGGAGGAATTTAATGGAGTCAAGTAATTGGGTAGTACAAAACTTGCAAAACTCTCTTGAAACTTGGAATGAGAAACTCAGTGAAATATGGCTTCTTATAACTCAATCTCCTGAAGAATTCAAAGGCGGAACAATCTGGAATGTAATAACTGACATACACGGCGCACTTCAAGCAATAGGATATTCGCTTTTGGTGCTGTTTTTTGTTGTAGGTGCTATGAAAACCTGTGGCAATTTTGCTGAAATGAAAAGACCTGAAATAGCCGTAAAGATGTTTATCCGATTTGTTCTTGCCAAAGCTGCAATCAGTTATGGCTTGGAGTTGATGATGGCTCTGTTTAATATTGTGCAAGGCATTGTTGCAAAAATCATGGCTACATCGGGACTCGCTGATGTATCTCAAACAGTTTTGCCGGAATCAATTATAAAATCAATAGAAGAATGCGGATTTTGGGAAAGTGTACCGCTATGGGCAGTCACACTCATAGGCAGTTTATTTATCACGGTACTTTCATTTGTAATGATAATGACTGTTTACGGACGTTTCTTCAAAATCTATCTATACACCGCAATCGCACCTATTCCATTATCTGCTTTTGCGGGCGAAACCTCATCTTCCATTGGTAAGAGCTTCATAAAGTCTTATGCAGCAGTTTGTTTGGAAGGAGCAATAATTGTACTCGGTTGTATTATCTTCTCTATCTTTGCTGATTCACCGCCAGTTGTTGATGAAACGGCTGCCGCAGTAAATCAGGTATGGAGTTATGTCGGTGAACTCATATTCAATATGATTGTTCTTGTCGGCACAGTAAAGATGGCAGACCGAGTTGTCAAAGAAATGATGGGACTTTAATTTAAGGAGATGATTAAGTTTGGAAGTAAAAATAAACCGTGAAATCCGTGATTACACGGAAGCGGTGTATTTCGGACTGTCACTAAGGCAGTTCATTTTTTCAGTTCTTGCCTGCGGTGTTGCCGTAGGCTTGTACTTTTTATTAAGACCCTTTTTCGGTATAGAAACCTTGAGTTGGGTTTGCATTTTGGGTGCCGCCCCATTTGCGGCAATAGGCTTTTTCAAGTATCACGGTATGACAGCAGAAAAGGTGTTGTTCACATACCTTCGTTCCGAGATACTTATGCCTAAAGAAATCAAATTTATATCAAAGAACATTTATGACGAAATAGAAAGGAGTGAAACCGATGTTCGACCTGATAGGTACAATAAAGAAAAAAACAGGCTTCGCAGAAATGCTAGGTGATGGTTTAACCGTTCCTAAATCCGTGCAGGATGTAATCAGAATTGATGCTGTATATTCTGACGGCATCTTTATGACAGGTAAGGAACAGTTCTCAAAGACATTTAAGTTTACGGATATAAACTATGCCGTTTCAAGTAAAGAAGATAAAGAGACAAACTTCTTGAGGTATAGTGAAATCTTAAACTCACTTGAAAACGGTGTTTCCAGTCAGATAACCATTGTAAACAGAAAACTCAAAAAGACAGAACTTAAAGAAATGGCATTGCTTGAAAGAGCAAATGACGGTAAAGACAAATACCGTAAAGAAATCAATGATATGCTCACTATGCTCGCCAACGGTGCCAATGCCATCGTGCAGGATAAGTATATTACTGTAACAGTACAGAAAAAGACCGTACAGGAAGCAAGAACACATTTCAGCCGAGTCGGTGCGGATTTGATTGCTCACTTTTCAAGACTTGGCTCAAAATGCACGGAACTCAATCTCACCGAGCGACTTCGTATTATTCACGATTTCTGCAGACCTAATGAGGCCGCAGATTATCGCTTTGATTTGAGAGATACAATGCGAAAGGGACAGAACTTTAAGGACTATATTGCCCCGGACGGCTTTGAGTTTAAAGCAGATTATTTCAAAGTCGGTGACAAATTCGCCCGTGTTCTATTCATTCGTGATTATCCATCTTATGTAAAAGATAGCGTTGTATGGGAGCTTACAGACACAAACCGTAATATGATATTCAATTACGATATTATCCCTGTTTCAACGGAAGAAGCACAAAAATTCGGTGAAAAGCAGGCTCTCGGCATTGAAACCAATATCGCAAACTATCAGCGAAAGCAGAATGCAAACAACAACTACACCTCTGTTATTCCCTATGACCTTGAACAGCAGAGAAAAGAAATCCGTGAGTTCCTTGATGACCTCACAACCCGTGACCAAAAGATGTTTAAGGTTGTACTGACAGTTATGCACACAGCCGATACACTTGAAGAACTCAATAACGATACTGAGGCTATAACTGCTATGGGCAGAAAGCACATGTGTCAGATTGGTGTTCTCAAATATCAGCAGCTTGAAGGCTTTAATGCCACACTTCCCATCGGTATAAACAAAATCGAAGCAAGGCGCACTCTTACAACGGAGAGCCTTGCTGTTTTTATGCCCTTTAAGGTGCAGGAAATTCAGCACGAAGGCGGAATATTCCAAGGCGTTAATGTTATCTCCAAGAATATGATTATCGTAAATCGCAGATTCCTGCTCAACGGTAATTCCTTTATTCTTGGTGTTTCGGGTAGTGGTAAATCCTTTACGGCAAAAGAAGAAGTGGTATCCTTACTGTTGTCAACGGATGCCGATGTTATTATCATTGACCCTGAGCGAGAATACAAATCTCTTGTTGAAGCTATGGACGGACAGGTTATTCAGCTTTCGGCAACAAGTAAAAACCACATTAACTGCCTTGACATTAACAAGGACTATGCAGACGGTGCAAGTCCTATTGCATTAAAAGCAGAGTTCGTACTTTCACTCTTTGAGCAGGTTATGGGACAAGGTAAAGTTGAAGCAATGCAGAAATCTATCATTGACCGTTGTCTGTCAAAAGTGTATGCACCATATCTCAAACGAAGTTATAAAGGCAAACCACCTACACTTATCGACCTTTGCGATTGCCTCAGAGAACAGGAAGAACCCGAAGCACAGGAACTTGCAACCGCAATGGAACTCTTTGCAAGCGGTTCACAGAACACATTTGCAAAACAGACTAATGTCAATGTCAACAACAGACTTATTTGCTATGACATTCTTGACCTCGGTAGTCAGCTTATGCCAATTGGTATGCTTGTAGTTCTTGACAGCATACTCAACCGTATTACTGCCAACCGTGCAGCAGGTAAAGAAACATATATTTTCATTGATGAAATTTATCTTCTTTTCCAACACGAATACTCGGCAAACTTCCTCTTTACACTGTGGAAACGAGTAAGAAAGTACGGTGCATTTGCTACGGGTATCACACAGAATGTTTCTGACCTTCTTCAGAGTCACACAGCACGAACAATGCTCGCAAACTCTGAATTTATCACTATGCTCAATCAGGGCGGTACAGACAAGGAAGATCTTGCAAATCTTCTGCAAATCAGCGAAACACAGATGACACACATCACAAATGTTGAAGCAGGTCACGGACTTGTTAAGGTCGGCTCTGCTCTCGTTCCATTTGAGCGTAAGTTCCCCAAAGACACAGAACTCTACAAACTTATGACTACAAAGCTGGGTGAGTAATATGGGTAAAGGTATCAAAACCCGTGAAGTAGTAAAAGAAATCAAAGTACACGATACTGCCGTAAATGTTGGTGACAGAATAAAAGACATCGGTGTTAAGACAAAAGAAAAAGTCAATGAGAACACAATACAACCTGATTCCGTATCTCCCGAACAATATGCTACTGATAAAGTTACGGAAGGTATGCGAACAGGTGCAGAAACGGCAGTAACCGGTACAAAGAAAGCCGTTCAAAAAGGTGTTGACAAGATAAAGGAGAAACAGGCAGATACCAAGGCAAGGAAAGCATTTGAAAAAGAACTAAAACAAGCGAAAACGGAAGATGCCCCCGAGCCTTCACCCGAATCTAACGGTGATACACCTGATACCACAAAGCCAGATGAAAAGTCAACATCTCCAAAAAATCCTGAACAAAAGGAATCCAAAACCGTAAAGGAAAAATCTCAATCTACACCTAAATCTACAGAGCAAGAAACTTCTCCCAAAGCACCGAAGCAAAAGCAAGGAAAAGCAGTTAAAGAAAAACCGACAACTCCCGAAATAAAAGAAAAGGTGCAAACTTCACCAAAGGTAATGCAGACCGAAAATGCAGAAGTGATTGATGAGGTGAAGAAACCACGTCAACGAAAACAAACACCGCCTAAAACGAAATCACCTGCAACTGTTAAAAAAGCATCTGCCGAAAACAAAAGCATTCGCACCATTGGTGCGGATGCTCACAAGGTTAAACAATCTAAACGCAGTATTGAAAACTCGCGAAAGAGTATCAAGACGGCAAATAACGGCGTTAAGACTGCAAAAAAGACCGCCAAGACTGCAAAAACAACTGCAAAGCAATCGGTAGAAATTGCACAAAGAACAAAACAAGCCGCAAAGGTTGCTGTGAAAACAACTGTCAAGACTGTTAAAGCTGCGGGTAAAGCTATTGTTGCAGGCACCAAAGCATTGGTTGCCGCAATCAAAGAAATAGGTGCAGCTATTTATGCGGCTGGTCCTGTTGTACTCATCATAATCATCGTAGTCTGTCTTATAGCGGCTATTGGCGGTACTTGTTTCGGTATTTTCTTATCTAATGACGAAACAACGGGAACTGATAAAACTATGTCACAAGCCATCGCAGAACTGACATCCGAGCATTATGCAAATCTAACAGCAATGAAAACATCATATTCCTATGACTTGTTTGAAGTCCAAGGAAATTCCTCTATAAATTGGAAAGATGTTCTCGCAATATATGCTGTAAAAACCACAACCTCTACAGATGAAGCTATGGAAGTAGTTACTCTCGATGAAAAGAAACTTGAACTGCTCCGTGAGATAGTCAACGATATGAATACTATGACGGGTGTTGTTACACCTAAACTTGTAGCCGAAACTACAGTTACAACAGATGCCGAAGGTAACCCAGTGAAAACTACCACTTATGTCACTAAAAAGGTTTTAACGGTTGTCATAGCACAGCTTAATGCAAATCAGACCGCAGAATTATATAAATTCAATGATGAACAAAAGGCACAACTATCAGAACTGATGAGCGACGAATATGACCCGTTGTGGAACGAGCTCATAGGTGCAAACGGTGACATTATTATCGGGGAAGGAAGTTGGCAAGGTACAGATATGTTCACTTGGCCACTTGCTGTAGATGGTACTATAACTTCACGATTCGGAACAAGAAATGACCCTATAACAGGAGAACTTGAAACTCACGGTGGAACGGATATTGCTTCAACCACTGGAACATCAATACTTGCTGCTGCAGATGGAACTGTTATCTCTGCCACTTGGCACAACTCATACGGTTACTATGTAAAGATAAAGCATAATGACACATACTCAACCCTCTATGCCCACTGCTCTGCCCTACTTGTTTCGTCAGGGCAGACAGTAAAACAAGGACAGGTCATTGCACAAGTCGGCTCAACAGGTTACTCAACCGGACCGCATTTGCATTTTGAGGTTATTCAAAACGGAGTAAGAGTAGATGCTTTAAGATTTTTCGCACAATAAAAACGGAAACGGTGGCGATATGCCA
>JAZLAJ010000066.1:0-46844 GCA_045613145.1 Acutalibacteraceae bacterium
GCGTTGAGGGAGAGACGGCAGCGATTTTTCTGCACTGCTTTCAGTAAAAGCACTCTGTACGCTCACTCTTTCGGTAAGGCTGAGCATAGAACTATAGATAACGGTAGACTTAAAAGGCTGTTTCTTTATGAGTGGCAGACTGAGGGTGAGCTGTAAAAGAAAGTAATCACTTCTTCCGTTATCGTGTTCGGATTGGTTTTCCCTTAAAAAAATGATTTTGCCTACTTTTGTCGTAACAAAAGTAGGTCTGCGAAGCGATGACGACTGAATGCTTCCTTGAAACGAAAATCATAAACCGCACCATAGAAGTGGACGACCGATGGTCGCCCCTACGGGTTAAATTATAAAAGTAACTCTGCGAAGCTATGACGGCTAACAGTTTCCTTGAAACGTAGAAACCTCTCCCTCAACCTCACGTTTACCACCTCTTCTTTCAGAAGAAGCTTTTCATTTTCCCCACAACAAAAAAGCAACCACCTCAAAAGGTGATTGCCCTATAATATTAATTTGACGGATAAATCCTCAGATTAAACTCATTTCTGACCGTAATAAGCATTCGGTCCGTGCTTTCTCATATAATGCTTATCGAGAAGATACTGCTCGATAGGCTTTCTTTCACCGCTTATCATCTCAGCGTGATAAGCCATATTTGCCACCGTCTCCATAACTACCGCATTATGTACGGCTTCCTTGGGATTTTTTCCCCAGGCAAAGGGTCCGTGCTTGTAAACAACCACACCGGGAACAGCCATCGGATCTATGCCTTCGAATGCTTCGATAATCACTGTGCCTGTTTCTTTTTCGTAAGCTTTTTCCACCTCTTCTGGGGTGAGCTGACGTGTACAGGGGATCGCTCCGTAGAAATAGTCAGCATGAGTAGTACCGTAGGCGGGAATAGCTCTTCCTGCCTGTGCCCAGGAGGTAGCCCATGTGGAATGTGTATGAATAACACCACCTGTTTTCGGGAAAGCCTTATAAAGCTCGATGTGAGTAGGTGTGTCGGAGGAGGGATTAAGCTTTCCTTCTACCACATTACCGTCGAGATCTACCACTACCATATCCTCAGCAGTCATAACATCATATTCTACACCGCTGGGTTTTATAACGATGAGTCCCTTTTCTCTGTCTATACCGCTGACATTACCCCAGGTAAAGGTAACCAGACCGTAAGCAGGGAGACTTAAATTAGCCTCAAGGACTTCTTTTTTAAGCTGTTCTAACATAGAAATCATTCCTTTTCATTTTTTCTGCTATATAAACACAGCATCGGCTCCCGTTGAACTGATGCTGTGTTTCTGCTGTTAAGTTTTATTTTTTACGATGTCTGGCACCGCATTCACAAACAAGATTGGTTTTGAAAAGCTGCCAGAAGAACATCTTGAAGTTCCAGAAGAATTTCTTTATGCCTGTAAGCTCCTTGTGGCAGTCACAGTCGCAGTAGGTATGACCGCAGACATTGCAGACACCGTCGGGGGGTATATGGTCTGTGTGCTCTGCCTTGTCAATATCACCGTGGCAGACATACTTATCGCAATCGAGACAGTACCAGCCGGGATATCTTCCGTCGAAAAGCCCTTCGGGAGAGCATTTTGAAGGCCATCCCTCTCTGTATTCTATGTGATGCTCTTCATAAGCGCGCTGTAAGCGGGTGTTTCCTTCTTCAACAATAAAAGCATTAGGATGGAGGATGTGTGCTTCTTTGAGGGCTTCACAGCCATAAAATGCGTTTGCTCCTACAACTCTTATACTCTCCCAGATGAAGACAGATTTGATTCCACCCATATGGCTTTTCCAGGGGGCGTTTGAGTATCTGCCATCAATAACCTCATAGTTTGGTATGGAGCCGCTGCCTTCAAAGCGGATTTCACCTGTTTCTTCGTCATATTCCCAGGTGATGTTTGAGTATCTGCCGCAGTCTCCAGTGTAAACCTTAGCGCTTGCAGGAAATACAAAAAGTGCTGCAAGGGTAAGCACAACAAGAATAATTGCCAATGTTTTTTTCATTTTTCTGTCTCCTTTTAAACTATTTTGTTTCACTTGTTTATACAAGCTTAACATACGTGCATTATAACACAGCCTATTAATAAATTTCAACAGTTTATTAATATTTTTTAAAAAAATAAACTTTGTTTTTATTCCGATTGTCACTTTGTCAGGATAAAGGTGGTTATGCTGTTGCCCTTAAGAGTGGCGGAGATACCCTTTTCTGTCAGTGTACAGCAGGAAACCTCTGCCCAATGCTCACCTGACCTGATGTCACCGGAGGTTCGTACAGCCCTGACTGAAGAAAAATACGGAAGCTCTTCAAAGACAAATTCAGCCTGCGCATCTTTTTCTTTTGGATTTACGGCTGTGATAACAAGCTTTTCTTCCTTTTCGTCATATGCACAAAGGGAGCTCTTATCCGTAAGAAGAATCCTCATTCCCGGTCTGATATAGCGTGAAAACTGACCGAAAGCATAATATTTCTGGGTAAGAATGTATTCCTCACGGTCGAGGTCTGCCACAGCACAGCCCCAGAAGCCCTTCTTCGTGTCAAACATCGAGGGCATATCCTTTCTTCCGAGATAACCGTCACGGGAAATATAGCTCGCCACTATCTGCCAGATAACCCAGGCGGAGGGTTTAAGAATATACATATCCTCTATTATCTTTTCCGCAAGCCATAGAGCAGGACCCATCTCACCTGCATTTTCACCGCTTTCCGATGACCAGTCCGTCTCTGTCATCCACAGGTCGAGTCCTGTCCTGCCACAAAGCTTACCGATTTTCGGTGTAGCTCTTTCATAGGTGTGAGTGCTGACACGGTCAATTACACCGAGTGCCTCTCCTGTCAGTGCAGAAAAAGCTTTGGCGGCACGGTCGGCGTTGGTTTCATCACTTGCCGTAAGGTCCGTAGAGTCAAGATTATATTTCCGCATCGCATTTTTTACTGCGACGAGAAGCTCACTCTGTCTTTTACCCGGTGAGACGTGACATCCCTCCTGTTTAGGGCTGTTTTTATACCAGTAGTTTGTATACGGCTCATTCATCGGTGCCAGTGAGCTTATTTTTATTCCCTTTTCTCTCTGTATGTAATCGGTAACGTGGGCAAGATATTCTGCGAAATCCTCTACACAGTCTTTTCTGAGATTGTTACAGACAGGATTTCTGTGTCCCGATGAGCATCCGCTGACAGTCATAAAGTACGGCGGTGAATTAGAGAAAGCCTCTACATAAGAGTCCTCACCCGACGCCCTGTAGCAGGCTCCGAGAACATCAAGCTGTCTTTTGTCAGCTTCGTAATTCCATCTGAGCTCCCCTGTCTCACTGTCCTTTTCCAGAAAGCCCGGCATCATGGAATCTGTTCGTTCAATGTGAGTATGAAACGGGTCATCACCTCCGCCGATATTATATCGCATTATGTTAAGACCGAGACCTTTTTCTTTGTCGAAGAAAAGGTCGGCTGCGTCACTGATGAGCTTTTCACTGCCACCCACACGGTTTGCCCACCAGCAGAGACTTGTACCCCAGCCTTTGAAAATGCCGTCACCGGTGGTTATCTGATTGTTTATTGATACGGTTGTTTTAGCCATAAGATTTCTCCTTTTACTTTAATTCGGAATGCGGAATGCGAAAAGCGGAATTGTGGGTCACTTCGTTCCAATTATATCCGTGTAAGGTTATTCTATGAAATTACATTTACACCGCCAAATTAAAGAACTAATTATAAATTACTCTTTACTTTTTACCATACACTTCTCTTTGCGGGAAAAACTTAAATATTGTACCGCTGTAAATTTGCGACCGAAATTCCGAATTCCGAATTTCGCATTCAGCATTAAAAAAAGGGACCGCACATAGCAGTCCCTTCAAACAATCACATCATTTCGTGGAATTCTTCTTCAGAGAGGATTTCTACACCCTTATCAGAGAGAACCTTTGCCGCTGCATCGTTATCGGCTACACGAAGGATAACGTAAGCCTTTTCGCTCTTTCGTGTGATAAAGGCATACATATATTCCACATCGATGTCCGCATCAGCTAAAATCTGCATAGGAACAGAGAAAGCACCGGGAGTATCGTCGATACCTACTGCGATAACATTTGTAACGGAAACGGTGATCCCCTTTTCTTTCAGAAAAGCCGCAGCCTGATCGGGTTTATTAACGATAAGACGGAGAATACCGAAGTCTGTGGTATCAGCGATGGAAAGCGCACGGATGTCAACATCTGCTGCTGCGATAGCCTTTGTGATTTCGGCAAGTCTGCCTTTTTTGTTTTCTACGAAAATGGAAAGCTGTTTAATAATCATAAGTTTTCTCCCTTTCTTATAATTTATGTCTTAATTATATTATCAAAATTTACGGTTGTCAATAACTCTCTTTGCTTTACCTTCGCTTCTGGGAAGAGAGCCGGGAGCCATAAGACGTACCTTGGCGTGGATGTTAAGAGTTGACTGAAGAGCGGCTTCAATCTTCTTTTCCTCTGCTTCCATACCCTTGACTGTATCAGAGAACATTTCGGGAGACATTTCCACCTGAACCTCCATAATATCAAGGTTATTTTTACGGTCAACGAGGATAAGATAGTTGGGAGCCATATTGAGAGAAAGGAGAACGTGCTCTACCTGTGAGGGGAAGACATTTACGCCACGGATAATGAGCATATCGTCGCTTCTTCCGCGGGGCTTGGTCATTTTCACGGTAGTTCTTCCGCAGGCACATTTTTCTCTGGTAAGTGCGCAGATGTCACGGGTGCGGTATCTTACGAGGGGAAGAGCCTCCTTACCGATACAGGTGAAAACGAGCTCGCCGTACTGTCCGTCGGGAAGAACCTCGAGAGTGTCGGGATCGATAACCTCGGGGTAGAAGAAGTCTTCACATATATGCATGCCGTCCTGACATTCGCAGGCGTAGGAAACACCGGGACCTGCGATTTCAGAAAGACCGTAGATATCGTAAGCCTTGATGTCTAAAAGCTCCTCAATCTGCTTTCTCATCTCGTCTGTCCAGGGCTCTGCACCGAAAATACCTGCACGAACGGGAAGAGTTTTAGGATCAATACCCATATCACGGATTGTTTCACCGATGAACATAGCATAAGAAGGAGTACAGCAGATGATATTTGATTCGAAATCCTGAAGCATCTGAATCTGTCTGTTTGTATTACCTGTGGATGCAGGAAGAGCGGTGGCACCTAATTTTTCTGCACCGTAATGAATTCCGAGACCGCCTGTGAAAAGGCCGTAGCCGTAAGCAACGTGTACGGTGTCATCCTTGGTACCGCCTGCTGCACTGATTGCTCTGGCTGCGCCCTCAGCCCATACATTTATGTCATTCTGTGTATAGCCTACAACGGTAGGCTTACCTGTAGTACCTGAGGAAGCATGAATACGAACGAGGTCACCCTTTGGCACTGCAAAAAGTCCGAAAGGATAATTATCACGAAGATCTGTTTTTACCGTAAAAGGAAGCTTGGTGATATCGTCGATGGAACGGATATCTTCAGGCTTTAAGCCTATTTCGTCAAACTTTGCCTTATAGAAAGGCACATTTTCATAGGCATTTTTCACCATTTTGATAAGTCTTGCTGACTGAATGGCACGAAGATAATCCCTCGATGCACATTCAATTTCGGGGTTGAATATTGGCATAATTTGTCATCCTTTCGTTTTTATTTGCATTAAGCATTATATCCGAGCTCAAAAGCCTTGAGGTTGGTTTCGACTGTTTTGGGAGGAACGGTGGATTTGATAATATCTATCCACAAATCCTTATCAATGCCGAGGTATTTGGTTGCAGCGCCCAGGAGAACGATGTTGGCACATCTGGCAGTTCCTGCCTCGAGAGCCTTTTCCAGAGCATCGACTGCGACGAGTCTGACACCCTTGTCTGCGATTTTACCGAGAATATTTTCCGGATATTCAGCCTTACCCATAATTACGGGCATAGGATCGATTTTCTGTGTGCTTGAAATAAGAACGCCGTCCTTTTTCAGCCAGGGAAGCCATCTCGCACTTTCGAGCTGCTCGAAGGAAATGATGATGTCTGCTTCGCCCTTTTCGATTACGGGAGAATAAACCTTCTCACCGTATCTTACATAAGTAACCACGCTGCCACCTCTCTGGCTCATACCGTGGACTTCACTTACCTTTACATCGTAGCCTTCCTGAAGAAAGCATTTACCCATAAGCTTCGAGGCTAAGAGAGTACCCTGACCTCCGACACCTACGATAAGAATATTTTTAACTGCCATCGGTCTCATTCTCCTTTCTCTATAGCGCCGAACTTACATGCAGATGCACATACACCGCAGCCGACACACTGGGTATTATCGATAAAGGCTAAAGGCTTACCGTTTTCTCTCTTAGTAAATGAAAGAGCGGGACAGCCTACATTAAGACATGCCTTGCAGCCGATACACTTGTCAGTGTTAACCTTTACGGGTGCAGAGTGCTTTACTGTCTTGAGAAGAGCGCAGGGACGTCTGGAAATAATGAGTGAGGGAGCTTTCTTGGCGAGCTCTTCCTTGACTACTGCCTTGGTGTTTTCTATGTCGAAGGGATCTACCACTCTGACATTTTCGAAGCCTACTGCCTTAGCCAGTGCCTCGAGATTTACGGAAACCGTCGGGTCGCCCTTGATAGTAAAGCCGTTGGCAGGGTTATTCTGATGTCCTGTCATACCCGTGATAGAGTTGTCGAGAACGATAACGGTGGAGAAGCCTTTATTATATGCGATGTCGATGATACCTGTGATACCCGAATGGATAAAGGTGGAGTCACCGATAACAGCAATACTCTTAGCGGCAGCCTCCTCACCTCTGGCGAGATTATAGCCGTGAAGACCGCTGATGGATGCACCCATACATACACAGCTGTCCATCATAGCGAGGGGAGCCTGTGAGCCGAGGGTGTAGCAGCCGATGTCACCGCTGACATAAAGTCCCATACCCTTGAGAGCATAGTAGAGACCTCTGTGGGGACAGCCTGCGCAGAGTACGGGAGGACGTGCAGGAATAACATCGTCGAGAGAAATGAAATCCTTCTGAATGTCCGTAAGTGCAGTTTCTACTGTCTTATGTGAAAATTCACCGAGAACGGAGAATTTTTCTTTACCCGTTACCTTCACACCGAGTCTGATACAGTGTGTTTCGATGATAGGATCGAGCTCCTCGATAACGATAACCTCGTCTACCTTCGAAGCAAAATCTGTGATAAGAGAGGTGGGAAGAGGATTAACCATACCGAGCTTAAGATAGCTTGCCTTATCTCCCATAGCCTCGTGAGCGTATGTATAAGAAGCACCTGAGCAGATGATACCGATTTCAGTACCGTTCATTTCTACAGTGTTGATGCCCATTTCCACGGCTTCTCTGTTAGCGAATTCTGCCATTTCGGCAAGTCTCTTTTCCACTCTTTCGTGAGCAGGACGAGCCATAGCGGGCATCATTACACGCTTCATAACGTCTTTTTTGTATTCCTTTACGGGAACTTCCTTTCTTTCGCCGAGTTCAACGATAGAACGTGCGTGTGAAACTCTGGTGGAAAGACGGAGAAGGAAGGGTGTGTCGAAGCGCTCGGAAAGCTCATAGGCCATAACTGCAAAGTCACGGCATTCGGCTGAATCTGAGGGTTCGAGCATAGGTGTCTTTGATGCGATGGCGTGATGACGGGAATCCTGCTCATTCTGTGAAGAATGCATACCCGGGTCGTCTGCCACTGCACAGACCATACCGCCTGTAGCACCGATATAGCTTGCTGTGTAAAGCGGATCGGCAGCTACGTTAAGACCTACGTGCTTCATGGCACAGAAGGCTCTGGCTCCACCCATGGATGCACCGAAGGCTACCTCGAAGGCTACCTTTTCATTGGGTGCCCATTCTGAATACATATCGTCATATTTTGATGCGAATTCGGTAATTTCCGTACTGGGTGTACCGGGATAGGAGGAGATAACATTTACTCCTGCTTCCCAGAGACCTCGTGCTACGGCTTCGTTACCGAGCATAAGTGTTTTACTCATTTTATAAACTCCTTTGTTTTGCGGCGCCCGCAAAATAATGCAGAATGCAAAATGCAAAATGCAGAATTTCGGTCGCGGATTTACCGCTATATGATATTTTAAGCTATCTCCGCAGAGAAAAGTGTGTGGTAAAATGTAAAGAGTTGGTTTTATGCGGGATGTCGGGAAAGCCATCCCTTACGATAATCACATAAAAGTGGCGGTGTAAAGATAAATTTATAGAATAACTTTACACGGATATAATTTGGAGCGAAGCTCACCTTTATTTTGCATTCTGCATTCTGCATTTTGCATTTAAGAGCTTCAGCTCTTATTTATTTCTGAGATCTAATACTCTCTGTGCTTTACCGGTAAATCTTTCGATTGTTTTGGGTTCTACCAGATTAACCTTGATTTCAATGCCGAGAATAGCCTTGATTCTGTCGTGGATGGTTCTGCGGAGCTTTTCCAGCTCGCCGTAAATTTCCAGAAGTGAAGCGTCGATAAGCTCTACTCTTACCTCGAGAGTATCGGAGAAGCCTTCTCTTCTTACCACTAACTGATAGTGGGGGCTGATAGAGTTGATACCGATAAGAGCTGATTCTATCTGTGAGGGGAAGACATTAACACCGCGGATTTTGAGCATATCGTCACTTCTGCCGATAATCTTGCTCATTCTCGCACTGGTTCTTCCGCACTGACAGGGCTCATAGTTGATTTTAGTAATATCTCTCGTTCTGTAACGGATAATAGGAAGACCTCTCTTAGTAAGGTTAGTAACCACAAGCTCACCTGTCTCACCCTTTTCGAGAACATCGCCTGTCTGTGAGTCGATGGTTTCACAAAGGAAGTGGTCCTCTGCTATATGTAAACCGTCACGGTAGATACATTCACCTGACATACCGGGACCGTTAAGCTCACTCATGCCGTAGTTATCGGTACAGAAGAAGCCGTTACCCCAGCTTTCTTCTATCTGCTTTCTCATTTCGGGAGTGCATCCCTCACTGCCTAAAAGGCCGAGACGAAGCTTATAGTTATCGAGCGGGAACTCTATTCCTCTTTCTCTGGCGCTTTCGGCAAGATAAAGAGCATAGGAGGGTGTGGCAACGATAGTATCCGTGCCGAAATCTCTCATAAATTTAAGCTGCTTTTCTGTGTTGCCCGATGATGTGGGAACTACTGTAGCACCGATTTTCTCGAGACCGTAGTGAAGACCTAATGCGCCGGTAAACATACCGTAGCCGAAGCATATCTGCACCATACTGTCCTCATTGGCGCCTGCGGCGTAGGCAACTCGTGCCACCTGCTCACTCCAGTTATCCATATCCTCTCTGGTGTAAGCAACTACCGTGGGATTACCCGTAGTACCCGATGAAGCGTGAACACGGACGATTTTTTTCTGAGGTACGCTGAGCATACCGAAGGGATAGGTGTCACGAAGGTCAGCCTTCGTGGTGTAGGGAATATACTGAATATCCGAAAGACATTTTATTTTATCTGCAGTGATGCCTGCCTTTTCGAAACGGTCGTGGTAAAATTTTACGTTTTTATCGCAGTAATCCACGAGAGCCTTAAGTCTTTCTAACTGAAGTGCCTCCATTTCCTTACGGGGCATACATTCCATTTCTTTGTTCCAGATCTGATTTTTCATTTATAATTCCTTTCCTGAATGACGGATAAAACCGCATTTCAAAGCATTATACATAATTTCACGAAAATATTTTTTCTGTTTTAGAATAAAGCTTTATTATATTAAAGTTTTTAGTGCTAAAATTCGAAAAAAGTCTGTTCCACTTTTATTCTTTTAAGTTTTAAAGCTTTAAAGCGAAACAATATGTTGGTATTGTATCACTTCGGAGAGTAAAAGTCAAGAGAAAAATCAAACAATACTTACAGGATAAAAGACGGCATCGACAACTACTTCACATTCAGTATCTGAACTTGATACGCAGCTATAAAGAATGCTATGAACTGGGGCGAAAAAAAGCTACCTTTCACAAAGCCGGCCTCACGAAATCTCCGTGTGCGATCTCCCTTTTCAGACGATATCGCACCTTTATGAAAAGCTCTTACCGCTCATTCCTAATCTTTGCTGCTTGATTTTTTATTCCTTTTACATAGTTTACCTCTGTTTTACTCTCAAAGTTTAGATATCTTTGACCTTTACTTTTTTCTGTGATTACATTATAATTAAGTGGATTTTTAAGTTTTTCGAAATATAGTAAGAGATTAAACATAACGCACATCTGTAACGGAGGTAAAAATGAAAAAAGTTTTTCAGAAAACCTTTCTTTTGCTGGCAGCTCTCTTTCTCTTTTTCACGGCTTCTGCTTCTGACGGAATCGAAGCCTCTGCCGCAGTAAAAGAATCCTATCTGACCGTAGAAGAAGCTATGGCATGGCTCGACTCCACCGTAGGAACCAAACGAGGTGACGGTCAGTGTATCGCATTTATAAAGGATTACTACAAGGTTCTCACAGGCTCTGCGCCCAGAGGTGACGCTGCCGACTTTGCTTATAACGCCTTACCCGAAGGCTTCGGCTGGAAACGTATCAAGGGTGAAAAAAATCTTCAGAAGGGTGACATTCTCATCTGGACCGGAGGCACAGGCGGAAACGGTCACGCTGCCATCTACGGCGGTGACGGAAAATACTATCACCAGAAGTGGAGAGGCTTGTATGTGCAGATTATCGGAAAGGCATATCTCGAAGGCTTCCCCATCAGACGCTCAGGCTCTTATGCCTATTACTGGGGCGTTATCCGTCCTACTTTCCGCAGCAAATCCTTATCTGCTCCCCCTCAGGACAGTAATTACAGACTCAGAAACGCAGGAACGGGAAAATATCTCACCGCTGACAGCAGCACAGAGATCACAGCCCGCCGTCTCAGTTATCCTGACCCGGAATCACAGCTTTTCACCTTCGACGAAACTAAAACCGGATATAATCTTTCTCCCCTCTCTTCATCTAAAGTCATCGGTGTGAATTTCGAGGAAGAAAAGACAGGAAACGATGCAGACATCAGCCTTTTCAAAAGCGGTAAGCGTGCTTCCTGTAAATGGAAAATACAGAAGATACGTGGAGCTTACATAATCCGTAATGTTTCCGACCCCACTCTTTGTCTTGCCACGGATAAAAAGGGAAATCTTACAGTAGAAACCTACAAGGGCTCCAAGACACAGAAATGGAAAAGTGAAACGGTAAACACGGTCACCTACGACGGAAACGGAGGAGCGAACTCACCGAAGGCGGTTTCCGTAGAGTACGGAGAAAGTCATAAAATAACAAAAGAAAGACCTGACCGTATCGGATACAAATTCCTCGGATGGTCTGAATCAAAAAAAGCGAAAAAGGCTTCTCTGAAAGCAGGAGCTGTAGTCACACCCGAAGAAAATCTCACTCTTTATGCCATCTGGAAGAAAAACGATAAGTATGAAATAAAGAGCGCCAAGCTGTCAGAAACCAAATACATCCTCGACGGTAATGTAAAAACTCCCGTTGTAACCGTAAAGGACACTAACGGAAATACTCTGAGTGAAGGTACAGATTACACCCTTTCCTACTCCAAGGGAAGAAAAAGAGTCGGTGAATACAGTGTAACCGTAACCTACGAAGGAAAATTCAGCGGCACGGATACCCTTTATTTTACTATCGGTCGTGAATAAAACGCACAAAAAATTACTGCAGCCTACTTCAAAAGTAAGCTGCAATTTTTCTTTATTCAAGAATTATTTCACTTCATAAACGTAAACATTCTCATAATCCATATCCGAGCAAATGCTCAGAGACGGATTTGTCAGGTCGTAGATTGAAGACCACTGGGTAGAATAAACTCTGCCCTTTTCGTCGGGATCGGTGCCTGTAATTCTTACATCGTGAAGAAGCTCCATACCCTCTTCAGCAGTAAGCACGGATTTCTTTTCTGTGAGAGTCTTTTCGAGAATTTCATAACGGTCAAGACCCTGCTTCTCATATTTGAAAGGAACATCGTGGAGATAGAAATTAGTGGCGGCGATAAATCCCTTTTCTTCCTGTGAGGTAATAACCATTTCGTTTTCAACATAGGAAACAACCACACTCTTGCCCGTAGCATCAGCTATCTGGAAATGGTAACAGCCTTTAGCTGCGGCAAACATATCGAAGCCTTTAAGAAGCTCGATTGCCTCATCCACGGTAGCGCACTTATCGAGCATCGCTCTTATAGCAAGGGTAGTGCCTACATCGGGATTACCCTTATCCTGTGCAGTAGCAGGAGCCTGAAGCTGAAGAACACCTACGGCAAGACCCTTCTCATTGACACCGTCAAGTGGGAAATAAGCTGTAGCAAGGGTATTGATTCTGTCCATAAGCTTATCGGGAGTATAGCTTTCGTTATAACCGAGGAAGCTGAGGTTTACCACTGAAACTGAGCTGTATGCATCCTTGGGATTAGTTCTGATAACCGCCATATCGGTTGTCTGATTGTCTAAATTTCTGCCGAAGATGTAACCCTTTTCGGGAGTTTCGGCATAGAATGTGGAGCAGGCAAGATTAGGAATTTCGTAAGGCACATCAATAGGAAGACCCTTGAGCATAGTTTTGATTATGTACTGTACGAGCTGTTCCTCTGTCGATGCACCGCCCGCCTCTAAAAGCTCGTCAAGCTTATAGTCAGCAGCATAATTTACATCGTAAACACCTGTGTCACCCTTTTCCTTTACGGACAGAAGAGTCCGTGCTTCGCCCTGAAATACTGCCAGAGCACCGAGCGCTGCTACAAGAATAACAGCAAGGACTGCGATAATAATTTTTTTGCTTTTCTTCATAATAAAACTCCTTTGTTTTTATTTTCTATTAAGTAATTATAAAACTTTTTTTCTTTCACTGTCAATAAAAGCGACAAATATTAATTTTTTGTTTATAAACGAAACAGTAACGAAATATTTCTTTCTTGAATCTCCGTTCTTCGGATGCTATACTTTTTACAAAGTACAGTGCAGTGAGGTGTTATTATGGATACAGAGCTTTTAATAAAGGAATCCGTAAAGAAAAATCTCGGTCTTACCGTCAGCGAGACTTACCGTCTCGGAAAAGGTGCGAGCGGGTCTGTTTACCGTGCAGTATGCAGTAATGAAAATAAAAGTTTTGCCGTTAAAATCAGTGAGCATCCCGGGCTTATGAAAAAGGAATACGAAATGCTCTCTTTTCTTAAAGAAAAAACCGAGAGCAAAATCCCTGAGGTTTATTTCTTCGACGAAACGAAGGACAGAGCCGTCATCGGAATGGAATACATAAACGGTGTAAGCGGAAATGATCGCTCACTGCGGTTTAGTCTGCGTAAAAAGCACTTAGCTGAAAGCATCGTGGATAACCTTATCGTGCTTCAGCAGACGAAGGGTGAAAAATTCGGCCCCTATAACAACGCTGTTTACAACACCTGGCAGGAATATTACAAAGAGTTTGCCGATGAAATTTACTCCTTCTCAGTTTCAAAGCACAGTGAAAACGCTCTTGACAGTACAGTAATGAAAGCAGTGGAGCTTTCTCACAAAAACTTTGACAGCATTTTCTGCGAAGAAATCTTTCCTCCTACCCTTATCCACGGAGACTACTGGATGCCCAACTTCATAATAGATAAAAAATCCATGGAGCTTCTTTCCGCCGTAGATCCCTTCAACGTTATGTGGGCTGACCCCGAATATGAGCTTTTTGCCATGACGGTAGGCTTCGGTGAAAAGCTTCATCTTTACGAGCTTTGCAAAAGCAAGGTTAAAGTATCAAAGCACTGTGATATGAAAAAGGAAATGTATGCTCTTTATTCCGAATTGCTCTGGTATAAAAAGCTCGGAAGCATAGATCACTCCTATCTCAGGCTCAGAGCGAAAAGACTAACAGATGAGATGAAGAAATATGGAATAATCATATAATTAAAACGGTGCAGGTGTTTATTCGTGTCAGGGCTATACTGAAGGTATATTTTTATGATTTTCATTTTAATAAAATATTTAATCGTCATAGCTTCGCAGAGTTTTTTGTATACTAACCCGTAGGGGCGACCATCGGTCGTCTGCTTGTGCAGTGCGGTTCATATCCTTTGTTTCAAGGAAACAATTAGTCGGCATAGCTTCGCAGAGTTACTTTTGTCCTTGCCAAAAGTAACCAAAAGCGCTTTTTCGGTGGAACTAATCCGAACACGATAACGGAAGAAGAGATTACCTTTCTTTTACAGCTCACCCTTAGTCTGCCGTAAATAAAAAAACAGCCTTTCAAGTCTACCGTTATCTATAGTTATATGTTCAGCCTTACCGAAAGAGTGAGCGTACAGTGTGCTTTTACTGAAAGCAGTACAGGGAAATCGCTGCCATAGCTCCCTCAACGCACAGATATTTTGTCTACCCTGTGGTAACTTCCGTCACCACACGCTTCGTCTCCTTAAGTACCGTCAGTCCGACAGTCGCTTCCCGCTCTGTCATCTTTTCAGATAAGTTCTACGGTCAATGACCCCTAAAACTTACACCAACATAAAAGTAATAGGGGTTACATCAAACCTTTCTGTAGTTCCGAAGCCTTATCGGTTGTCTGCACACCTGCCACGGTGTGCCCCTAGCAGAGCGTTTCGTAAGGAGGTACTGAAAGGTGAAAAATCAGAAGCACTGCTTAAGAAGGCAATAAAGAGAAACATAAACTTTAGTGTAGAACGGCAGTTTCTTGTCTGCGACCCTGCCACGGGTCGCACCCCAAGGGAAAGTAATTGTTTTCGAACTTTAACAGAAAAGAACACTCTTACTGTTTCCATATACTTAACCGAACAGCACACTCTTTTCCCGTCCTAAAAAATGGGCGCTTTGTTTACTTTGGCGCTCGCCTGTGCCAAAGTAAAAGCCCCCGCGGCTCGAGCGGATGATGATTAACTGTTTCATTGAAACAAAAATCATAAAAATATACATTCCTGTTTCACATCTCACTTCATCCCGCACTGCGGGCGCTTCGGTGACGATGCAGCTCGAGCGATGCCGACTCGATGTTTCCTTGAAAAGAAGAAACCTCTCAGTCACTTCGTGACAGCTCTCCTGAAAGGAGAGCCTTCGTCTACTTCCTTTGAAAGAGATGCACTACGATGACGATGCAGCTCGAGCGGATGTCGACTAAATTTTTTATTGAAACGAAGAGTTATAAAGATACACATAGTTGTTAAAATACTGCACTTACTTTGGCGCTCGCCTGTGCCAAAGTAAAAGCCTTTTTCTCTTGCGGTTCCCAAAATCGCTTTTTCAGCTTGGAGCGCTGAGCGATATTTATTCCCTATACTGTTCCTCACTCAACATTAAAAGCCATTGTAAAGACTTCCGAATCTTACAATGGCTTTAATTATTCAGTTTTTCATCAGAGTTACCAGCACCTCTACCATCTTTTCCATAGACTGAACAGGTATAAACTCGTGAACTCCGTGGAAGTTTGCACCGCCTGTAGAAAGGTTAGGACAGGGAAGTCCCATAAAAGAGAGTCTTGCCCCGTCAGTACCGCCTCGGATAGGTACCACCATCGGCTCCACACCCGACTCCTCCATAGCTTTGACTGCATTATCAATAATGTGCATAAAGGGTGTGATTTTCTCTTTCATGTTATAATAGCTGTCTTTTATCTCAGCCTCAAAGGTGCCCTCTCCGTAAACGCTGTTAAGATAAGAAACAAGCTTTGCCACAAATTCTTTTCGCTTCAGGAAGCGTTCCATAGAATGGTCACGGATGATGTAGCTTAGTTCTGCCAGGGTTTCGTCGCCCTTCATATCGCAGAGATGGTAGAAGCCCTCATAGCCCTCTGTGTGTGCGGGAGTTTCAGCCTTCGGCATCATATTTATGAACTCAGCAGCAAGAAGCGAAGCGTTCTTCATTTTGTTCTTTGCGCTTCCGGGATGGATATTTACTCCGTGAATCTTTATTACAGCAGAAGCGGCATTGAAATTTTCGTATTCGATTTCACCCAGCTCTCCTCCGTCTACCGTATATGCCCAGTCACAGGCGAAGCCTTCTACATCGAAGCGGTCTGCACCTCTTCCGATTTCCTCGTCGGGAGTGATGCCTACGGCTATTCTTCCGTGGCTGATTTCCGGATGAGCGACGAGATATTCACAGGCAGTAAAAATTTCTGCTATACCCGCCTTGTCATCTGAACCGAGAAGAGTGGTACCGTCAGTGGTAATGATGTCACATCCGATATATTTTCCGAGATAAGGAAAATCCTTTACCTTAATGCTGATATTTTCGTTAAGCCTTATGTCACCGCCCTCATAATGCACTGTCTGAGGCTTTATTCCGTCACCCTTCACGGCGGGAGCCGTATCCATGTGTGCAATAAAGCCGATGGACGGATCCTTTTCTCTGCCCTCAGTGGCAGGAAGCACACCGTAGACATAACCGTTTCCGTCAAGCTTCACCTCGCTCAGACCTATTCTTTTCAGCTCTTCGGCAAGATATTCTCCCAGAACCAGCTGACTTGCCGTAGAAGGACAGGTATCACTGCTTTCGTCGGAATTGGTACCGAAGGAGACATATTTCAGAAATCTTTCACTGACCGTCATTTGATTTTCCTCACTTTACTCTTTATTCTTCTGTAATAATAACATAATACTGCAGGTTATGCAAGGCAAAAATTTTCCTGTAGAAAAGCTCTGTGACAGAAAAGCCTTTTTGTTCACAGATTGATAACATTTATTTTCACGGATATGCTATTATACAATTAAGTATATATTAATCTAAAGGAGAGATTACTGTGAAAAAATTACTTTCTCTTATTCTTGCACTTGTAATTACATTGAGCTGTTTTGCTGCCGCATTACCTGCAGGTGCCGCCTTCTTCGAAACTGAAAAAGGTGTACAGATAGAAATGGCTCCCTTCCTTTACAAGTCAACCCTTCATCAGATGGAATTCCCCAGCCATCAGTCCTACAGCATAAAAGAGAAAAGCGTCGTGGGCGATTACGCTATTTCCCGTGAGATCAACGACCTTTCCTACACTTTCGTATTCCCTGCAGGAACCACTGAAATAGAGTGTAATTTATCTCTTGACGGTGAAAGCAACTGGCGAGGCTTCAACATCAACTCTAAAGACAACTCCAACTACTGGAAAAAAGACAGCAACGGAAATATTGATCTTACCCAGCCTCTTACCTTCAGCCGTGATGCAGCAACTGCCGAACAGGATGAATACGGTGTTCAGTACAGAGATTTCCTTATGAACACAGGTGCAAAAGGCTTCAGAGATTATGACAAGATTTACTGGAGACTCAGATACACCTGTAACGGTGAAGAAATCACCGAATACTTCGACATTAAGCTTTACGATTACGATAATGCAGAAAAGTTTGATGTAAAAACAGTTAACTTCAATGTTGCAGGTCTTCCCTTCGCTGCCTTAACAGGCGAAAAAATAGGCGAGAACCAGAAAGCTGTTGCAGGCTATCTTTCAGAAAACGACTTTGACATCGTCGCTGTTCAGGAGGACTTCAACTTCCATAAAAAGCTCGCCGAAAATATGACCGGTTTCGCTTACACGACCAACCACAGAGGCGGTGTTCCCGGCGGTGACGGACTTAACATTTTCACAAAGGATATGCCTATCTATAACGAAACACGCTCTGCATGGAAAGAAGCCAGCGGTGTTCTTTCCGACGGCTCCGACGAGCTCACTCCCAAGGGCTTCCTTTACACTGTTATTGATATAGGTAACGGTATTTATGTAGATTTCTACAACTTACACGCTGACGCTTACGGCGGTGCAGGCTCGAGAGAAGCCAGAACAGCTCAGTTCAGACAGCTGGCTGATTTCATAAAGGCACGTTCTGCAGAAAACGACAGACCCGTAATCGTTACCGGTGACTTCAACTATCATTTACACAGCCGTGAAGCTGACAGCTCACTTTATAAAATCTTCTGCCAGGAATTAGGTATGAAGGACGCATGGGTAGAATTCCATAACGGCGGCGACTATTTCAATATGTCCGACTGGTATAACACAGGCTTACCCTCATGGGGTAACTGGGACTCTGTAGAAAGATTTATGTACAGAGCAGGCGGCGGAGTAGACATCACCGTAAGCGATTTCAGATATGTAAATGTTTCTGATGACAGCGGAAAGCTTCTTTCTGACCACGCTTCTGCAGAATGTGATTTCACCTTCATAAAAACAGAAGACTTCACCGAAAACACACAGGAACTCGAGACAGTCGGCAAATCATCCTTCGGTTTCTTCCGTCAGATTCTCTGGATTTTCAAGGTTCTTGCTATGGTTCTCACCGACGTCGGAAATCTTCCCGAAATTCTGAAATAATCATTTCTTTCAAGGTATATATTAACGCCATCTCTGAAGCATCAGGGATGGCGATTTTTTTAATAAAAAAGCAGTAACCCTTCAGTTACTGCTGATTATATGTGTTTGTCGGAAACAGTTATATAAATCGGAAGTTGGTTACTTTTTCCGCTTATCCATATATTCATGAGCAAGAATATCCTTCAGTACCAGCATTGCATCTAATTCACTATAACCATAGTCATTTTGAAGTGAAGTGATCATCCGTCTGATTTCTTTAGCATACTCTTGCACATTAACTTCGTTTTGATATGTCTTTAATACGGGATACTTGGTAGCCCACGCCTTTGTCCAATCGACTTTTTCCTGATTTTCTTCGGTTGTATTTTTTATTATATTTATAATTTTATCCATTATATTCTCTCCGTCTGATTCTTATTTATCGAGATGATTATATCATACACATTATGAATTTACAATCGGAGGGCGGGTGTCCGATCTACAATTATTCATTATTCATCAGCGAAGCGACTTCATTATTAATTATTCATTTGAAAATCCGTTCTTGCAGAAATGAATAATTAATAATGAATATTGAAAAATGAATAATACAAACGAAAATCCGCCCACTCTCGTGAACGGATTTTCGTTTGGTCGAGGCGACAGGATTCGAACCTGCGGCCCTCTGCTCCCAAAGCAGATGCGCTACCAAGCTGCGCTACGCCTCGATATTATGTTTATTATTTTTTGCGAGTCCTTCGAGGACTGTCTGCTTTGCTCGCCCTCTTGCGGTTTACAAAAAGCATACATTAGTTTACCCCAAAACCCCTTATTTGTCAACAGTTTTGAGTAATTTTTTAATACCCTTGAAAAAAGGCATATCTTCGTGTATAATATTTTTATGAAGTAAAAAATATGAGGAATTAACTATGAAAATACATCAGTCCGCAGAAAATTATCTCGAAACCATTTTAATGATCACCGACCGCAACGGCTCCTGCCGAAGTATAGACATAGCCAACGAATTAGGTTTTTCCAAGCCCAGCGTAAGTATAGCAATGAAAAATCTCCGTGAAAACGGCTACATCGATGTAATGGGTGACGGCAGAATCATACTTTTGGAGCCCGGGAAAAAAATAGCCGAAATTCTTTACGAAAGACACACTGTTCTTACTCATGCATTTATGTCTTTGGGCGTAAATAAGGAAACCGCTTCGGAGGATGCCTGTAAAATCGAGCATATTATCTCCGAAGAAACCTTTGAAGCTATTAAAAAACATTTTACAGCTAACGGAGAACAGTAAGAATGGAAGATTTTATCAGCGAAAATTCAAATATAAGCTTTGACCTTTTCGAGGAAAGATTAAACGAGGCCGAAGCCTTTGCCGGAAGTAACAGCAGTATCAGAAAAAAGCTTTCAAAGGATAAAATCAAAGAACAGATTGACAAATTTTCCGAGAAAGCAAAAGAGATTATCGATAATCCTGAAAAGGTCAGCAAGGTTTTAGAAAAGGCTATCTCTCTTTGCGACGATTTAGGAAAGCTCCGTATTATAGGAAAACACTTCAGAGAAGCTTCTCTTGTCTGCAGTATGCTTAACGATTACATCTGTAAACGCTATACAAAAATTCCCACAACTACAGTTATAACTCTTCTTGCGGCCATACTGTATTTCGTCAGCCCCATCGACATCATCCCCGATTTTATCCCTCTGATAGGTCATCTGGATGATATGATTGTCTTAGGCTTTGTTACCGATGCAGCCAAAGCTGACCTTAAGAAGTACGAAAAATGGAAAAAAGAAAAGGAAAACCCGGATCTGATTTCAGAAAACTGAAAATGATAAGCTTTAAGAACGGCCGTCGGTCGTTCTTTTTATTATAACCTAAAAAGAAAGGGAGCTGTCACCAGCCCCTCTCTTTTTTTACTGCACTCAGCAGCAGTTGTCGTGACAACCGCAACCGTTATTGCAGCCACCGCAGTTATTGCAGCTGTTGCAGCCACCGTTACCGCCGAATACGCTGCCGCCGTCACCGCAGCACACGAATAAGAGAATAAGAATGATAATCCAGGTGCAGCAGTTGCCGCCGAATAAACCGTTATTACAGCCCATTTACCTTTACCCCCTCTCTTTCCGAGGGCGTTTCCGTCGCCCTACATCATCATTATATGGTCTGAGCTTCGATGTGTGACTGTTTTTGAATAAGAAATTTTTTAAGGTCAAAAATATTTACGGTGATAAATTTATGTATGACATTTTTTCATTCTCCCGTGGCAGGATTTTACTTGACAGTGAGGACTTCTGTAGCAGAGTCTTTTCTGAGGCAAGATCAAAAACAGCCGAGCATAATATATATGAAAGGGTCGGAAAATCTCTTCTTTCCAAATCTGAAACAATACAAAAATCAACGAAAACAGAAGAAAATTAAAGATAAATCGAAAAATCAAAGATACAGATTATAATTTTGACCTTTTTTGACCTTTGAAAAAACTTCATTTCAGAATATAATTAAATCATAAGGTCAAAGAAAGTCAAAGTCAAACATATAAAGGAAGTGACAAAATGAACCTTTCCAACGCTATAGCACAAATGATAAGTGATATGCTCGAGGAGAAAAACGAAATAGAGATACAGCGCAATATCCTCGCCCAGGATTTAGGATGTGTACCCAGCCAGATTAACTATGTACTCTCTTCACGCTTCACACCCGAAAGAGGTTACATGGTAGAAAGCCGTCGGGGCGGCGGAGGATGTATTAAAATCACCCGTATAATCTATGACAATGATACTCTTCTTCCCCGCATTATTTCATCAGTAGGCGACAGACTCGACTGCGATACCGCACAGGCACACGTTATGAATCTTCTGTACCAGGATGTCATCACAAAACCTCAGGCAAAGCTTATCCTTGCCGCTACATCAGAGACACCCTACCGCTCTCTGCCCTCTCCCGTCAGAGATATAGTAAGAGCAGATGTGCTCAAGCAGATGCTGCTGTCGATAGGCAAATAAAAAAGCAAGGTGAAAGAGAATGCAAAATGCAGAATAAAGGGGTCAGAACCCCTCCGTCACGGTGAAGAAAGCCGTGCCACCTCCCGCTTTCAGGGGAGGCTCTGCAACGTGGCACCTGTCGGTGCTGTTATATACGTTCCGGATTATATCCGTATAAGGTTATTTTAAAAATACCCTTACACCGCCAAACTGCTTTGTACAACTAAAAAGTATAATTAATTATAATCTACTTTTTACTACCCACTTTTCTCTGCGGAGAAAACTTAAAAATACTATATAGCGGTAAATTCGCGACCGAAATTTTGCATTTTGCACTTTGCATTTACTTTGCGGTTACCGCAAAACAACAAGGAGGTAATTACTATGTTATGTCAGAACTGTAAAAAAAGTGAAGCAACTACCCATATCAAACGTATAATAAACGGTGAAACCACCGAAAGCCATCTCTGTTCCTCCTGCGCACAGAACTCCGGCTACAGAGATCTTTTCGACGATTTTTCCTTTAATCTTCCCGGTATTTTCTCCTCTTTCTTCGGAGATACTGCCCTTTCACTCGGTGAAAGCAGACTGGACCGCTGTGAAAAATGCGGTTGCTGCTTCGACGATATCATTAAAACAGGCACTGTAGGCTGTGCCGACTGCTATGAAAAATTCTATAATAAGCTTCTTCCTTCCATTCAGCGAATTCACGGCAAAGCAAAACATTCAGGTAAAATTCCTGTAATTCACGAGGAAGAGGTTACAGTAAAAGAGAAAACCACCGAAGAAAAAATCGCTGATCTGGAAAAGGAAATGCAGAAGGCAGTAGGCGAACAGAATTTCGAAAGAGCCGCAATCATCAGAGATGAAATAAAAAAACTGAAGGGAGAAAACTGATATGAATAATGAAAATAAATCAAATGCTATGTCCGATGTGGTTTTATCCACACGGATAAGACTTGCGAGAAATCTCAGACAGTATCCCTTCCCCGCCCGTCTTGACAGAGAAGAAAAAAAGACAGTTTGCTCCATCGTCAGAGAAGCACTCGACGGTGAAGGTCTTATCTGTATCGATATGGAAGCGCTCTCTCCCGTAGAGGCGGTGTCCCTGGCAGAAAAGCATCTTATCAGTGCTGAATTTGCTTCAAACGGAACAGGCCGATCTCTTCTCCTTTCAGAAAAGGAGGACATCAGTCTTATGCTCTGCGAAGAAGACCACATCCGTATTCAGATTATCGAAGCAGGTCTTTCTCTGGACGAGGCCTACGCCAAAGCTGACAGAGTAGACACTGTAATCGAAAACAAGCTTTCCTATGCCTTTGATGAGCGCATAGGCTATCTTACACAATGTCCCACAGATTTAGGCACAGGAATGAGAGCCTCGGTGCTTCTCCATCTCCCCGCTCTTTCGAGAAAGGGTGCCGTGAGAAATCTCACCACCACTGTAGCCAAATTAGGTCTTACCCTTCGCGGCTCCTACGGTGAGGACGGTGAAATTTTAGGCGATATTTATCAGCTCAGCAACCAGGTTACCTTAGGCATTTCCGAAAAGGCCGCCCTTCAGAACCTTAACTCCATCGCTCTGCAGATAGTTACTCAGGAAAAGCAGGCAAGAGCTGTCCTCATCAAGGATGAAGATTTTATGGACAAGATTTTCAGAGCCTACGGTATTCTCAAAAGTGCCTACAAGCTCACCTCAAAGGAGCTTACAAACCTTATCTCATATGTTCGTTTAGGTGCCGCCGAGGGATTTTTCGACATCCCTGTGGAAAAGCTGAGTGCTCTTATGACAGAGCTTCAGCCGGCCACCATGAACACTAAGAGCGAAGCTCCTCTCACCCGCTCACAGCGTGATATCAAACGTGCAGAAAAGGTAAGAGAAGCATTAGGTTAACTGTTAAACGGGACGTTAGTAAAAAACGTTCCGTTTTTTTAATGCAAAATGGAAGGAGAAAGCTTCGGGAAGAAATCAATGCTTGATTAATTCGGAATTCGAAATGCGAAATTCGGAATTAATGGTCACTTCGTTCCAAATTATATCCGTGTAAAGTTATTCTGTAAATTCATCTTTACACCGCCAAACTACAGAATTAATTATAATTTACTCTTTACTTTTTATTACCCTCTTTTCTCTGCGGAGAAAACTTTAAATATTACACTGTAGTAGATTCGCGACCGAAATTTTGCATTTTGCACTTTGCATTTTGCATTTACTATAGTCCGCAACCACAATTTTGCACTTTGCGCTTTACACTTTGCATTTAATAAAAAAGGAGGAAACAATATGTACAAATTTACAGGCTTTACCGAAAGAGCCAACCGTGCTCTGAATTCTGCTGTAGAAATCGCAGAAAACTTCGGTCACACATACATCGGCACCGAACACCTTCTGGCAGGAATAGTCAGAGAGGATAACGGTGCAGGCACATCTGCACTCATTTCCAAGGGAGTAAATTATCAGCGTGTACTCGAGCTTATTAAAAAGCATATCGGAGTCGGTATTCCCACAGTTCTTTCTCCCGATGATTTCTCACCAAGATGCAAGGGTGTCATAGAGCTTTCCGTTTCTCTGGCAGGAAAGGAAAACTCAGGATACATCGGCACGGAGCATCTTCTGTGTGCTATGCTGAAGGAAAACGACAACAGTGCCTGCTTTATTCTTTCTCAGATGGGACTTTCCCCGCACATTCTTCTGAGTCAGGTGCGCTCAAATACTACGAACAGCTTTCAGGGACGGTTCTCCGATAAGAAAAGCTCCTCAGAAAAGGAAGAAAGCACCCCAAATCTCGATAAGTACGGACAGGACCTTACAGATAAGGCACGGAAAGGTGCCATAGACCCGGTTATAGGCAGAGAGAAGGAAATCGAAAGAGTCATCCAGATTCTCTGCCGCAGAAATAAAAATAACCCCTGTCTCATCGGTGAGCCGGGAGTAGGTAAAACAGCTATAGCAGAAGGTCTTGCCCTGAAAATAGCCCGGGGTGAGGTACCCGAGCTTTTAGCTGACAAAAGAATCGTCAGTCTCGACCTGACAGGAATGGTAGCCGGGACAAAATACCGTGGTGATTTCGAGGAAAGAATCAAGCACTGCATCGACGAGGTCAGCAAAAGCAAGCGTGTTATCCTCTTTATCGATGAGGTGCATAATCTTATAGGAACAGGCTCTGCCGAAGGCGCTGTAGATGCAGCAAACATCCTTAAGCCTTCTCTTGCCCGAAGTGAGCTACAGGTTATCGGCGCCACTACTTCAGAGGAGTACAGAAAATACATCGAAAAGGACTCCGCTCTCGAAAGACGCTTCCAGCCCGTCAAGGTAGGAGAACCGTCAGAAGATGAGACCGTAGAAATTCTCAAGGGACTGCGTGACAAATACGAGGCACATCACAAGGTAAAAATCACCGATGAAGCTATTACTGCCGCAGTGAAAATGTCCACAAGGTACATCAGTGACCGTTTTCTCCCCGATAAGGCAATAGATCTTATCGACGAAGCCGCATCAAAGGTACGACTTCAGGCATACATCGCTCCCCCTGAAATAAAGCAAGCCGAAGAAAATCTTAAGACTCTGCGTGAAGAAAAAGCCGCTGCCATAAATAATCAGGACTTCGAGCGTGCGGCAGGACTCAGAGACAGAGAAAAGGAGCTTATGAGCGAAATCACTGCAGAAAGAACCCGTTGGAAGGAAGAAAAAAGGACAGAGACAGGTCTTGTCACGGCTAAAGAGGTGGCGAAGATAATCGCAGGATGGACAGGCATACCTGCTGACGAGCTTACAAAGCAGGAAAGCGAGCGTCTTCTTAATATGGAAAGCATTCTCCACGAAAGAATCATCGGACAGACTGACGCAGTTTCCGCCGTTTCGAAGGCTCTGCGCCGTGGAAGAAGCGGACTTAAGGACCCGAAAAGACCTATGGGCTCTTTCATCTTCCTCGGCCCTACAGGTGTAGGAAAAACAGAGCTGTGCAAGGCTCTGGGCAGTGCAGTTTTCGGTGATGAAAACGCAGTAATCCGCTTCGATATGAGTGAATTTATGGAAAAGCATAATGCTTCCCGTCTCGTAGGCTCACCTCCCGGCTATGTAGGCTACGAGGAGGGCGGACAGCTCACAGAAAAGGTAAGAAGAAAACCCTACAGCGTAATTCTTTTCGACGAAATAGAAAAAGCCCATCCCGATGTTTTCAATATGCTTCTGCAGATGCTCGATGACGGTATACTCACCGACTCCCAGGGCAGAAAAGCAGACTTCCGTAACACGGTAATAATTATGACATCTAACCTGGGTGCGAAGCTTATCGCAGGAGAGACCTCATCTATCGGATTCACGAAAAACGCCCTCAGCGATGACGAACGTATTTCACAGGCGGTGACAGGTGAGTTGAAAAAGGCCTTCCGCCCCGAATTTTTAAACCGTATCGACGAAATAATTATCTTCAAGCAGTTAAAGAAGGATGAAATCAGACAGATAGCTGAAAATATGCTTAAAAACCTCAAATCACGACTTTCCGACCTTGAAATAGACATAGACTTTTCCGACGGTACTGTAAATTTCGTCAGTGACAAAGGCTTTGATCCCCTTTACGGGGCAAGACCTCTGAGAAGAACAATACAGACAAAAATCGAAGATGTTCTTTCTGAAAAAATTCTCGACGGCTCTATGGAAAAAGGAAAAAAATATCTCTGTGATGTGAAAGACGGTAAGGTTTCGGTGGAAGAAGAAGGGGTTTCTTAATTTCAAGGCAATCCTTAAGTAATGACTTTCCTTTTTTTAAGAATAAATAAAAAAAGAATAAAGAATAATACAGAAACAGCTTTTAAAACCTTTAATATTTCTTATTTATTCATTATTCTTTATTCTTTCAGGCGAGATTCATCTCGCCGCTTCTGGCACCCCCTGCGGGAATCGAACCCACAACTAACCCTTAGGAGGGGTTTATTATATCCATTTAACTAAGGAGGCATATATTCACTTTAAGGCTACTTCATTTTATCATTCTTTACCCCTAAAGTCAACATAAAAAAGTCGGGAAAAGTAAAAGTTTTTCCCGACTCATTCATTTTAATAATACTCTCTGCCGTTAAGATATCTCCATGCGGCAATATACTTGGTCGATGCTCTGGGGGTCTGACTTCTGATGTCTAAGAACATCTTGTCATCCACGAGGAAAAGAGTTTCCTTTGAAGCAAGAGAGGACTGCTTGACCTTGTTGACAGGCATCACTATTGTCTTGTCTCCGAGATCTATTTCAAATCTGTCCTTATAAAGGGAAAGAGTAGCGTTTTCTGAAAGAACTTCGTCTTCATCTTCCTTTACAAGACGTACAATCTGACCGCCCTCAGAGAAGATAAGCTCACCGTCAGCTGCTGAAAGAAGCTTTTCCTTCCACTGCTTTCTCTGCCACATATCCCAGTCGTAAACATTATCGTAAACCACATCGTCACCGTGGAAGAAGCCGTCTGCCTTCATGGTGTAAACTGCACCGCAGTCACACTTAAGGTCGTCACCCTTACTGTGAAGAGCGCCTACCTGTCCGCATTTCGGACACATATAAAGGATTCTTTCCACACATTCAGCTAAGTTTTCGCCCTCATAGGAATGAGGATTCTTTCTCTGCTCATCGTAAACATTTACGTGAATGTCACGGCGGATAAGCTCATTGATTTCCTCTACACTCATCTTTGCGAGCTCCTCGGGAGAATACTCACCTACGAAATGACCGATGATGGGACCCTTTCTCGACTTGTTTGCCCAGCGGGGACTTCTTAAGTAGCCGCCGACGAACTTATATGTAATAAGTGCGGCACCCGACTCTTTTACGAGTCTGCCTGTATTATCTGAAAAGTAGCCTGTCTGTCCGTTTATGGACATAGCACCCTCAGCGTGAAGACCTACAGGAATACCTGCCTTAAGGTTAGCCTTGATATCATCCATAAGTGCATCGGAGGGTCTGTCTCTGTATTTGATGATAACACCGCCAAAAAGTCTGAATGCCCAGCCGAGGCTCATTCTCAGAGTATGGTCACTTGCGATGTATCTGATATATTTTCTGAGTGCGGCCATCTCATAACCGGGATCGGCTGCTTCCGTATGATTACAGATAAAGAGAAAGGATTTGTGCTTCGGCTTGTAATATTCGAGCTGAACATTATTTTCTTCGATAACCTTCTTTTTAAGAAGAGCTATGATAGTTTTCATAGCGAAGCAGTTAAAATAATATCCGCTCCCTATTTTTGTTACCTTCTTACTCATTTTGCCATAGCCTCCTCTTCAGCTGCAGCTTCCTCTTCGAGGGTGTGGTATGCTACCTTGCCTACGAGAGTTTTAGGAAGCTCTTCCTTAAAGATGATTTCCTTCGGTCTTTCGAATACATCAAGATATTCCTTACAGTAAGCGAGGATTTTTTCCTTGGTTTCGTCGTTTGCCTCGAAGCCGTTTTTCAGAGCGATATATGCTCTTACTCTCTGCATCTTGTAAGGATCCTTTACACCGATAACACAGGAGCAGTCTACAGCCTCGTGCTTATCGAGAATGTTTTCGATGTGTGAGGGATATACATTGTAGCCGCTTGTAACGATAAGTCTCTTCATTCTCTGCTTGAAGTAAACGAAGCCTTCCTCATCCATTGAGCCCATATCGCCTGTAAAGAGCCATGTGGTGCCGTTTTCGTCCTTGCGCATAGTTTTGGCATTTTCTTCCTCAGCCTTCATATATCCGAGCATAAGAGTGGGACCTGTAAGGATGATTTCACCCATCTCACCGTTCGGGAGCTCATTGAATGTTCCGGGCTCTACGATTTTATACTGCATATCACGTAAGGGTACACCGATACTGCCGAGTTTGGAGCGGTCAACAGGTGTTACACAGGAAGCGGTAACACATTCTGTAAGACCGTAGCCTTCACGTATCTGAAGGTTTGCATTATGCTCCTTAAAGAAAGCATCAGCTCTCTTTTTAAGCTCGGGACTCAGAGCATCGCCGCCGCTGAATACACCGATAAGGAACGAAAGATCTGCACCCTTGAAAACATCGACCTTAAGAAGTGCCTCATAAAGAGTGGGAACACCTGCGATGAAGTTAGGCTTGTTTTTGAGAACTGCCTTAGCGTAGCTTTCCTTTGTAAACTGAGGAATAAGAATAGAAAGCGCACCGTTTTCGAGTACGGTGTGAATACCGATACCCAGACCGAAGCCGTGGAAAACAGGCATAACAGAAAGGAACTTACAGCCATAATCAAGATTACAGCCGGAAATTTCAGCTACCTGCATACCGAGGGCATTGAAATTGAAATCTGAAAGCTGAATGCCCTTGGGTGTACCGCTGGTACCGCCGCTGTAAAGAATAACTGCGGTCTTTTCCTTGCTGAACTGAACGGGAGGAAGAGTTACATCCTTGCCTGTCTTTACGAAGTCAGCCCATACGAGATCCTTTTCACGGGTGGGAAATTTGTTGTTTTCCTTATTTTTAAGATGCTTGTAGGCAACACTTTTAATAAAGGGAAGCTCATTGTGTATTCTTGCAGTAAGAATTACCACATCTCTTTCAGCCTCGTCCACAGCCTTGAGAACCTTTTCATAAAACTGGTCGAGAGTGAGTATCATCTTGCTTTCAGAGTAGTCAAGATAGAAGGTGATGTTTTTCTGTGAAGAAAGAGGATGAACCATATTTGCTACAGCACCGATTCTGTTAAGTGCGTAGAGACAAACGATAGCCTGAGGAGTATTCGGCATACAGATAGTAACCACATCATCCTTTTTGATGCCGGCATTTATGAAAGCCTTAGCTGCATCCTCGATTTTTTCCACGAGTTTTTCATATGTAGTGATTTTTCCCATAAAGTCAAGAGCAGGCGCCTGAGGAACTCTCTTGGCTGAAAGCTCTATAGCACCGAACATAGTAGTTTCGGGATAGGGATGACTTACGGGAGTAAAGTCTATTTCAGGTAATTTCATTTTATTATCCTTCCGAAATTCGAATTTATATATATATTAAAGTAATTATCAAATCATATTGCTGTGCGGTATTCCGCTTTCTCTTTACATTCATGCCTCCTCTGTGCTAAATTTGTAGGCGACGGTTTACAGGGATTTAAGAGAAAAAATCACCCTGTAAAAGTGCACTCTCTTCTCAGAAAGCACACCTCTCCATCTTATAACACAAATGTAAGTTTAACACTATTAAAAGTCAATGTCAAACGAAACAATTAAAATAAATTAATTTTTACATATACGTAAAATAATATGAGCATTTACAGATTTTTTTGTTAACTATTTTGTTACAAAGGAATTACTTTTAGTCCTTGTCTATTGTTTTTGATTCTTCACCGTGGTATAATGCAGAAAAAGGCTTGAACATCAGAGCTTTTATAATATCAATCCGTACTGAAATCCTCTTTGTTTACTTTAGCTCATAAGTAAAATGACGAGTTTCCCGGATGACTACAGATAAAACAAAACCTGTAATAAAAGGAGAAAATAAAAATGCCTTCACACAAAAGAAAAAAAAGAAATCCTAAAGCTCTTCCTACTGTATTTTTAGCTATACTCTGTGCAGTTACGGTATGCTCCGTAGCCTTTATGCTCATTCTCTCTTCCGGAAAAATCGAAGGCACCTCACCCGTACCCACCACCGAAGTCACCACCACAGAAGCAGTACCTCAGGGTCCTGTCAAAATCAGCACGGTAACTGTCGGCTCAGCAGGAGATGTACTTCTTCATATTCCTGTTCTGAACAGCTCGAAGAAAAGTGACGGCACCTATAATTTCGACAAAATTTTCACCTATGCTTCCGCACAGATAAAAGACTGTGATTATTTCGTAGCTAACCTGGAAACCACTCTGGCGGGAACGGAAAACGGCAGAAAATACACAGGCTTTCCCTGCTTTAATTCTCCCGATGCCATTCTTGACTCGCTGAAAAAATCAGGCATAGACTGTCTTCTCACCGCTAATAACCACACCTACGATACAGGTGCTCACGGTGTAAGCCGTACTCTTACCAAGGTAAAGGAAAAAGGCTTCGACAGCGTAGGAACGAGACATACCGAAACAGATAAAAAATATCTTGTCAAAGAGATAAAAGGAATAACACTCGGTATCGCCTGCTACACCTACGAAACAGAATACGAGAACGGTAAAGCTCTTAACGGTATCCCCGTAGGCAAGGAAACAGCACCACTCATAAACTCCTTCGATTATGCCGATATGGGTAAATTCTACGAAGAAATCAGTGCAGACCTCATCAATATGAAAAATGAAGGCGCTGAGGTAACACTGGTTTATCTTCATTGGGGAAATGAATATCAGCTCTCACCTGATTCGCATCAGAAGGAAATCGCACAGAAGCTCTGTGATATGGGTGTAGATGTAATTATCGGCGGACACCCGCACGTGGTACAGCCTGTAGACCTCATCACCTCCACCGACGGCACTCATAAAACTGTCTGTGTTTATTCCGTAGGTAATATGGTATCAAACCAGAGAAGAAATCTTATGGGGCTTAAGACAGGTCACACTGAGGACGGGCTTATTTTCAAGGTAACAATTTCAGAATACAGCGACGGCACAGTATTGGTAGAAAAGGTAAAATCCGTTCCCACCTGGGTACATCTTTATTCAGGCACCTATAACATAGTGCCTCTCGTTAAAAATCTCGACGGAAAAGCCTCTGACTTAGGCCTTACGAAAAGCAGTACGGGACTTTCCCTTGCCAAAGGCTCCTATGACAGAACTATGGAGCTTGTAAAGGAAGGCACAAACAAATGCAATAAACACCTCAAATCAGTTCCGAAGCCTGATGAGGTTACTGAGACCGCACCGGCACAGTAATCGCAGATAACCTGTTTACTGTAGACAAAAAACATTACAATCACACGGAGAATTACAATGAACACACTGCAGAAAAAGAAAAAAGCAGATCAAACAGTGCCTCTTACTCTGGCACTGTCTTTCTGTCTGCCTGCTACGGTACTTCTTATCTGCTTTGCTGTCTGTGAAATCGCACCCTTCGGCGGCCGTACTCTATGCTCTATGGACGGATATTCTCAGTATTATCCTATGCTTATGAATATGAGTGAAGCCGTTAAGAACGGAGAGATTTTTTATTCCTGGAGCGGTGCTTCAGGCTTTAATCTGTGGGCTCAGAGCGGATATTACACAAACAGCCTTCTATGGCTCCCTCTTTATTTTATTCCTCATTCTGCTCAGATAAGCTACATCAACCTTTCGGTTCTTTTCCGACTTTCATTAGCGGGAATGTTCTTTTGTCTTTATCTTCTTAAAACACACAGAAATCTTTCCTATAAAAAGACTGTTTATATGTTTCCCGCTCTTTCTCTTGTATGGGCATTAAGCGGTTATATGTCCGCTTTTATCAATCAGCTTATGTGGACAGATGTGGTGGTCTTACTGCCACTCGTTATTCTCGGAATAGAGTATATCAGAGAAAAGAGAAGTCCCCTTCTTTACACCCTCGCGCTCTTTTTCTCCATTGTCTCATGCTTTTACATTTCATTTATGGTATGCATTTTTTCAGTGCTGTGGTTTTTCTTCGTTATGTTCAGAGAAAAGCTTCCGTGGAAAGAAAGACTGTACGGTGCTTTTGAATTCGGTATATCATCCCTTCTTGCAGGAGGTATGGGTGCCGTAGTAATTATCCCCGTATATAAGGCTCTTTCACTTACCAAAGCAAGTGATATAGGCTTCGAAGGATTCCTCGAGGCAAATTATTCTCTCAAGGATTTTCTTCTGCGTATTCTTCCCTTTCAGAAAACCTCACTTGAATACGACCTTCCTAACATCTACTGCACTCTAACGGTCTTCGTTCTCTTCTTTTTCTTCATTTTCTCTAAGAAGTTCACAGTCCGACACAGAGCAGTTACCTTCATTTTCGTCACCTTTATGTTCCTTTCTATGAGCATAAACCTCGGCGAATTCATCTGGCACGGCTTCCATTATCCTAATCAGCTGCCGGCAAGACAGAGCTTTCTCGTTATTTTTCTTATGCTTACCGTTGCGGCAGAATATCTTGCCCTTTGTAAAATTAAAACGAAGTATTTCTATGCCCTCATAGCAATCATTTTCGCAGGCGGTACACTTAATTTTGCTGTACAGTTTTCCCGTGACGTATGGATTTCGAGAGTGAATTCTCTGCAGAAGTACGAATCTGTTATGGAAAATTTCACCTCACTTGACGACGAAGACACCTTCGCACGTATGGAATGGGCAGACTCTAAAAAGAATAACTACCCTCAGCAGTACGGCTACAAGGGTATAAGCTACTATTCCTCCACCATGTCAGCCGACGCCTACGACTTCTTTCAGAAAATCGGGATGGAAAGATACGCTAAAAATGTCAGCACCCGCTATAATCAGTCCGATATCCTCAATGCAATTTTTTCCGTAAAGTACATTATGACAGGTGAACACGGCGGTAAGATAACAGAAAACGAAAAAACACTATCCCTCGGCTTCGTCTGCTCAGATTCTGTTTATGTTTTCGAGCCCTCTGAAATCAAAAAGCCTGAGCTTGGACAGCAGCTTTTATGGGACTGTCTGTGCGGTAAGAATATGACCTCCTTCAGTGACGGCTATGACCTTCTTTCAGAAAATCAGCTGAAAATCACCCTCTTTGACACAGATTATATCGAAGGCACGCTCGAAAGTAACAGAGACGGTGTTTTCTTCACCTCTGTTCCCTATGATGAAGGTTGGGAAATCTTCATCGACGGTGAAAAGAAAGAGACGAAAAAGGCTGCAGGATATTTCCTTTCCTGCGACATCACCGAAGGCAACCACGAAATCACCCTTAAATACACCGTACCCGGAATTAAAGTCGGTGCTGTTATATCACTGATTTCGCTGCTTACACTTATGGGATGGATGATCGTTAATGCAAAATGCAGAAAGCAGAAGGCAGAATAAAGATTCTGAACCCCTCCGTCACGGCAAAGCCGTGCCACCTGTCGGTGCTGTTATATGCGTTCCGATTATATCCGTGTAAGGTTATTTTAAAATATACTCTTACACCGCCAAACTGCTTTGTACAACTAAAAAGTATAATTAATTATAATCTACTCTTTACTTTTTACTACCCTCTTTTCTCTGCGGAGACAACTTAAAAATATTATACCGAGGTGGATTCGCGACCGAAATTTTGCATTTTGCACTTTGCACTTTGCATTTACTATGAGTTGCAACCATAATTCCGAATTCCGCATTTCGCATTCCGGATTATTTATCACTTTTTTCCTTAAACACCTTGAAAAAACCGAGTAAAATCTGTTAATATATAAGTATAAACATATAAGGAGTGAAAATATGAGCAACATACCAAAGACCTACCAGAGCTACTTAAACTGGAAGGAAAAATCAAAGCAGACAGAATACACAGAGGAAACTCCTCTTCTTGCTCCCGACGGTGACTTACTCGCTGCAGGCTGGGCAAGACATAATGTTTTCGACTACAACCGCAATTTCGTAAAGCCCGGTAATCCTATGAGCAAAAAGGAATGGGATTTCTACCAGGTTTCAGACGGAAAGCTTATGGTTCAGATTAACTTTGCTAATATTTCCATCGGCGGCTTTATTTCTGCTAAGCTTATCGACCTTCAGGCAGGAAAGGTTATCGTGGATGCCACACAGCTTTTCCTCGGTCATAAGGATAAATATGTTCCTCCCAAGAAGGGTGACGTTCCTAACCGCTTCGGCTATAAAATCGGTAAGGCTGAATTCGATTTCGACACCCGTGAGGACAGCAGAACTCTTTGGTTCAGAATGCCCGTAAAGGGTAAGATGGTAGAATGTAAGTTCGATGCCGACATTATGCCCGGTCTCGAAAACATCACCACAGTTCTTCCCTTCGCAGGTGACAGCAAAAAATACTTTATGACCACCAAGCAGAACTGTATGCCCTGTGAAGGCTTCTACAAATACGGTGACGATGTTTATGAATTCAAAAAGGAAGACACCTTCCTCTGCCTCGACTGGGGCCGTGTAAACACACCTCATAAGATGGTATGGTACTGGGGTAACGGTTCTACATACATCACCGACGAAAAGGGCGAAAATCACCTCTTTGGCTTCGAAATCACCTGGGCTATCGGTGACGAAAGCAACGCTACCGAAACTGCTCTCTTCTTCGACGGCAAAGCTCACAAATTCGGTGCAGTTGACGTAGAGGTATTCCCGAAGCCTGACAAATATATGCAGGACTGGAAATTCATTTCCGAGGACGGACGCTTCAATCTTACAATGAAGCCCTTCTTCGATCATCACAGCGATATGAATCTCGGTATCGCCAGAATGCATACCCATCAGGTTCACGGTCTGTGGAGCGGTGATGTTACTCTTGATGACGGCACTAAGCTCGAAATCAAGGATATGTATGCCTTCTGCGAATATGTAGAGAACAAATGGTAAACTAACTAAAAGCAGCCGTACGGCTGCTTTTTTTAATGCGGAATGCGCAATTCACAATCGCGGGAAACATTTATTTAAGCAAGAAAGTGTTTCCCGCCGCTTTTATGCTTCTGATCGTCACGCTCTGTTTTAATCTTCCAATATATTGATTATCTCCTTAAATTCTGATGTGGATCTGAATTCATCTGAAAGCGGATAATTTAATATATTTTCCTTCATCCAGCTTTTTGCGATAAAATTACTGCCGAGCACCTGCTTATCAAAGGTTTTACCTTTTAAAATAGTTGATTGCAAGGTTGTGATTCTGTCAAGATTATCAAACTTCACGGCAAGCTCAGCAGATATTCTGAGGTTACTCAGAGCTTTTTCTTTATCTCCTTTTTCAAAATATAACCAACCGAGCATACCGTAACATCGACTCATAACTGTTCTCCAGAATCTGCTGTAATTCCCGTCGTTATAGATATAATTGAAAAACTCCTTGGTTTTTTCATAGATTTCAATCTGATATTCCCGACTGAATTTATTTGTTAAACAGTAATCATAAACCGTATCGTAAGCTAAAAAAATCTGTTCCTCGATTGCCTCCATAATTTTTTTATCGGCATCGGGATGATTGTGTAGTCTGTAAAGATAACAGTAGTTTTCTCTTCCGTCTCTCATAAAAGGCATTTCACTTATAACAGGCTCATAGTCCTCAAATGTTACCTTTGCATCTTTTTTACAAGCCAGATTACTCATAAAATAAATGTAATACCGTTTGGCACAAATCCGGACAGAATCATTAGTGCAGTTGTCCTGTATATTACGGTATACAGAAATAATTTTTGGTGTGTTTTGTTCGAGGTTATCCCAACCGTCATAAAATGCAAGATAACCCATCCATCTGAGCTGAACCCGGAAATCATTGGGATATTTCTCCTTAAGATTACTTATAGATTCACGTATCAGCTCTTCATCAGTAAGGTTATCGTGCAGCTCCAGAAGCTTCAGCAGTTCACTTTCACTTTCTATTCTTTTCATCCCCATAAGCTCATCAATGCTCACGCCGAAAAATCCTGAAATAGCAGGCAGAAGCGTAATATCGGGATAGCTTTCTCCCCGCTCCCATCGGCTTACACTCTGAAAGGAAACTGAAAGAAAATCTGCCAAGGTTTCCTGTGTGATACCTTTTTCGTGCCTTAAGCGTTTTATATTTTCACCGAGATAAATATTCATTATTTTACACCTACCGTTAATTTTTTTCTGACCGGTCAATAACATAATAAACCTTTAAAGGGGTAATTTCAATAACTTATTCCTTGAATTATTTTCACGCAAAACGAGAATTTTTCATAAAACAAGAGACCGCATCACACGGTCTCTTTCATTTTATTCCGCCTTCTGAGACTCAAAGACTTCCTTTGTTACACTCTTACCCACAGATGACAAGCCTTCACCGCTGAGCTCGTTTCTCATAAGTCTGTAGGCTGTGGCAGCGATAGGCACGCTGATAAGCATACCTAAAATACCGAATACGCCTGCACCGATGGTAACTGCTGTAAATACCCACACACCGGGAAGACCGATGGATGTACCCACTACCTTCGGATAAATGAGATCGCCCTCTAACTGCTGTAAAACTACGATAAAGATAATGAATATAAGTGCCTTTACGGGAGATTCCACAAAAATCAGCACCGCACCGATAGCACCGCCGATAAGAGCACCCACTACGGGAATCAAGGCAGTAAATGCTGTCACTGCACCCATCATCACCGCATAAGGAAGTCGGAGCACCAGCATACCTACTGTACACAGACCGCCTAAAATAAGCGCCTCAGTGCACTGACCGACAATAAATTTCTTAAAGGCATCATCAGCTACTGTAAGGATATATCTTGCCTTATCATAAATATTCTTTTTAATGTAATGCTTAGCAACTCTGTCCACCTGTCCCGTAAGCTTTTCCTTACTCAGAAGAAGATAGACAGCGAAGATAACAGCCAGAACGGCACTGGTAACACCTGAAACTACAGAAGAAACCGTAGAAATAACCACATTAGCCGCACTGCCGAGACCTGTGGTAACCGTAGAGATAATCTCACCGATTTTCGACTTCCAGTCGATGGAGTAAATCATTTCAAAAATGTCTTCGGGAATAAAATCAAACTGTGAAATATAGTCGGTTACTATTTTGATGGCACCGGGAACCTTGTCGATAAGTAGCTTTACACAGTTTATCAGCTGAGGTACTACCATAGCGATAACGAAGGTGATTATGGCAACCAGTGTCAGCATTGTAAGTGCAAGACAGATACCGTTTTTACAGCGGAGAAGATTTTTGCTCTTTGCCTTTTTAAATATATGTCTGCCGTAAAAATTCATCAGTATGCTCAGAGGATAAGCGATAACCGCACCGACTATAAGCGGAAGAACAGCACCGATGAAGGTTTTTATAATCGAAGCAGTGGAAGTCCAGTAATGTATGCACAGAAACACCACGAAGGCACTTATGCCCACCCGCAGACAGGTCTTCCATTCTATTTTTATTTTCATTTCGTTTTTCATAGCTTTTTTCCTTTCTTCATATTATAGAAATACTTTAGCATAAAAGAAAGGGAATTTCAAGAGAAATAAAAACAAAACCGAGGCGGACACGAAATCGCATCCGCCCCAAAAGTTCAAACGGTAACTATTTTATTCCCATGTAGGATTCCGATAACCTTCAAACCAATTTTTAAGCTGCTTGGTAGTAGCTTCAAAATACTTTTCAGCATAATGTTCATCCTCAGAAGCGAAGCTTTCAGGAACTGAAAATCTTAATAATGCACCGAAATAATCATCCTCATTTACAAGCTCCATTTTTCCTGTCTCGTCAGCATACAGAACATCGATGCTGATGTCACGGGGACCGCCTGAACCTTGCCACTCAATACCAAAGGGAGCAAGAGCCAGATCCGTCTTTGCGAAGGGCATCATTTCAGTTATTTCTATAGCCTGGTGTACTGTATACTCATCGCTGTAGCTGTGAATCGTATCTCCTCTGAAATAAAGGTTGGTAATCCACGGATCAAAGCCTGCCAGAAGATAGTTCCAATAAAACTGAAGCTTTCCTTCTTCCTCTTCTGTAAGCTTTTCTCCGTCACTTCTCGAAATATCCACGAGTGCGTAGTATCCGTCGCTTATCTGCCACTCATAAATAGCCGAGCCGTCAGATAATCTGCCTCCCACCATTACATTTTCCTTCTGCTTTGCTTTAGTAATACTTTTCAGCTCGAATCGGTAGCCCTCATCCTCATCGACCACATCAGTATACACGATACTGTCATCATAGTCGAAAATAATATGTGCACCTGCACCGGTCTCACGTGCCACTACAGAAAACGGATCTGTGGATTTTTCATATTCTGCATCGAATTCCTCCACTCCCTCTGCACTTCCTGCATTAAGGATATTATCTCTCAGATCCTCCTGAGTCTTAATTCCACCGAAGGTAAAATATCCCGTTATTGCACCTGCAACAGTACCAAGCACTGCTAATGTGCATATAATTGCCACGATACTCATAACTGTTCTTTTCTTAAACATTTTATTTCTCCTTTCGTATGCATCCACCTCATTCATTACTGAGGCAATCATTTCTCTGTCAGATTTCATAATCAAACCCTTCCTCTTCTAACTGCTTTTTAAGTGCCTGTCTCGCCCGGGTGAGCATAGTATGAATGTTATGTACACTCTTATTCATTACTTCGGCACTTTCTTTATTGCTCATTTCTTCGAAATAAGTAAGCCACAAAACTTCTTTGTATTCTTTTTTCAACTTACCGAGAGCCTTATGGACTGCCTTCTTTCTTTCGTCAGCAATATAAAATTCCTCGAGCGATACCACATCGCTCTCCGCTTCTGCTATGTCAGTTCTGTCCAAATTTACATTTCGGTTATATCTTTTCAGATAATTTAAAGCAGTGTTTTTACCGATAGTATAAAGCCATGTCTTAAAAGAAGATTTTCCTTTAAACCTCGGCTTTTTTGTAAAAAGCCTTACGAATGTTTCCTGCGTAATTTCTTCTGCCACACATATATCTCCCGTCACAGAGTAAAGGTAAAGCTCCAGACCTGTACGGTAATCCACGATTATGTCTGCAATGGCATTTTTATCGCCTGACAGAAATCTTTCATAATGATGCGCTCCTTTATCCACTAAAGCCCTCCTTTCTCTTGTTTTCAGAACCGGTTCTTTCACTAATTAGACAAACCAAGCTGAAAAAACTCACAGTTTTTATAAAGAAAAAGCATCGGTAGCCATCCGATGCCTTTAATCGTCATTATATTTTTTCTAAGCCTATTACCTCACAAATTTCATCAAAGCTTATATCGTGGTTTTCCTCGCCTTTTTCCTGTCTTGACTCAAGAATAGATTTAACTGCTTCCTGTACTCTGCTATGCTTTTCATAAAGAATGAGCAGCACCGCCTTGTAATTGAGCATATCTCCGTTTGACATTCTTCTGACTCTGCCCATGCAGAAAGCATTTAGAAAAGCCAGAAAGATACAGAAAACAGCCGTAGACCAGGCTTTATTCATGCTGTAGCTGAAATTATAAAAGCCGTGTGCAAGAGAAGGCATAACCACACTCATAACGAAAAATCGCCGTGCAGGAAGATGCTTCGTTTTTCCTGATATGGCTCCGATTTCCATAAGCTTTCTTTCACTAACTTTAGCTGTATGCTTTATGTAATACCAGGTCAGATAATAACCCATACTCACTCCGCAGAAAAGATGAATGGGTATAGCCGTAATCATTCTTATCAAAGCTGTCTCCATACCGTACTCGAAGGTATAAAGCAAATTTTCGAAGCCTGCGAATCCGAGTGAAATAAACACCGAATAAATTATTCCGTCAAAAAGGCTGTTAAAATGCTTATTCTTTTTAGTGAAAGCCAAAAGTACAAGCCATTTAAACCCTTCCTCCACCATAGCCACTGCTATGAACTTATCTACTGCAGTGTACAAATCGAAAAGCCATCCGTCAAGATAATTGCCACCGTCGAACTTTGTGGTAAAGGGTAGAAAAATATCTGTCGATACTCTTCTGAGCCATTCACTTACTGCGCCTACCGGAAAACAGATAAGAACTCCCGAGCATAAAAGCAGAAGCAGAAGCCACCATGGTTCCTTTTCCGCCCTGTCTTTTTTAAAAACGTAAATACATAAAAATACCGCAGGAAACAGTGCTGCGGCTGCAAGAACTACATTATGCATTATCATAACCTCGTTTTTCATATTTCCCGTAATCATTGTAGCACAACGAAAATAATTATTCAAGAAAAAAATGAGGAGAGACTTCAAAAAGTATCTCTCCCTTTTTTATCATCTTATTATTCACTTATCACAGCATCATTAATGAACACTGTAATATTCTTATAGAATTACTAACATCATTACTTTATTTCTCCGTGTTTTTCATACGAGGAATTTTCCGTTATTTTATTTTCACTATCCACAAAAACTACTTTCGGCTCATATCCGTCAATCTCATCAGCTGACAGCTGAGCATAAGCCATAATGATAATCTTGTCTCCCGTGTGGACACATCTGGCAGCAGCACCGTTAAGACAGATACAGCCGCTGTTTTCCTCACCCTCGATTACATAGGTCTCGAAGCGCTCTCCGTTATCTATGTCAGCAATCTGTACCTTTTCATAAGGTAAAATACCCGAAGCCTTCATCAGCGCCTTATCAATAGTAATGCTTCCTACATAATTGAGCTCCGACTGCGTTACCGTGACACGGTGAATTTTACTTTTAAGCATGGTAATATACATTTTTTCTACTCCTTTAACCCCGTTAAACTGTACTCTTGCACAGATAAAAAGGTATCCGATATCATAAAAACTGTTTTCCGTTACCTTCAGCAACGAAAAAGTCTTCTTATTTCATAAATTTTGCGATAACAGTGATTGAATTTTCAGCTGTATTATTTATCAGCAATCAGACTCTTATCTATATCACTGAAAAGTGTAATTTTATCATCTTCAAACTCGGCAACAATGCCATTATACTTTCCTGTTTCGAAAACTGAAGCATTTACGCTGACAAGATTTTTAAGTGGAGTTCTGCTGATTCCGCCTTCTCTGTTGGTAACTACTGCAAATTCGGGACTGAGTGCCTGAACATAACCGAGGGTTGTCGAACCGTCATAGCCGTGATGGCCTACCTTCAGCAGATTTATCTTGCCTATCTCGGCAGCCAATCTGTCCTCATCACCGTCATAATTATTTATGTCCGCAGCAAGAAAAGCTCTCAGGCCATTCTTTTCAACAAGCAGACCTACTGCATTTTCGTTTTCACCGATAGGCTCAGCCGACTCTGTTTCAGCAGTATTACAGAACTTAAGAGTGAAATTACCGAAGTCAAAGGGTTCCTCTGATATATCGTGAATGACAGGAACATTCCTCTTTCCGCAGGCTGAAATCATCTGCTCGTAAACTTCTTTATTGTCCCACCTTTCGATTTCATAAGATTTAATCTTACTTTCATCATATTCTTTTATATAAGCACTTTTAACGGTGATATTTTCATCAAGAATTACCGTATCCAGGCCACCGATATGGTCGGAATGACTGTGGGTACCTAAAACAAACTCAAGAACAGCCTTCCCATTTTCGTCCCCTGCGATTTTTCTCACAGCATCGACAACATAATCCTCCGTACCGTCGTAAACGAGATTCTCAAAGCCTCTCGGATTATCGCTGTCCTCAGCGCCGTCAATAAGAGCAAACTTACCCTCGCTTTCGATTAAGATGGCATCTGCACTGCCTGTATTAAGGAAGTAAATTCTGTCACCGTGTGTCGATAAATCTATTGCTTCTAACATAAACTCTCTTGCTCCTGAAACCATTTTTATGTTCGGTGTAAAATATATGGCAAGACTTGCCGTAACCACTACCGTCAATAACAAAATCGCAGATATTATAAGCATTCTTTTTTTCTTCATGTTAACCACCTCGTTTTTGTCATTATAACAATTTAGTGAGGACGTGTCAATATAAAAGGTGAGGTGTTTATGTCGAAGAATTCCAGAAATTATTTCTTTATTCCTTTGTAGATATAATAAGGTTTTGAGAAAATATATTGTCCATCTTCTTGAACTGATTTCAGATTTTCTATAAACTCATCATATTCTTCTTTACTGAGAGTTCCCGTGTTTTCTTTGTAAAGCCAGGATATGTCCATACTTAAATCATAACCGAATGTACCTTCTGTATATTCAGTTTCGACAACATTGTGTACACTCACAGAACTTTCAAATAATTTACTTTTATTGAAAAAGCCGTACATCCTTCTGCCAATCCAGCTGTCAAGATCATCCATCCAAGGTTGTTTTGTCATGGCGTAAGCTCGAATTGCTTTTGAAATAAGTTCCTTGTTTTCACCGTTATACGAAATACTGTCCCAATCACAGTTTACGGATATTACAACTCCGCCCGGTTTTAAGATTCTATGAATCTCACTGACCAAAAAAGCCTTATCCGTCACACATTCGAACATATCCTTTGTAAAAACAAAGTCAAAAGTATTATCTGTGAATTTCAGCTTCTTTGAGCAGTTCATAACCTTAAGCTTAATCGGCTTTTTATATTTAACATCCTTAAACCATTTATCAGTTATGTCTACACCTATGGCCGACTTGATTTTGTTAGGAAAGGCTTCTTGAAAAGCTAAAAGAAAAGTTGCATCCTTGCAACCTAAATCTGCAATCACTGTATCTTCAGGTAAGTCTATTTGTTCAGAAATTGCCTTGAGTAATGTTTTATATTTAAAATTGTTCATTTATGATAACCTCCGAAATAAAAAATAATACTGTCAACAGCTATATGCCATTAACAGTAATACAAAAGGTAAACTTTTCTTTATCACTCTATCAGGCACATAGCAATTCAAGCCTGTACCCGAATAAGATACAAGCTATATTCGTCTGCGTCGAATAGTGATAAAGAACATAGTATTTCCTCCGTTTGTTTATTTTAAGTTATTATACTGACTTTTTTAAAAAAGTCAAGGTTCAACATACTCCGTATGACACTAACTCCCATTCACCGTCTTTTTCTCTGGCAAGATACCAATTCCATTCATCATAAGTCATATTTGCAGAAAAACCATTCCAATCTTCTTCACCTGTTGTAAAAGAAGATTTTAAGATTATACACTTTTCGAACTCAACACCCTCTCTTAACATTTCGCAGTATGTTGTGTCGTTTCCTACAGAAACATCTTCTATGTGATGCATTACAAATCCGGGCCATGTTTCAAACTCCGCTTCAACAATGCTTAATACTTCTTTCCATTCTTCATCTGAAATTTTATCATATTCATTCAATATTACTGATGCATTGTCAAAAGAACCCTGAACTTGTGTGCTTTTACCGCAAGCACATAAACTGACCATAAATAAAAATACAAGCATTATACATACACATTTTTTCATGCTCAACACCTCACAGATAAATTAAATTATAAGCATATTTATATTATACATGTAAAAAATTTTATTACAACTGCACTAGTTGTATATTAAGAAAAATGTAATAAATGATTTAAAACCTGTGACACGCACGACTTGCGGTACCCAAAAGTTGCTATCCGCTTGGGGCGCGGGCAACTTTTGACCGCTACGCTGAACCAGTTAACAGCCGCGATGCATCTGTTGAAGTACACTGACACAGGTTTAATTCTATCTGAAAGAGCAAAAAGAAAAAAGTCACCCTGTTGGATGACTTTTCTCTTTTTGTGTTTATGTAACGAAAATCAAACTTTTAGAATCTTTAGTTTTATCTTCATTTTAGTATCTTTTTTCGCATCGTTGTGTTATCATAAAAAATTTATTTACCATCCAATTACAACTCTCACTTTAATTGAATTATTTTATTTCGCTTAACATGATTAAAGGTTAATTTTTAAACTGTAGTTTATTAAGTAACCTTAGTATTTATTCAAATGGGATTTCTGAAGGCAAATAAGGAATAAGTGCATTAATAATTTCGTGAGAACGGGCACCTTTAATTTGTCTCAACACAAAATCTCTATATGCTTTGTTATCAAGATCAAAGAAGTGTCCTGTAGATGTAGATAATGACTTACAATTGAAAACTTTCAAAACATCTTTATATACTTTGTTTTCAAGTACACTATTAAATTTATTTTCTTGTTCTGTTTTTACTGTGTCATACTTTATGTTCTCAATCAAATTATTTAATGTGCTTCGTGCTTCTTCTTCATTCTTTTTAGAAATACTCGCTACAGATAATTGATATTTTAATTCTGCTACAACAGCTTCACACACTTGAGAATGTATTTGTCCCGCAAATCGTGTTTCAATAATATACTTGATAACATTATCCACACGTGAGTGATCCTCGAAGCCCATTATGCTATTAACAGTTTGAAGAAGCTCTTCGACTAAAAACAAATTTTCAACTTCTGCAACTTTTAATGTATAAATATCGTCGGATTTATATGCCTCTATTTCATAATCACTACGGAAATCTCTATCAATAATACCATAACATTTAAAGTCATGTAATTGCTCATTACTTTTCATAGCTTTCGTTCGAGATATTACCGAAGTACAACTTCCACATGGAATAACATAATAATTTTTATATATTTGAGAGTACAGTTTCGTATCATAACTATCACCTGTTCCCTCAACAAATAAAACGGTTTTTCTGTTGCCTAAAATATCCAGCAACAATTGTTCGGGAAAATCTACACTTGAAACTTCTTCCAAATCCCACCTATTACCATCAAAACTCTTAACCCAAACTTTTTTGCTGTCTTTATGATTGGCAGCAAATTGCGTATCATGGGTTATATAGACAAAAAAGCAATCTTCCCTTTCTTCTTCGATCGCATCCCAAAGTCTATTCATAATAGAACGATGTAAATGTATTTCTGGTTCATCAATAATTATTGTTTGATTCTTTGGAACACATAAAGCTTGAGCTATTAGATATAAACCCACTCGCTCACCATCACTCATAGACTTGCCCCTATATTCAACATTAGCACCATTTTTTTCATGACTTGCTACAACTTTACCGTCTTTAATTTCGATATTGCGATGAGGAAATACTGATTTCCATATTCTTTGTAATTTATCAGTAACCATTTCCGGCACACTATCGTGAGGCTCTCCAATAGCATCTTTAGTTTTACATGAATTTATATATTCATCTTGCTCATTACCTTTTTTCGCTAACATTGCCGACAATACATTTTCATAGTCATTAAGAAGTGATGATGTATAATCGTATCTTTCACCATCCCATTTCCACCGTCCATTATGATCATCGCTTCTTTTCTCATTACCATACAAAACCAAATTGCTGGCCTGTTCGTAACTCATCTGTTTAATATAATTTCCAAAAGATAATGAACGTTGTGCACCTATACGATGAATTGTAGAAGGACTTTTTTTCTCCATCCAAGCACCAAGCTGACTTTTACCAGCTCCGTTTGCACCAATAATTATAAGCGAATGTCGATTAGTTTCATACTGTTTAATTTGGTTGTTTTCATCTGGCAAAATATATTTATAACTTTTTTCTTCCATACAAATCTCCTATGGTTTTATATTTGTTGTCAATACAATTTTTTCTATTATATCATATTTTTCAGTATAAATCCACCTTAAATATGTAAATGTGCCATAATGTAAATAATTAGTATTATTTTAAGATATAATTCCTTTTATAATTACATAAAACTCTAAATAAACGACAAACATATATATTATTATGATAAAATAATTCTTCAAATTTATTTAAGGAGGCGTTTTATCATGAGAAAACATTATTCAGATGAAACAAAAAATCAAACTGTCCAGGATTTTATTAATGGGAAAAGTGTGTCTAAAATACATGCTGAAACCGGAATATCAAGAAGTACAATATATTCTTGGATTGAATCCCAAAGGGAAACATTCACAAAATCAGAAAAGATTAACCTCAGAGATTATCGTGAGCTTGTAACTAAATGTGAAAGGCAACAGAAAATCATTCAAATCTTAAAGGAATCACCGTGCACTGTTTCTTCACCATTAAGAGAAAGGTATAATGTTATTAAATCATTTAAGGATACATATAGCGAAACGTTGTTATGCGATGCTCTCAATGTGTCTAAAGGAAGTTATTTTAATCATATTTTCAGGAATAAGAATGAAGCTAGCCAATATGCAGCGAAAGTTGAGGAAATGACACCAATTATTGAACAAATATATCACGAATCAAATCAGATATACGGTCCAGGTAAGGTTCACGCTATACTTAAGGACAGAGGTTATACCATCAGTATTAATGTCGTTTCAAGAATAATGCATCAAAAGGGATTGTTCGCTGTCAGGACGAGTTCTAAAACTTTATATGATCAAGAGCAAAAACGGAAGGAAAATATAGTTAAACAAAATTTCACTGTAAAGAAGCCAAATGAAGTGTGGGTAAGTGATGTAACATACCACAAATTCAACAATACTGTTTTTTACATCTGTGTAATAATAGACCTTTATGCCAGAAAAGTTATTGCTTATAATGTATCGAACGCAAATAATACCAGACTTGTAAAAAGAACTTTAAAGGAAGCATATGAAGAGTGAAAACCTGACTCAGATTTAGTTTTCCATAGTGATAATGGATCAAACTACACTTCTAAATCATTTATGAAATACTTGAAAGAATTAAACATAACACAATCATTTTCACGTCCACACATTCCATATGACAACTCAGTAGTAGAATCATTTTTCAAATACTTGAAGGCTGAAGAATTATATAGAACAAAATATAAATCTGAGCGTGAGTTTAAAGAATCTTTAGCGAGATATATGACTTTCTATAATACAGAGAGACCTCATTCAATTATTAAATATTGGACACCTGATAAGTGGGAAAGTAAGTATTGGAATAAAAATAATCGTACATAATCAAACAGTTTTATATACAAATCCTCAAATACAAATAAAAATGTTTCAGAATTTAATGAGATAATAAACAGGCTCTTTGTCAATAGTTGGGGTAAAGAGTTAAAAACAGAATTATCAATCAAGCAGTTGTAATCAAGCAGCTGCTTGATTTTTGTTTAGGTGTTGATGAGAGAAAATATGTAAAATACGGTTTCTGAAGCGTTTGAAGTT
>JAZLAJ010000067.1:0-1439 GCA_045613145.1 Acutalibacteraceae bacterium
GCTTCGCAGTTTCGTAAGATAAGAAAATTTCTTGTATTGAAGCCATAAAATGCAGCAAGGCTGTCGCCTTGCGAGGCTTTTGGCAAAAATACGGGGAATTTTCATCGAGAAACAAATACTGCCTTACGGGAAGGCGGCATACAGCGGTTTTTTTTATTTCGTACAAAAGAAAAAAGCAACCCTCGCTGAGAGGGCTGCAGAAAAGTCGGTGTTTTACGGTGAAGGTAAAAGTATTACCACTGACTGTCATCGTCCATAAGTCTGATAAGAATGCTTTCCAGAAGCTCTGTAAGACAGCTTTCCTGTCTGTCGTTCATTTCACGGTAATCCTCTACAGAGCAGTCATCGGCATCATCGCTTATCTTTCTGACGGAAACCATAGGAATTCCGCATTTTTCACATACGGAGGCGATGGCGGCGGTTTCCATGTCGAAGGCACCGATGGCGAAGGTGTCAAGATAGAGCTTTTTACGTGAGGCATCTGTAAGGAAGATATCGCCCGTACCCACCTTGGTTCTGATGATACCCTTACTCTCCAGAGCGTAGGAAAGAAGTCTTTCATCTGCCTTAAGGATGTATTCCTGTCCGTCAGGCTTTACTCCGAGACCGTAGCCGATGGCAGTAAGGTCATAGTCACACTCTACATAGGTTTCAGCCGCTACCATATCCTCTCTCTTGAGTCCGCTTACGGCACCCGAGAGACCGGCATTAAGGACATATTCAGCCTTCATATCGCTGATAAGAAACGAAGTGGCAGAGGCGGCATTCACCTTACCTATACCGCATTTGACACCTGTAACGACGAGCTTTCTGTCGCCTTTTTCCAACGTAAAGGTAACTGCATCATTACCTCTGAGATTGAATTCTTCGCCGGCCTTTTCCTTGGCATAAGCGAGGAAGGGGCTGTATTCCATACTGTCTGCGAAAACCAGACCAACATTTTTGATCATTTTTATTACATCCTTTCGGTGATTTTAAAGCTATTATACATCAAAAAAGCCGTTTATGTCAATGGAACCTGAAAAGCATAGAATGGTAGGGAAACGGCAGATTGAATGAAACATTCAATCGTGACAGCTTCGCAGAGTTACTTTTGTCCGTTAACCCGTAGGGGCGGATATTATCCGCCCGCTTCTACGGTGCGGTTTATAATTTTTGTTTCAATAAAATATTCAGTCGGCATAGCTTCGCAGAGTTACTTTTGTCCTTGCCAAAAGTAACCAAAAGCGCTTTTTCGGTGGAAGCAATCCGAACACGATAACGGAATAAGAGATACATTTCTTTTACAGCTCACCCTTAGTCTGCCACTCATAAAGAAACAGCCTTTTAAGTCTACCGTTATCTATAGTTCTATGCTCAGCCTTACCGAAAGAGTGAGCGTACAGAGTGCTTTTACTGAAAGCAGTGCAGAAAAATCGCTGCCGTCTCTCCCTCAACGC
>JAZLAJ010000068.1:0-48665 GCA_045613145.1 Acutalibacteraceae bacterium
CTCGATGCAGAAAATATCGACGGTGTTTACACTCTTTCGAATAATTACGGTAACGTGACAGTTAAAGGTGAAAGTAACATCTTAAGTAAAAATGTAGCCTTTGACCTTTACTATAATATGTTTGGTGCGTATTCCGAAGGCGTAAGCGTCACCTTCGATGAAAGCTTCACAGGCGTAGTAAAGGGTGACATCGAATACGGTGTAGAGGTAGCCACAGAAGGCTGGACAGAAAAGACAGCACTCGTAATCAAGGGTGGTACATTCCTCGGTAATATCCTTCTCACAAGTGAAACAGATAAAGCAAATATCACAGTTTACAGCGGTATATTCTCTGACGTAGCTGTAGCAGAATACTGTGCAGAAGATTTCAAGGCTGTTTCTGACGGAGAAAACTACAAGGTAGTACCCAAGGATTACATCGTTGTTACTGCTGACGGAAAAAAATACGAAAAAATACAGGAAGCAGTAGATAACGCAGAAGGCGAAACCACTCTTACACTTCTTGCTGATGCTGAGGGCGACGGAATCTTCGTTTCCTCTGATAAAGAAATCACCTTTGACTTCGGCGGTTATACTTACACTGTAGACGGTGAGCTTGTAGGCTCTGAGGGTTCAGCTACTCAGGGTATGCACCTGGAAAAGGGCGCAAAGGTAACTCTTAAAAACGGTACACTCAAGGCTGACAGAGAAATGAAGATTCTCATGCAGAATTACTGTGACCTTACATTAGAGGATATGACACTCGATGCAGAAAATATCGACGGTGTTTACACTCTTTCAAATAACTGCGGTAATGTCACAGTCAAGGGAGAAAGTAATATCTTAAGTAAGAATGTAGCTTTCGATCTTTATTACAATATGATGGGTGTTTATTCCGAAGGTGTAAACGTAACCTTCGATGAAACCTTCACAGGTATGGTAAAGGGTGACATCGAGTACGGTGCAGAGGTAGTTACAGAGAACTGGACAGAGAAGACAGCACTCACTGTTTACGGTGGTGTATTTACCGGAAATATTATTAACCTTAATGAAAAAGAGCTTTATTCAGGTGATATGAATATCACTCTTTACGGTGGTTCTTTCGTGAATCCTGTACCGGAAGAATGGTGTGCCGAGGGAAGCGAGCCGGCAGTTTTCGATGACGGAACCTACGGACCCTGCTTCCACGACTTTACGGAGAGAATCGAAGATAAAGAGCATTTCCGTGCTGAGCCTTCCTGTGAAAAGGGTAATGTTTATTATTATGACTGCAGTAAGTGCGTGAAAATGGGTAGTGATACCTTCGATGACGGCAAAAAAATAGGCCATAGCTTCAGCTCGTACATACCGAATAATGACGGCACATGTATCAAGGATCCTACAGCAACGGCTGTCTGTGACAGAGAAGGCTGTAACGGTGTACATACGATTACCTTCAAAGGTACGGCGGGACACGGCTGGGGTGAATGGACGACAGTAAAGAACGCATCCTGTACGCAGAACGGTACAGAGGAAAGATTCTGCGATCTGTGCGGTAAAAGAGAAGAAAGAGTGATTGCTGCAAAGCATACCTACGGTGAAGGTTATATTACGGATACAGAAGCTCAGTGCGGTAAAGCCGGAAGCAAATCCCGTCACTGTGTTTACTGTGATGCTAAAGCGTATGTAACATCTATCCCTGCAAAGACTCATATAAATAAAGAAACTGTAACACCTGCTACAGATAAGGGCCCCGGTTATATCAGGACAAGCTGTACGCTCTGTGGAAAAACATCTTCGAAAAAGATTTACAGAATACAGACCTTCAAGCTTTCAAAAACTACTTATACCTACACAGGTAAAGCCTTCAAGCCTACAGTTACCGTAAAGGATTACAAGGGTAAGGTGCTTGTAAACGGCAAGGATTACACTGTAAAGTATTCAAAGAACAAGGCTATCGGCAAGGGAAAGGTTATCATTACCTTCAAAGGCAAGTATACCGGAACTAAGACTCTTAATTTCAGCATAAACCCCGCAAAGGTAAGCTCGCTTAAGCTTACGGCTAAGAATGATGCTATGGCTCTTTCCTGGAAGACAGTAAAGGGTGCGGACGGCTATCAGATAAGCTATTCTACCTCTAAGAAATTCACCAAGAAGACAACTAAGACAGCTACCGTTAAAAAGCAGAGCACAAAGAAGACTACACTTAAGAAGCTCAGCAGCGGTAAAAAGTATTATGTGAAAATCAGAGCGTATAAAAAGGTCAGCGGAAAAAATGTTTACGGTGCATACAGCAGTGTAAAGAATGTTAAAGTTAAATAATATATAAGGAGAAAATGAAATGTACAGATCACTTAACGGACAGTGGCTTTTCAGAGAGAAGGGTAAGGATAACTGGCTCGATGCTATCGTTCCCGGATGTAACTATCTGGACCTTATGAGAAATAAGATTATACCCGATCCTTTTTACGGACTCAATGAAAAGGACTGTGAATTTGTCGGTCATCTTGACTGGGAGTATGTAAAGACTTTTACTCTCAGTGATGAAGAAATGCAGTACGATGAAATCTGTCTTGACTGCAGAATGCTCGATACACTCTGCCACGTTTATCTTAACGGTAAAGAGATAGCATACACTGAAAACTGTCATATCGGTTACAACTTCAGAGTAAAGGAATATCTTAAGGCAGGGGAAAATGAGCTTAAGATTCTTTTCCTTTCACCTGTAAAATATGTGGAGAATATAGCTTCAAAAACTATCGTTCCTCCGAACTCAAATGGTATGAACGGTATCGTGTTCGTTCGTAAGCCTCAGTGTCATTTCGGCTGGGACTGGGGTCCTGTTCTCGTTCCCTCGGGTGTCAGCGGTAATATCGGTCTTGAGTTCGTGAAAAAAGCGAGAATAAAGCACCTGAGTGTTACTCAGGTGCATTCAGACGGAAAGGTTACCGTAGGCTTTGACTGTGAAGCAGAATTTTACGGTGAGGGTGTAAAGTGTGAGGTAACTCTCACTCATCCTGACGGAACACAGGAAAAAGCAGAAGGCTTCAAGGGCACATTCACTGTGGAAAATCCCGAGCTTTGGTGGACTAAGGAGCTTTCCGGTAAGGATACACAGCCTCTTTATAAGGTAAAGGCAGAGCTTATTTACGAAGATGAAGCAGTTTCATCTGAGGAAAAGAAAATCGGTCTGCGTACTCTTTATCTTGACCGCAGCAGAGATGAATACGGCACAAATTTCCGTTTCGTGCTTAACGGTGTTCCTATGTTCGCCAAGGGTGCAAACTGGATTCCTGCCGACTCCTTCATTAACCGCTTCGATGAAAAGGCTCTCAGAATGTATATCGATACTGCTCTGTTCTCTAACTTTAACCTTATCCGTATCTGGGGCGGTGGCTTCTACGAAAGTGATGAAATGTACGGTCTCTGCGATGAAAAGGGTATACTTTTATGGCAGGATTTTATGTTTGCCTGCCAGCCTTATCCCTTCTTTAAAGAAGATTTCCTCGCAAATGTAAAAAATGAAATAGAGTATAATGTAAAGAGACTCTCTCATCATGCTTCTCTTGCTCTCTGGAGCGGTAACAATGAAATCGAAACTATGTCAGGCGGATGGATGCATCTGAGAGAATACATAAAGTGGACAGAAAAGTTTTTCTATAACATTCTTCCCGACGAGATAAGAAAATACGATAAGGCAACCTCCTTTATTCCCGGCTCACCCTGCGGTACGGCTCATAACAAGGGTGTCAATTCCGATAATGTGGGTGACACACATCTCTGGAGTGTATGGCACGGCCTCGCACCGATGAAGGAATACCGTCACCGTATGACACGCTTCTGCAGTGAATTCGGCTTCGAAAGTCTTCCCGATATCAAGACGGTGGCATCCTTTGCTGAAAAGAAGGATTATGCTCTGGAAAGCGAAGTTATGAAAAGTCATCAGAAATGCGGTTCGGGTAATGCAAAGATGTTTTATTATATCTGCACGCGCTTTAAGGTTCCTCAGAATTTCGAGGATTATGTATATCTTTCACAGATAACACAGCTTAACTGTATCGAGGATGCTACAGAGCACTGGCGCAGAAGCAAGGGCAGATGTAACGGCGCACTTTACTGGCAGTTCAATGACTGCTGGCCTGTATGCTCCTGGTCGAGTATAGATTATTACGGTAACTATAAGGCGTTACAGTACGGAGCAAGGCACTTCAACCGTCCTCTTACTGTTTCCTTCGAGGATAAGGGTGATGATCTTACAGCTTACCTTATCAATGATCTCCGTGAGGATAAAACGGTCACCGTACGGCTTTCCGTTTTTGATTTCGAAAAGGGTATTATATACTCCGATGAAAAAGAAATCACCGTTAAGGCTCTCACGAACGAAAAGGTATTCAGAAAAGACCTTTCCATTCTCCGTAAGGCTTACGATGTGAAAACTACCGGTATCGTGCTTTCTCTTGTCGAGGATGGAGAAGAGACTGTGAGAAGAGTATTCCTCTTCGATCAGGAAAAGAAGCTTAATCTTCCGAATACTACACTCAGAACAGAAAAGAAAATATCGGGCGATAAAGTGGAAATCACCGTCACTGCAGACAAATTTGCACGTCTGGTAAGACTTGAAAGCGCAAGTGTAAGGAATTTCTCTGATAACTGCTTTGATCTTTTGCCCGGTGAGAGAAGGAAAATTACTATCGATGTGGCAGAGGATATGTCGGCAGAGGAGCTTATGAACAGCATCAAGGTGATTTCACTTACAGACATTCCTGTCCGTAAAATGACAATGGACGAGAAACTTATGATATTAAAAATGGCTACATCTCCGATGAATATAGGTAACGCCATTTTCCATAGACAGAGACCGAAGGATGTGGAAGTATGAAAAAAATAATCAGAAAAACTCTTATAGGCGCCTCAGTAGCTGGTGTTACGGCTTACGGTCTCGCTACTGTCGCCAACGAGGCACTCTTTAACCGTAAAATAACATTTTCACCTGAGTTCAATCAGAAAATGTCAGGATGTGACAACAGTCATTTAGGTGAATTTCTTCAGAATAACCTTAAATGGCTTGAGGAGCACGGCTATGAGAGACATTTTATGATGTCAGACAAAGGCTACAGGCTTACAGGATTTCTTGTCAGACCGGAAAAGGAAAGCGATGTTTATGTTTTCGGAGCTCACGGCTACAGAAGTACGGGCAGAAGAGAGTTTTCGAAATTCGTGCAGTATTACATAGAAAAGGGATATAATGTATTCCTTCCCGACCATGTGGCATCGGGTGAGAGCGAGGGTACCTGGTGTACCTTCGGTTATAACGAAAGAGAAGACTGTATGAAGTGGCTCGGCTATCTTACGGACACTTTCGGAAGTGACATCAAGATTATTCTTCACGGTGTTTCTATGGGCTGTGCTACAGTGTGTATGATGAGCGGAAGAGAGGATCTTCCTGAAAATGTAAAATTTACCGTAGCCGACTGCGGCTTTACCGTGGCAGAGGATTTCTTTAACTGGAAAATCGAAAATCTCGGAATAAAGTTTGGCAAGGCTATCACCAAAGGTGTCTTTTATGCCGGCAAGATAAATCACGGTATGGATCTTTTCGATGTGTCACCTGTGGAAAGCGTAAAAAAAGCAAAAGTTCCTATGTTCTTCGTTCACGGTGAAAAGGATGCACTGGTTCCTGCTTTTATGTGTACGGAGCTTTATGAGAGCTGCAGCAGTGAAATGAAGGAGATTTTACTCGTTCCTGAGGCTGACCATGCCCAGGCGTTTATGTACGGAAGAAAAGAATATGCAGAGATAATCGACAGATTTGCGGAAGATCTCGGAATATAAACATTATAAGGCATCTGCTTCACGCAGGTGTCTTTTTTTAGGTTCTGCAATCGGTGAGGCGGGGGGGCGAAGCCGCCGTAGACGGCGCCCCGCACGCCCCGTGGGCGCGCGGGTTACGGCATAAATGCCGTGCTTCGCCCCCGTACCTTCCCGTTATCGCTTTCTGAATAAAAAATCGACACCTGTCTATTAATAATCAACACTTGTTGTTTATTTGTTGATTATTTACTGTGTATTATTACTTTGTTCATAATATATAATTATAATCATAATATTAAAAATATTTTATGGATATTTTTATAGGAGGAATTTATGAATAAAGCAAAAAAGAAAATCACGAAACTTCTTACGACTACTCTTGTAGTGGGCGTGGCACTTTTTGCAGTTCTGTACGGTGTTTCACATCTGAAATATGAGCGCTCTGTTATGGCTACTCTTGCCGAGGTGTGGATGGTGCTTATCGACCGTGACTCTATTTATGAGGAGGGTGAAGGCTACATCGAAAACATCGAGCTCAGAGAAAAGACTAATCTCGAGGCACACGAAAAACCGTCAGGTGTTTCTATGGACATACCTTATAATTACGTATATGAACACGGTATGCAGGTTTACTATTTCAATATGGAAACCTTTACGGACACTCTTCTGATTTACATACCCGGAGGCGGTTATCTTAATAACCCTCTTAAGTATCACTGGAAGCTTATAAATAATGTTTCGCAGAATGCTGAATGTCCCGTAGTAATGCCTATTTACCCGAAGCTTCCTCATCATACCTGTGAGGAATCCTATGAGGTAATGATGGAGTTCTATCTTGACATCGCATCAAGAGAGGGAGTAAAGCACATCATTTTCGCCGGTGACTCTTCAGGCGGCGGTATGAGTCTCGTTCTGGCACAGAAGATAAGAGATCTTGATATGGATATCCTTGAGCCTGAACAGCTTTTCCTTTATGTTCCCTGGATGGATGTTACTATGGAAAATGAAGAGGTTGAAGAGATAGAGCCTATCGATCCTATGCTCGGTATGCACGGCCTTATCGACATCGGATTTAAATGGGCAGGAGATCTTGACCGAAAGGATCCTATGGTAAGCCCCATTTACGGCACCTTTGAGGATCTCGGATACATAAGTCTTTTCACAGGCACTAAAGATATGCTCTGTCCCGATATCGTTAAGTTTTCCGAAATGCTTACAGAACAGGGCATAGAACACACATTTGTGCTCAAGCCCGGTCTCGATCATCCCTATCCGTTGTTCCCTACACCTGAGGCAAAGGAAGCACAGCAGATGCTTATTGATGCGATTTTAGCTATAAAAGGATAAGATATAATCCGCCTTGTTTGAAGCAGGGCGGATTCGTTTTATTCTTTAATGAAAATTATTGTGGTAAAGCAACAAAAAACGCTTGTACATTTTGTATAAAAAATCAGTTGACTTTATGAAAGTTTTGCTATATTATATTCATAATAATACGATTGGACAAGTCTATCAATGGAGAGTTATTTTCAGTTAAATGATGAACAGCTTACCTTTTTGGCTGCAGAAAGAGATGATGAAGCTCTAGCTGTACTTACGGAAAGGTATATGAATGTGGCGAAATATATCGCTTCCTCCTTTTCATCAGATAACGAAGTGGTTTCCGATCTTGTTCAGGAGGGTATGGTAGGCTTTCTGGGAGCTGTTTATTCTTATGACAAGGACGGAGGAGCTTCTTTTAATACTTATGCATCCCGATGTATGAAAAACCGTATTATCGGTGTGTTGCGTGCTACTAATACCAAAAGGCATATTCCTGAGGAGCTGATAGTTTCTCTGGACAGTCAGATAAACAGCGGCACAAGGGAGATGTCCCCAGAAGAGAGCCTTCTTTCCGATAAGAATGCAGAATATATCACCGAGGTCATTAACGGTGAGCTTTCCGACAGGGAAAGAGAGATTTTTATGCTGCATCTGGCAGGCTTGTCCTACTGTGATATAGCTAAAAAGACCGATACTACCGTCAAATCCGTGGACAGTGCTCTGCAGAGAGCGAGAAAAAAGCTTAAAAAAAGACTTCAGAACGAGGTCTGATTATATGCCCTGAGCTCAAAAGGAGAAAATTTTTTCGGTGCAAATCCGATAGGGGCGATTTCAAATCAAGCGAGGTAAAAAATCATGTACGAAGACAAAACACTCAAATGCAAAGAATGTGGTGCTGACTTCATCTTCACTGCAGGCGAACAGGAATTCTACGCAGAAAAGGGCTTCCAAAACGAACCCCAGCGCTGCAAGGAATGCCGTACTGCCCGTAAGAACGCAGCAAGACCTGCCAGAGAAATGTTCATTGCTACTTGCGCAAGCTGCGGCGGCGAAGCTAAGGTTCCCTTCAAGCCTACAGAAGGCAGAGAGGTTTACTGCAGCGAATGTTTTGCAAAGATGAAGGAAGAAGAGGAAGCATAATTTATTTGAGAGGTTTTTGAATTTCTTATTTATAAAATATGCCCTGTCGGACTGTACGCAGTCCGACTTCTTTTTTACTTTATATCACGCAGTTTACCTGTAGGGACACGGCGTGCCGTGTCCGCCGATATATTGACACCCTGCCTATTAAATGTTATTATTGTTTCAGATAATAAGAAGGGGTGATATTATGGATTGGATGCTGTTTGGTAAATGGTATGCAGTAGGCTGTATTCCCATTTTTTTGCTTGCTTTTATTAATGTCAGAGACCGTATTAAGTATAAGGAATACTCTTCTGTCAGAGCGTGGCTGGGAATTAACACAGTTTGCATTCTTTCTCTTTTTGTTTCTCTCTTCGGTGGGCTGTCTAATTATATTGACGGAATGGATGAGGGTGATTCTTGGTTTGTACCGATGATGTTTACCTGTTACTTCCTGATGATTTTTGTGTGTTTGTTGATGTTCGGAGAAAGAATAGTATATAATAAGGATGACGGAAATATAATTTGTTATCGCTATTTCAGAAAGCAGGAAGTAAATGTAAGAGATATCACAAGGTTTAATTTCAGCAATGAATATGTAGACCTTTATATAAAAGAATAAGATGCAATAATCTTTTTTTCGTGGGAACAGTGGAATTCGAGGAATATCTGAAGGATTATTTCAAACAGATAAAAAGTTAACAACAATAATTTCCCGGTAGGTGTTTTCTTTAAATATTACTATCAATTTAAAGAGGTGATATCATGCTCGGCAAGCTTATCTGCATCATAGCTAATTACATCATACTTATATGGCTGAATTACAAATGGGGAGTTGACGGATTATCTCTCAGAAAAATAAAAGCTAATAGGATATTTAATCCTATTTTGTATTATGTTTTATCTCCTTATAGCGCAAAGAAAAAAGGAAAAAGAAAGCATAAAGTATACGAAATAGGCTTGATAATAGTAGAGATAGTATGTAATCTTTTTTCTGTAATTATGATTATCGATACTTTATTTATGAAAGAGCTTCTATGGAATATGCAAGGATGGTCCGCTTTCATTTATGTTATGATAGTTCCCATTGTGAGTGTTACATATATGATAATTGCGGAAATATTTAAAAGAGTAAAAAAATAAATGATTACAATAATAAAAACCAAAGCACAGGATTTTCATCCTGTGCTTTAATCTTTTGTTCTGTCTCTCCTGAAAGGAGAGATGGCAGCCGATAGGCTGGTGGAGAGGTTTATTTGAAATACTCAACTGCTGCCTTGAACATCTGAATATCATATTCACCGGGAACGTTCTTATAAAGACCGTCGCCGATTCTTTCACTGTGTCCCATCTTACCGAATACACGGCCGTCAGGAGAGGTGATACCCTCGATAGCACAGATGGAGCCATTGGGGTTGAAGTCGATGTCTGAGGTAGCCTTACCGTCGAGATCGACATACTGTGTAGCGATCTGTCCGTTTTTTGCGAGCTCTGCAACAAGTTCAGCAGAAGCGAGGAACTTACCTTCACCGTGAGAAATGGGAACGTTTACTACGTCACCTACATTCATACGGCTGAGCCAGGGAGACTTAACGGAAGCGATTCGTGTATGAACGATTCTGCTCTGATGGCGGCTGATGTTATTGAATGTAAGAGTGGGACAGTTCTCATCTGTGTCGATAATCTTGCCGTAGGGAACAAGACCTAACTTAATAAGAGCCTGGAAGCCGTTACAGATACCGCACATAAGACCGTCACGGTTATCGAGAAGATCAGTAACTGCCTCTTTGACAGCAGGGTTACGGAAGAATGCGGTAATGAACTTAGCAGAACCGTCGGGCTCGTCACCGCCTGAGAAGCCGCCGGGAATGAAGATGATCTGAGCATCCTTAACCTTAGCTGAGAAGCCTTCTACACTGCGTGCTACGTCTTCAGCTGTAAGGTTTCTGATTACGAAGATTTCTGCCTCACCGCCTGCAGCTTCTACTGCACGGGCTGAGTCATATTCACAGTTTGTACCGGGGAATACAGGAATGAGCACCTTGGGTTTAGCAACCTTATTCTTTGCGGAAGCACTGCACTTGCCGTCGAAGGAGAAGGTGGGGATTTCACCCTCGTCTTCCTTTGCCTTGGTGGGATATACATCTTCGAGAACTGCAGTATGTAACTTGTAAAGCTCTTCGATGGAAGCTGTGTCGTCTTCGAGAGTGATAACAGCTTCAGCTGTAGTTTCACCGATTTTCATTACACCGGGAAGATTTACATCTTCTGTGAGCTCTGCTACGATGAAGCCCCACATACCGAGATGCCAGTTTTCACCGAGATTAGCAGTTGATTTAAAGCCGATGTTGTTACCAAAGGACATCTTCATCACAGCTTCACCGATGCCTCTTTCTACTGCCCAGGATGCCTTTACCTTGCCTGCTTCACAGAGAGCGTGGAATGCTTCCCATGTTGCCTTGAGGCTGTCAGCACTTTCGTCAGCTGCACCGAAAAGATAAACGGGATTTCCTGCTTCCTTGAATTCAGGAGAGATAACATCCTGTTTTTTAATGGGAGCGATAGCGAAGGAAATAAGTGTGGGAGGAACATCCAGATCAAGGAATGTACCTGACATGGAGTCCTTACCGCCGATAGCAGCTGCACCTAATTCTAACTGTGCGTCTAAAGCACCGAGAAGAGCGGCGAAGGGCTTGCCCCAACGCTCAGGCTCTGTACGGAGTCTCTCAAAGAATTCCTGTAAGGTGAGATAAGCTTTCTTATAGTCACAGCCTGCAGCTACAAGCTTGGCAACTGAATTATAGATAGAAGCGTGAGCGCCTGTGTAGGGGTCTACGCTGAGGTGGTCGGGATCACAGCCCCAGCTGAATACGCTTGCCTGATCTGTTTCCTGTCCGGGAAGAACAGGAAGAACGGCAGCCATAGACTGAGTGGGAGTAAGCTGTTTTTTACCGCCGTAGGGCATAAGCACACTGCCTGCGCCGATAGTGGAGTCGAAGCGTTCTACGAGACCTCTCTGGCTTGCGGTACGGAGATCGGAAGCCATTTCACGTAAGTCACTGAACATAGCCTTGGAAAGCACAGAAAGATCCTTTTCTGTAACAGCTACATCTGTATGCTTAACAGCACCGTTGGTGTCGAGGAATTCACGGCTGAGGTTGGCAATTACATTACCCTTCCACTTCATAACCATTCTTTCTTCCTCTGTTACCACAGCTACACGGTAAGCTTCGAGGTTTTCTTCTTCTGCGAATGCGATAAACTTGTCTGCATCTTCGGCAGCTACAACGACAGCCATTCTTTCCTGAGATTCGGAAATAGCGATTTCTGTACCGTCGAGACCCTCGTACTTTTTACGAACTGCGTCAAGATCAATCTGAAGGCCGGGAGCGAGCTCACCGATGGCAACAGATACACCGCCTGCACCGAAGTCGTTACATCTTTTGATAAGACGGGTAACCTCAGAGTTGCGGAAAAGTCTCTGAATCTTTCTTTCTTCGGGAGCATTACCCTTCTGAACTTCAGAAGCCATAGTGGTAAGAGATTTCATATTGTGGCTCTTTGAAGAACCTGTAGCACCGCCGATACCGTCACGGCCTGTACGACCGCCTAAAAGAACGATTACATCACCGGGAGCGGGACGTTCACGGCGTACATTATAAGCGGGAGCAGCAGCTACTACTGCACCGCATTCCATTCTCTTTGCTACGAAGCCTTCATGGTACATTTCGGCGACGTGACCTGTAGCGAGACCGATCTGATTACCGTAGGAGGAGTAACCTGCTGCAGCTGTCTGACAGATTTTTCTCTGAGGAAGCTTACCTGCGAGAGTTTCTGCGATTGTCTTTCTGGGATCACCTGCACCTGTTACGCGCATTGCCTGATGAACATAGGCACGGCCTGAAAGGGGGTCACGGATACATCCGCCGATACAGGTAGCCGCACCGCCGAAGGGTTCGATTTCTGTAGGATGGTTGTGGGTTTCGTTTTTGAACATAAGAAGCCAGTCCTGGTCCTCGCCGTTAACTGTAGCAGTAACGTGAATGGAGCAAGCGTTGATTTCTTCACTTTCGTCGAGCTCGGGGAGAAGACCTCTCTTTTTGAGGGTCTTGGTACCGATGGTGGCGATGTCCATAAGTGTCTGGGGACGTGCTGCAGCCTTTTCTTCACCGTAAACCTCTACTCTTGCGGCAAGATAACGCTCATAAGCTTCCTGTACTGCGGGGTCGCTGATGCGTACATTATCGATGTGAGTGGAGAAGGTGGTATGACGGCAGTGGTCAGACCAGTAAGTGTCAACCACACGGATTTCGGTAATAGTGGGATCTCTGTGTTCTGTATCTCTGAAATATGCCTGTAAGAACTTGAGGTCGTCAAGATCCATAGCAAGACCCTTTTCATCGAGAAGAGCAGCAAGAGCAGCCTCGTCCATAGTGATGAATCCGTCTACGGTAGCGACAGTTTCGGGAGCAGCATATTCTGCGGCAAGGGTTTCGGGCTTTTCGAGAGATGCTTCACGGCTTTCTACGGCATTGATTACGTGATGCTTGAAAGCTTCGATGTCAGCTTCTGTAAGTGCGCCGTAAAGAGCATAAACCTTTGCGGTACGGATGAGAGGACGCTCACCCTGGGAGATAATCTGAATACACTGAGCTGCAGAGTCTGCTCTCTGGTCGAACTGACCGGGAAGAGCTTCTACTGCGAAAACATAAGCATCAGGAATTTCAATGCTGTCGTAAACATCATCCAGCTGAGGCTCGGAGAAAACAGTTTTCACAGCATAGGAGAATAATTCTTCAGTAATATTTTCTGCATCATAACGGTTGAAAAGACGGATGTTCTCTAAGCTTTCGATGCCGAGAAGGTGTCTTGCTTCATTCAGAAGACCCTTGGCTTCGTTTTCGAGCCCCTTTTTCTTTTCAACATATATACGGTATACCATTTATTTTGCCTCCTTGGCTTTTTTGCCTATATCGTGTCTGAAATATGCGTTTTCGAAGTGAATTTTTTCTACGAGGGTGTAAGCACCGTCAATAGCTTTTTCGAGACTGTCAGCAGTTTCTGTAGCACCTAAAATTCTGCCGCCTGCAGAAAGAAGCTTGTCGCCGTCCTTCTTTGCACCTGCTACATAAACCTTATCCTTGATTTCGTCAGCGATGGTAATTTCGAAACCGCTGTCATATTTCTGGGGATAACCCGCAGAAGCCATAATAACACAGCAGGCGTGTTCGTCTTTGAACTTAACCTCTGTTTCAGCGAGTGTACCGTTAGTTACGCTCTGCATAATTTCAAAAAGGTCACTGTCTAAAAGGGGAAGAACTACCTGTGTTTCGGGATCACCGAAGCGGCAGTTATATTCGATAACCTTGGGTCCCTTGGGAGTGAGCATAAGACCGAAATAGAGACAGCCCTTGAAGGTGCGGTCTTCACTGTTCATGGCGTTTACTGTGGGAAGGAAAATCTTTTCCATACATTCCTTAGCCACTTCTTCAGTGTAGTAGGGGTTGGGAGCTACTGTACCCATACCGCCTGTATTGAGGCCCTCGTCATTATCAAGAGCTCTCTTATGGTCCATAGAGGAAATCATAGGAACTACTGTTTTACCGTCAGTGAAGGAAAGAACGGAAACTTCCGGACCGGTGAGGAATTCCTCGACTACTACCTGGCTTCCGCTTTCACCGAAGATTTTATCTTCCATCATTGAGCGGACAGCTTCTTTTGCTTCGTCTCTGGTCATAGCGATGATAACACCCTTACCCAGAGCCAGACCGTCAGCCTTGATTACTGTAGGAATGGGAGCGGTCTCGAGATAGCTGAGAGCAGCTTCGAGGTCAGTAAATACTTCATATTCTGCTGTGGGAATACCGTATTTCTTCATAAGATTCTTAGAGAAAACCTTACTGCCTTCGATAATAGCAGCCTTCTTTTCGGGACCGAAGCAGGGAACACCGATTTCGGTGAGAGCATCGACACATCCTAAAACGAGAGGATCATCGGGAGCAACCACTGCATAGTCAATGTTTTCCGATTTAGCGAATTCGCAGATTTTTTCTATATCCTTTGCACCGATGTTTACGCATGTAGCGTCTGCAGAGATACCGCCGTTACCGGGAAGAGCAAATATTTCTGTGATTTTTTCGCTTTCTTTGAGTTTTTTGATGATGGCGTGTTCTCTGCCGCCACCACCTACAACCATTATTTTCATTCTGTACCCTCCTTATTTATAGATAGGGAATTTCTCACAAAGAGCCATAACTTCCTTTGTTACCTGTTCTTTATTTCCTTCGAAGTCAGTGATAACTGCCTTTATCCATTTAGCGATAAGGAGCATCTCATCTTCCTTGAAGCCTCTGGAGGTAACGGCAGCGGTGCCGATTCTGAGACCGCTTGTAACGAAGGGGCTCTTCGGATCGTTGGGAATGGTGTTTTTATTGGTTGTGATGTGTACCTCGTCGAGTCTCTTTTCGAGCTCCTTACCTGAAAGATCGAAGCTGCGAAGATCGAGAAGGATGAGGTGATTATCAGTGCCGCCGGAAACGATGTTGACGCCTTCCTTTTTGAGAGCATCACAGAGAACAGCACAGTTTTTAACTATCTGCTTCTGATATTCCTTGAACTCATCTGTAAGAGCTTCACCGAAGGCTACAGCCTTAGCAGCGATTACATGCATAAGAGGACCGCCCTGAGTACCGGGGAAAACAGCTTTGTCGATTTTCTGAGCAAGATCAGCCGTGCAGAGAATAAGACCGCCGCGGGGACCTCTTAAGGTTTTATGAGTGGTAGAGGTTACTACGTGAGCATAAGGCACGGGTGAAGGATGGACACCTGCAGCTACGAGGCCTGCGATGTGTGCCATATCAACCATAAGGTATGCACCCACTTCATCTGCGATTTCTCTGCAGCGCTTGAAGTCGATGATTCTGGAATATGCACTTGCACCTACTACGATGAGCTTGGGCTGGCATTCTTTGGCGAGAGCGAGCATCTTATCATAGTCGATGGTTTCGGTAACGTCATCTACACCGTACTGAACGATGTTCCAGTATTTACCTGAAATATTTACGGGTGAGCCGTGAGAAAGATGTCCGCCCTGAGAGAGGTTCATACCCATAACTGTGTCGCCTACCTCTAAAAGTGCGAAGAAAGCGGCAAGATTAGCGTTAGCACCGGAGTGTGGCTGAACATTGGCGTGTTCTGCACCGAAGAGCTTTTTTGCTCTTTCACGGGCGATGTTTTCTACCTCATCCACACAGTGGCATCCGCCGTAGTAACGCTTTCCGGGATAGCCTTCTGCGTATTTATTGGTAAGTACACTGCCTGCGGCTAAAAGTACAGCCTTGGAAACAATGTTTTCTGAAGCGATTAACTCAATGAAGGTCTGCTGTCTGTCCATTTCCTTTTCGCAGGCGGCGAAAACCTCACTGTCGAATTCGTTGAGTTGGTCAAAGTGTTTAAGCATTATGTCTGTTCTCCTATATATATATTATATTAGTGATGGAAAAGTCTCATCTTAGTGAATGCCATTACCATATTGTACTTGTCAGCACATTCGATAACTGCATCGTCTCTGATGGAGCCGCCGGGCTCTGCGATGAAGCTTACACCGCTGCGGTAAGCTCTTTCGATGTTATCAGAGAAGGGGAAGAAAGCATCTGAACCGAGAGCAATACCTGAATAGGTCTTAAGGTGAGCTGCCATTTCTTCCTGTGTGAAGGGCTCGGGTCTTTCTGTGAAATATTTCTGCCAGTTACCTTCTGCACATACATCTTCTTCGTTTTTATTGATGTAGCCGTCGATAACGTTGTCTCTGTTTGCTCTGCCGAGAGTGGGAAGGAAGGGAAGATTGAGTACCTTGTCAGCCTGACGGAGAAGCCATGTATCTGCCTTTGTACCGGCAAGTCTTGTACAGTGGATTCTGGACTGCTGACCTGCACCTACACCGATAGCCTGACCGTCTACTGCGTAGCAGACTGAGTTTGACTGAGTGTACTTGAGAGTGATGAGTGCTACGATAAGGTCTCTCTTTGCACTTTCGGGAAGGTCTTTATTTTTTGTAACGATGTCTTCGAGAAGAGCTTCGTTTATTTCGAAGTTGTTTCTGCCCTGCTGGAAGGTAATGCCGTAAACCTGCTTGGTTTCGATTTCAGCGGGAACGAAGTCTGCATCGATTTTAACTACATTATAGTTACCGTTTCTCTTTAATTTGAGAATAGCGAGAGCTTCGTCAGTGTAACCGGGAGCGATAACACCGTCAGAGATTTCTCTTTTGATGAGCTTGGCTGTGGTAGCGTCGCATACATCGGAAAGAGCAACCCAGTCACCGAAGGAGCACATTCTGTCAGTACCTCTTGCTCTGGCATAAGCACAGGCGAGGGGACTTTCGTCGAGGCCTTCCACGTCATCTACGAAGCAGGCTTTCTTAAGCTTTTCGGGGAGGATGGTACCGCACGCAGCGGAGGTGGGGCTTACGTGCTTGAAGGATGCGGCACAGGGAAGACCTGTAGCCTCCTTAAGCTCTTTTACGAGCTGCCATGAATTGAATGCATCAAGGAAATTGATGTAGCCGGGTCTGCCGGATAAAATCTCGATGGGAAGGTCGCTTCCGTCGTGCATGTAAATTTTTGCGGGCTTCTGATTGGGGTTACAGCCGTATTTGAGTTCGAATTCTTTCATTAGTATAACTCCTTTATACTCGTCATCCTTAAGAGACAGTTTTTCTCTTAAGGATGATTTATCGTTTTCTTCTTATTTATTTTTGTTTACGACTCTGGTTTCGCTTTCGCCGCTTTCGATGTCGATATATCTTACGAAAAGGGAAACCTTATTGTCTTCGTTGAGATTAGTCCAGATGAGATCTGTAAGCTCATCGATGTCTGCCTCGGGAAGAATAAGTGTTTTGGGCTCGCCTTCGAAGGAGGGAAGGGGATTGCCGTCACAGTTATAGGTATGGATGAATTTAGCTCTGCCGCAGAGAGGATCAGAGTAAGCGTAGGTGAAGCGTTCACAGGAGGAATCGTCACCTTCTGCACTCTTGAGGATAGACATAGCGAAGTTCATGCCGTCCTTTTCGAGTCTGATGATGCCTGAAATACGGGGAGTAAAGTTAGGCTTGTCGTCTTCGAATTCACGGGTACGAAGAGCCTGCTCGAAGGTCATCTGCTTGTCCATAAGGTCATAAATTGTATCAGTCTGATCGCCGTTTGTAACGATAGTTTTGTTTCCTAAAACTCTTACGGGATAGTAGATGATAAGGTGGGGGTCTGTCATTTTGCTTTCATCGAAAGCCTTGGTACGCATAGCATCGCCCTCAAGCACGAAAACGCGGTTACGGCTGTTTTCACTTCTGCCCATAATGAAGTAAGCAGTTATTGCTTTTTTACCGTCTGCACTTTTACCGATGATGATACCTCTGCCGTGGTAAGCTAAAGAATTAAGCTCGTCTTTAATGGTGTTAACTTTCATTATTTGCTCTCCTTTATTTCTTTTGAGATTTTTTCTGCTGAAAGCGGAAGAATAATCCATTCGGCTTCTTCCATAACTCTTTTCTGTAAAATTTCGGGAGTGTCACCCTCTTTGATTTCCACAGCCTTCTGCATAATGATTTCACCGCCGTCGGGAATTTCATTTACGAAATGTACTGTGGCACCGGTTACCTTGACTCCGTAGCTGAGGGCAGCCTCGTGAACATAAAGTCCGTAAAAGCCTTTTCCGCAGAAGGAGGGGATAAGAGAAGGATGAACATTGAGGATTCTTTTGTCGAACTGACGGGTGAAGCTTTCTGAAAGGATGCTCATAAAGCCGGCCAGAACGATAAGCTCGATTTCGTTTTCCTTGAGAAGAGAAATAATTTTTTCTTCGAAGGCTTCCTGTGAGCCAAGCTCCTTTTTCAGAACTACTTCACTTCTGATACCGTTGTCTGCAGCTCTCTGAAGAGCATATGCGTTTTTGTTGTTTGAAATAACGAGTGTGATTTCACCGCTTTCGATGATGCCGTTTTTCTGTGCATCGATAAGAGCCTGTAAATTAGTACCGCCGCCTGAAACGAGAACGGCAATTTTAGTTTTACTCATAAGACTTACCTCTTACTCGATGATAATTTTTTCATCGCCTTCGATGATTTCACCGATAACATAAGCATCGATACCGTTATCCTTAAGAACTGAGAGGGAAAGCTCTGCTTCGTCAGCGGGAACAACGATGCTCATACCGACACCCATATTATATGTATTGTACATATCACGTTCGGGAATATTGCCCCATTTTGCGATTACATCAAAGATGGGAAGCACCTTGACGGAAGCTTTGTCTATCTTTGCGCAAAGGCCGTCAGGGATGGAACGGGGAATGTTTTCGTAGAAGCCGCCGCCTGTGATGTGGGAAATACCCTTTACTTTTACTTTTTCGATGAGGGCAAGAACGGGCTTTACGTAAATCTTTGTGGGAACAAGTAATGCTTCCGCTATTGTCTTGCCGCCGAGCTCGTCACGGGGAACATAAAGCTCAGGGTTGTTATTGTCAATGTCGAAAACCTTACGGCATAAGCTGAAGCCGTTAGAGTGGATACCTGTAGAAGGAAGAGCGATAACCACGTCACCTGCAGCCATTTTGCTGTTGTCGATCATTTTAGGCTTGTCTACTACGCCTACTGCGAAGCCTGCAAGGTCGTAATCCTCTTCGGGCATAAGTCCGGGATGCTCAGCAGTTTCACCGCCGATGAGTGCTGCACCGGACTGAACACAGCCTTCTGCGACGCCGCTGACGATTTTTGCGATTTTTTCGGGAACATTCTTACCGCAGGCAATATAGTCAAGGAAAAATAAGGGCTTCGCACCTACACAGATAATGTCGTTTACACACATAGCCACTGCGTCAATACCGATGGTGTCGTGCTTGTCCATAAGAATTGCGAGCTTTACCTTCGTACCGCAGCCGTCTGTGCCTGAAACAGAAACAGGATGCTCCATTCCGGCTACACAGCTGAGATCGAAGCAGCCTCCGAAACCTCCTACATCGTCCACAGAGCCCTCGTTACGGGTTCTTGCTACGTGCTTTTTCATAAGCTCTACCGATTTGTAACCGGCAGTAATATCTACACCTGCAGCCGCATAGCTTGCAGAAAAGGAATTTTTGTGATCCATAATACACTCTCCTGTATCCTTTGTTTTATTCTTTTCCGGTCCAGCAGTAGGTACATACCTTGTCTGCGGGAAGACCGATAGCTTTGATGATTCCGTCAATAGACTGGAATTCGAGTGATGTGAAGTGAAGCTTTTCACAGATAGCACTTCTTAATTTTTTTCCTCGTTCGGTAGAGGAGTTGATGTATTCATCGATATGTTTCAGACCTTCTTCGCCTTCAATTTCTGAAATGGTGCTTCGTGCGATGAGCTCCATCTCGGAGGTTGATCTTGAGAAGTTAAGATATTTACAGCTGTACATAATCGGAGGACAGGCTGAACGGATGTGAACCTCTTTTGCTCCGTTTTCGTAAAGGAATTCTACCGTTTCACGAAGCTGGGTACCTCGTACTATACTGTCATCAACGAAAAGCAGCTTCTTACCTGTGATAAGCTCGTGAACGGGAATCTGCTTCATTTTAGCGACTCTGTTACGTTCGTTCTGGTTAGACGGTGTGAAGCTTCGTGCCCAGGTCGGCGTATATTTTATGAAGGGACGTGCGAACTGGATTCTGCTTTCGTGTGCATAACCGATAGCATGGGGTGTACCTGAGTCGGGAACACCGCTTACAAAATCAATATCCTGTGCTACTCCGTTTTTACGGTCTGTTTCAGCCATAATCTGGCCGTTTTTATATCTCATTACTTCGACATTCACACCTTCATAGCAGGAGGTGGAATAACCGTAATATGACCAGAGAAAGGCACAGATTTTAAGCTCGTCTCCCGCTTCCTTGAGAACTCTGAAGCTTTCAGCGGTAAACTCGACTGTTTCACCGGGACCTAATTCTTTGAAATCGGAATAACCTAATTTTTTGTAGGCGAAATCCTCGAAGGAAACGCAGTAGCCGTCTTCGTTGGAGCCTATTAAAACAGGAATTCTTCCCATCCTATCGCGGGAAGCTATGATTCTGCCGTCGTCGGTAAGAATGAGAATAGATGCAGTACCGTCGATAAGGCTCTGAGCATATGAAATTCCGTCAGCGAAATTACCCTTCTGATTAATCATCGCTGCCACAAGCTCGGTGGAGTTTATACCTTCATTGGTAACGGAGCCGAAATGACCGCCGTTAGAAAAAAGGAAATCTTCGACCAGCTGCTCTCTGTTATTTATCAGACCGATAATACAGATGGCATAAAGTCCGAGCTTTGAGCGTACAAGCAAAGGCTGTGCATCAGAATCACTGATGCACCCTATTGCTGCTTTACCTTTCATAGTGCCTGAAATGTTTTCAAACTTTGTTCTGAAAGGTGAGTTTTCTATTTTGTGAATTTTACGTTGTAAGCCTTTTTTCTCGTCATAGGCTGCCATACCGCCTCGGCGAGTACCAAGGTGAGAGTGATAGTCAGTGCCGAAGAATACATCTAATACGGTATCGTTCTTGCTGACTGCACCAAAAAAACCACCCATAAAAATACCTCTTGATTATGCGAAGAAAAGTTCTGAAAGTGTCATAGGATCGATGTACTTACCGTCCTTGTAAACACGCATATTACCTGATGCGATTTCGTCGATAAGCATTACGTTGCCGTCTGCATCGTAACCGAATTCGAATTTGATGTCGTAAAGAACGAGACCCTTTTCCTTGAGATCGTCAGCTACGATCTGAGTGATCTTCTGAGTCATTTCCTTGATGTCGTCGTACTGCTTGTCGGACATAACACCGAGAGCTACGAGAGCATCCTTGATTACGAGGGGATCGCCCTTTTCGTCGTTTTTGAAGGTCATTTCTACATATGCGGGAAGGTCAGCACCTTCTTCGATGTAATCACCGTAACGGCGGATGAAGCTGCCTACAGCCTTATGACGGCAGATAACCTCGAGACCGTGACCGAATACCTTAGCGGGGAGAACTTCCATTGTTGTGTCGGCAAGATTAGCGTTTACATAGTGAGTCTTGATGCCTGCTGCATTAACTTTTTCGAAGAAGTAGATGGACATACGAAGGTTAACATCGCCTACGCCGTCGATGGTGAGACCTACTGCATTTTCACCGGGATCAAAAACGCCGTCTTTACCTGTGCAGTCGTCCTTGAACTTAAGAAGGCAGTTGCCGTTTTCGAGTTTGAATACGTCCTTAGTTTTTCCTGTGTAAATTTTTTCCATGATAAAAACCTCCAAAGTTTAATTTTAAAATTCAGTTATTATATTCAAGTTCTGTCTTTTTGTTTTTTTCGAGAACTGTTTTTGTGTCATTGTCTCTTTTTTCTTTGAGCTTTGCGGCGAGACCTTCATCGGTCACAGCCAGGATTTCGATAGCAAGGAGAGCTGCATTCACAGCACCGTCGATAGCCACGGTAGCCACGGGAATACCGGAGGGCATCTGAACTGTGGAAAGAAGAGCATCGATACCGTCGAGATATTTTGACTTCATGGGGATGCCGATAACGGGGAGAGTGGTGTTGGCGGCGATAGCGCCTGCCAGGTGCGCAGCCATACCGGCAGCGGCGATGATGACACCGAAGCCGTTTTCACGGGCAGTCTCACTGAACTGCTTGGCTTCCTCGGGAGTGCGGTGAGCGGAATAGATGTGCATTTCGCAGGGAACACCGAACTGCTTTAAGGTGTCACATGCCTTTGAAACCACAGGTAAATCGCTGTCACTGCCCATAATAATAGCAACTTTTTTCATTGATAAACCTCCTGAAAATCAGATTATGAAAAAATAAAATAAAAAAGGGCACACTTATCTAAGGGGGTAGTCCTTTGATAAGTTGCCCAGACGGTCGACATAAACGGCACAGCCGTATTCAGAGTTCTTTGATTCACCGTGGTGCTCCACTTAAAACCGTCAGTTTCAAAGAACTGTTTCTGCTTTTTTTTAGGTGTTTTCCGACAAGCGGACACCTTTTGGATTATAGCATAAAAGAGCCTTTTTTGTCAATGAAAAATGAGTAAAAAAGCCTTTTTGTTAATACGGACAAAATTGTATGTTTGAGGTGTGTTTTACTTGTTGGTTTTGTATTTATAAAAAGTAATTTTGAAATCTTGACAAGATAAAAAAATAATGATAAAGTAAGACTGATGACTAAGGAATAGTCACTGTGGTAATAATAAACACAGAACAGTTAAGGAGGAATTACTATGGAACTCAAAGGTTCAAAAACCGAAAAAAATTTAATGGCTGCTTTCTCAGGTGAATCTGAGGCAAGAAACAAGTACACTTATTTTGCTTCTGTAGCTAAAAAGGAAGGCTATCAGCAGATCGCTGCTATTTTCGAGGCAACAGCAAACAACGAAAAGGAACACGCAAAAATGTGGTTCAAGGCTCTCGGCGGTCTCGGCGACACAGCGGCTAACCTTAAATCTGCAGCAGCAGGCGAAAACTACGAATGGACAGATATGTACTCTACCTTCGCAAAGGAAGCTGAGGAAGAAGGCTTCACAGAGCTTGCCGCTAAATTCAGAATGGTAGCAGAAATCGAAAAGAGCCACGAGGAGCGTTATCTCAAGCTTCTCAACAACGTTGAAATGCAGGCAGTTTTCGAAAAGAGCGAAGAGATTATGTGGGAATGCCGTAACTGCGGTCACCTCGTAATCGGTAAGAAAGCTCCTCAGATCTGCCCCGTTTGTGCACATCCCCAGAGCTACTTCGAGGTAAGAAAAGAGAATTATTGATTAAGCGCAGAAGAAAGCTTATGTTAAATTAATAACAGAGAGACAGCGTCAAGTTGTCTCTTTTTTTGCTTTTGTGTTGCTATTTTCAGATGTTGATAATATAATGTAGATGTAAACTATGACAGACGGAGGCTTTAAAATGGCTCTCAATATAAAAGTAAAGGTTAAAGACGGAAACGATGACTCTTCCGTAAAAAAAGAAGTCTTCATTCCCGAGGTTACTGTTCAGGATGAAGTGAAAAGGGAAATTTTTATGCCCCGCGAGGTATATGTTCCCGAAGAAAAGACAGAAAAAAAGGAGGTCTTCATGCCTTCACAGGAAATAGCAGAGGAGAAGACGGAGGATGTCTTTTCTGAAGGTGACACACAGAAAGAACAGGAGATAAATGAAAACAGAGTCTTTACTAACAAAGGGAAAAAGAACATTATTTTCTATTTCACTGATCAGCAAAGATGGGACAGCTTTACGCAGGACATTATGCCTAATCTGACAGCTCTTGCCGAAGAGGGTGTAACCTTCGACGACTGCTTTACCTGTCAGCCTGTCTGCGGTCCTGCCAGAGCCTGTCTTCAGTCAGGTGTCTATGCTACGGAAACGGGATGCTTCAAAAATGATATAGCTCTGCCTGAGGATACTCACACTCTTGCTGACTGCTTTAATTCTGCCGGCTATGAAACGGCATATATCGGCAAATGGCATCTTGCATCAGATAAGGACAATGACTACAAAAAATCACCCATGCCTGTGGAAAGACTCGGCGGTTACAGTTATTTCCGGGGAGCTGATGTTCTCGAATTTACATCTGACAGTAGGGGCGGATATGTCTTTGACGAAAAGGGTGAGCAGATAGATTTCGAGGGCTACCGTGCCGACTGTATAAATGATTTTGCTTTGGAATATATTGATAACTATTCTTCCGATAAGCCCTTCTTTATGTTCGTTTCTCAGCTTGAACCTCACCATCAGAATTCAAGCCGACATTTTGAGGGATATCCTGACACAGTCAGCCACTTCAGCGATTATCCCGTTCCCGAAGAGCTTACATATTTCAGAGGCAATTACGAAAAAGAGTATGCCGACTATCTTTCTGCTGTAAACAGACTTGACTATAATCTTGGCTTACTTATCGGAAAGCTTAAGGAGAAAGGTATTTACGAAGACACGGTTATAGTCTTCACCTCGGACCACGGATGTCATTTTAAAACGAGAAATGCCGAGTATAAGCGCTCCTGCCATGACAGCAGTACACATATTCCGCTCGTCATAAGAGGCGGAGCATACAGAGGCGGTCTTATCGACAGAAGGCTCGTAAGCCTTATCGATCTTCCCGTTACTCTTCTTTCAGCAGCGGGTATAACTCCTCCCGGTAACTTCCGGGGTATCGACCTTGCGGGGGACAAGAGAAGAAACGAGGTTTACATTCAGATAAGCGAAAGTCAGTGCGGACGTGCAGTCAGAACGAAGCAGTATCTTTACTCTGTCAGCGTTTCCGGATATCCGGCGGGGATGTCGATGAAGAATTCACCTGTTTACACAGAGGAATATCTCTATGATATCGAAAATGATCCGATGCAGCTTAATAACCTTATTAAAGCACCGGAGTATAAAATTGTCCGTTCAGCGATGAAAAAATTGCTTCTCGGCAATATGAAGGAAATCGAAGGAACGAAAGCTGTTATACTTCCTGCAGTCAGAGAGAAAAAGAGGTAATAACCGAGCTTCAGGACGTTCAGGGATGTCTTTCCCGATATACTGAAAAAAGCTTAAGGTTTAATTTGTCAGCACTACATAGTAAAATCTGATGAAATTCTTCCTAAAAAAAAGAAAACAAGCAAAAATAAAAAAGCAAGAAAGCAGTTTTTTTATGCCTTCTTGCTTTTAATTATTTTACAAACTCTGCTATGTCATCAAGCCTGCAGTCAAGTGCTTCACAGATTTTATCTAAAGTTTTAGTTTCCGTGTTTTCGTTGGCTTTAAGTCTGCGTATTGTTTTACTGTCTATACCGCATTTTTCGCGAAGCCAATATGTTGAAACACCTTTTTCCTTCATCGTTATCCAAAGCTTATCAAAAACTATCATAATATACCCCCTTGACAATAAATATTATGGGGGTTATAATCTTATTTATTAAGGGGATATAATCCTCATACAAAGGAAACAGGTGATATTATGAAAGCTTGTACATTCTTCGGACACCGTGATACACCCGTAAGCATACGCTACGATTTAAAGCAGGTGCTTATTGATCTTATCGAAAATAAAGGTGTGGCAGTTTTTTATGTAGGGCATAACGGAAAGTTTGACTCTATGGTGTTAAATGAGCTCAAGCTGTTTTCGACTGTATACAGACATATAAATTACTTTCTCGTAATCGAAGATATACCAGAAGGTAAAAGAGATTACGGTGTTGATGAGGAACACCTTCTTTATCCCGATTTCATTATCGGAAACACACCTGAACAATTTGCTCTCGACCGCCGTAACGGATGGATGGTTAATCAGTCAGATTATGTGGTGGCTTATGTGTGGAAGGCTACAGGCGGTGCCCGTAAATTTAAAGAAAGAGCAGAAAAGAAAAATAAAACAGTTATCAATCTTTACAAGGATTAACAAAAATACCCACAGAAAATTTTTACATTCTCTGTGGGTTTTCTTTATATTCAATTACAAGCTTTACGGGGCGGTGTATCATTTCTTAATTTTCCGAAGTCTTACACGCCATTTTGCATTTTGCACTTTGCACTCTGCATTTTATATTACTTCTGCTCACCGTATCTGAAGCCTGTCTGGGGTGCCTGCTGCTGAGCAGGCTGTGCCTGTGCGGGCTGCTGGTAAACGTAAACGGGCTGCTGCTGTGTGTAAACAGCGGGACCGCCGGGATAGGTGGCAAATACAGGCTGATAAACTGCCTGCTGAGGCTGTGTCTGTGCCTGAACCTGAGGCTGAGCGGGCTGAGTTTTGGGCTGAGGAGCCTTTTTCTGCTGTGCCTTTGCCTGTTCTGCAGCTAAAGCGATGTCTTCGGGCTTTTCATTGGGCTTTGAGTCGATAATCTGCTGTAAAAGCTTGAGGATTTCGCTCATACCCTTGAAGGTGACACCTACTACGAGACCTGCAACGAGACAGAGGGTGAAGTAAACGAAAGCGAGCTCATCTGAAAGAGCAGCTACCACTGCACCTGAAACAGCACCTGCACTTGCTGAAATATATGAGAGTACATTGAGAGTTTTTGCGAAGGGGTTTCTGCCGACACGGTCTACACCGTTTGAAGCCTTGATAAGAGCTTCGTATTCTTCGTCGGTAACGATGATGGGAGTAACCTTGTTTCCGTCAGTCTTGTAGGTAAGACCCCAGGACTGAAGGTCGGCATCCTTTCTCTTGTAGTATTCCTCTGCCTGAATCTTTTTCAGTTCAAGGATTTTATTTTCTACCTGCTCTAACATTATGTATCATCCTTTCGGTTGTAATTGATTTCATTCCTTATTAGATTATCACATTTTTTTGAAATGTTCAATAGAAAAATCAAAAAAAGAAAAAGACAGTTTGTGAATTCCATTATTTACATCGTGAAAATCTCTGTTTTTATGTTAAAATGTACACCGAGGAAAAGCCCGGAAATTAAAAGAAAGGACAGCAGGAATGCTTCTGCTGACGATTGAAATGACTATGAAAAAATTAAACAAAGCATCTATGCTTATACTGACAGTATGTTTATCCTTCTGCTTTACGGCATTCAGTGCATCTGCCGCTGACGCCTCATCCAGGGCGGGCAAGGTAGCCACTGAAAGCACGGCACTTAACCTGAGAAAAAGTGCTTCCACCGCTTCAGCTGTGGTAAAGCAGATGAAAAAAGGTAAATATCTCACACTTCTTAAAAAAGAAGGCTCCTTCTGGAAGGTGGAATATGCTGAGGGCAAAACAGCTTATGCCCACAGTGATTATATTGACACCGTTTCTTCCGAGGTGATGCTTGTAGCTACACAGAGCGGTAATCTGAATGTCCGCTCCTCAGCGAGTGCCACGGCTGAAATCAGGACTACTCTTCCTAAGGGTAAAGTAGTCCTTAAGCTCTCTGAGAAAAATTCATTCACAAAAATACTTTATAACGGAAGCAGTACGGGCTATGTAAGCTCGGCTTATCTTTCGGAGCTGAAAAGCACGGGAGAGTATAAGAAAATTACTCTTTCCGTTCCCTCCTTCAAACAGACAGATTCCCGTTGGGCAGACATCAGAATAGGAACTCAGGGTGACACCATCCGTTCCAGCGGCTGCACCACCACGGCACTCAGTATGACTGAAAGCTTTCATCTGGGAAGGACAGTAACTCCCGCTGATATGGTGAAAAAGCTTACCTATTCCTCCTCGGGAATGCTTTACTGGCCGACGGATTATGTCACGGAGCTCGTTTCCTCATCAGATTATCTCAGAAAGGTTTACAGCATTCTTTCCAAGGGTAAGCCTGTTATTTTAGGAATGAAAAAGGCGAACGGGTCTCAGCACTGGGTTGTTGTGACGGGACACAGTAAGCTCACATCTGCACTTTCGGCGGGTAATTTCACTATGAATGACCCCGGATCGAATACAAGAACACTCCTGAGTGAGTTTGTTTCGGCATATCCTATAGCCTATAAAATTGCATACAAAAAATAAAAAAGTGTTCTATTGATATTCTGCCGTGATTATTGTATAATTTCTGTGATAAAAGACAGAAAAAGGAGAAAAGGTATGAAAAAGAAAAGTAAATCGGTAATCAGAAAAATTCTGACAGTAATCATTATTGCGCTTATTCTGATAATCGTGCCCTGGAAGGTGATGCCTACGGTAAGTGACGGATTGTCGCTGTCTGCTCATTCCTCTCAGAAACCCCTTCTTGTGGCACACAGGGGCTTTTCCTCGGTCCGCCCCGAAAATACACATTCTGCATTCCACGCTGCCGTTGATGCTGGCTTTGACGGATATGAGTTCGACCTTCACACCACAAAGGACGGAGAATGGGTGGTAATTCACGATGATACGGTAGATAAAATGACTGACGGAACGGGTAATGTGGAGGATTTCACCCTCGAAGAAATCTTTAAGCTTACTATAGATGCCGGTAACGGAATAAAGCACCTTGAAAATCTCGTGGAAAGACCGACTCTTCCTACTCTGGATGAGGCTCTTTATTATGCAGAGGAGTATGATATTATTCCTGTTATCGAGCTGAAAAAGTGTGATGTGAAATATCTTCCCGATCTGAAAAAATATCTTGATGAGAAAGAACTTTCCGACAAGGCTGTCATAATTTCATTTAACAGGGAATATATGGAAGCTTACCGTGCTCTGGATAAGGATGCGGAGATGATGTATCTTTCAAAGAATCCCTCAAAGGAGGATATTGATTGGTGCAAGGCTAATAATTTCGGTATCAATTACAATCATAAAAAGCTCTGGAAATGTTTTTCTTCTATTAACTATGCAAAAAATCAGGGGGTAAAAATCGCCGTATGGACAGTAGATAATCCTGTTTACAAGGACATAATGGTGCTTTTCGGTGCCGAGATAATTACAACAAATAAAATTAAACCTGTCAAATAAAATTTCAAATAATATTGCATTTTTCTTCTGAAAGTAGTATTCTGTTATGTGAATAAAAATACATGAATGAAAAGGAGCGCAGAAATGAAAAAGATAATTGGTGTTACAGGTATGCACTGCGGAAACTGTGCCAAGGCAGTGGAAAAGGCTCTCTCTGAAATCGAAGGTATTTCTAAGGTGAAGGCTGACCACGAAAAAAATCTTGTCACAGCATCGATGAAAAAGGATGTGGATGATAAGCTCATTATCGAAGCAATCGAAAAAGCAGGCTTTACCCCCGGTGAAATTACTATAAAAGAAGGACTTTTTTCGTAAAGGAGAATGAAAATGGCTAAAGAAAAAGTAAAAAAAGAAAAGCCTGTAAATGATCATCCTAATAAAATAGGTATCAAGGAAGCTGCAGGCTATACCATCGCTGAAGCAGGTAATATGTTTAATCTTACATATATTTCCTCCTTCCTTAAGGTCTTCCTTACTGACGTAATCGGTATTTCTGCCGGTAAGGCAGGTACTATGTTTATGGTTACCCGTATCTGGGACTGCATCAATGACCCCATCTGGGGTGCTATGGTAGCAAAGAGAGCACCGAGTCAGAACGGAAAGTTCCGCCCGTATCTCAAATGGGTAGCTTTCCCTCTTGCACTTTCCACACTTCTGTGCTTTGCTCCTTATCATAAGCTCGGTCTGAGCGAGGGTATTCTCCTTCTCCTTGCTTATGTTACATACATTTTCTACGGAATGATGTATACCGGTATGAACATTCCCTTCGGCTCTCTTGCTTCAGTTATCACTGATGACCCTGCAGGCAGAAGCCTTCTCTCCACATTCCGCAGCATCGGCTCAGGTATCGGCGGTGCAGTAGTTCTTTTCATCGCTCCTATGTTTATCTATAACAATGTCGAGTTAAACGGTAAACAGGTTCAGCAGGCTGACGGAAATAAGATGTTTATTTTCGGTGTGGCTATGGGTATACTCTCTCTTATCTTCTATCTCTGGGGCTACAGATCCACCAAAGAAAGAGTTCCCTCAGAAGCAGAACCCAAAATCGACTTTAAGGCTACCTACATCGGTCTTCTCAAATCAAGACCCTTCGTTACCGTTGCTTTGGCAGGTGTGCTTATCAGCGGTCAGCTTCAGTTCGGTTCATTCAATGCTTATCTTTATAAGAACTATTTCGAAAATACAAGTCTCAGTATGCTCGGTACAGTATGTACCTATCTTCCCACAGTTCTTCTTCTTCCCTTTATTGGTAAGCTTTCAGCAAAATACGGTAAGAAAGAGCTCTGCGGTAAGGCTACCATCGTATCAGCTATTGCTTCTGTTGCTATCGCTTTCGTAGCTAATAATCAGTCAATCCTTAATATGCTCGATCCCGTAAACGGCAGACTTCCTGCCTGGATTTATATGACAACTCTCTTCATTATCGGTATGGGCTACACCTTCGTAAGTCTTACCTGCTGGGCAGTTGTTATGGACGTTATCGACTACCAGGAATATGCTACAGGCATCAGAAACGAAAGTGCAGTTTATGCGGTTTACACCTTCTCACGTAAGTTCGGTCAGACCATCGCAGACACCCTCGGCCTTTACCTTCTCCAGTGGGCAAAATATGATAAGGATGTAGCAGGTATCGGCTTCATCGAAGCAAACGGAACAAGTAAAAAGATTATGTTCATCTGTACCATTATCCCTGCCTTCGTTTACACAGGTGTATGGCTTCTTATGCGCTTCGGTTATCCTCTTACCAAGGAAAGACTCGAGCCTATCTACGCTCATGTAAGAGCTAAGAGAGAAGAGGCTGCCAAGGAAGCGTAAATTAATGCGGAATGCGTATTTCGCAATTCGTAACGGCGGGTAAGATTTCCGGAAACGGGAAAAGGATGCCCATCGGGTCAACGTATAAGTTAATTGATATGAGGCGGCTTTTGTCCGCCTCATTTTTATTCATTCTTCCTTATAAAGATTAATAACTTTCTTGTTTTTCTTTTTTGCTCTTTCCATAAATTTGTAAGCACCTCCCCATGTGTTTTTTACATAGGTTACCACATAATCGGACTCATTAACCATCCATCCGTTACGGCGGTCAAGAGCGAATTGTTTAGGTGTGTTTCCGATAATGAAATCGGGATAAAGAAGGTGTTCCTCATCAACACCGTAATCTCTTTTACCTTCTGGTATATCTTCGATTACGAGAAAGTAATTTATATGTCTGTATACGGTCGAAAACAGCTTGAGCTCATTTAACACCATAGAGTCAAACTTTCCGTTATGTCCTACATAAAAGATAGACACACCTTCATTTTCTATCAGGTCGATTAGTGTCTGCTTTAAATCGTAGCGTATGCCTTCGGGAGTATCACGGTGTCCGAAAAATGTGCAGGATTTCATAATAATCACCTCTTATAATTTTTAGTATACTTAAAATGAGTATACTTTGCACATTATATCATAAAAAAATCTTAAAATATACTAAAAATAAGATTTTTTTGGTGATATTTATGAGGAATAAAAATAATAAGCATCTCGGAATAGAAGTTGACCCCGAGCTTCACGGTAAACTTCATTATATAGCTAAATATGAAGGACGTTCTGCAAATGGGCAGATACTTTACCTTATCCGTCAATGTATAAGAGAATTTGAAGAAAAACACGGAGAAATAACCCTTGAAATAAAAAATCAGAAGTGATATGAATATGTGATATAATCTGAGAAATCTCCGATACAAATACGGTTATTTACAAGAAAAATTGTATGCTGAATTACAGCTGCAAGGCTGTGATATAGGTCGAAGCACTTATGCGAAATATGAATGCGGAGAACTAAGGATAAAGGTAAGCGACATCACAACTTTAAAAAGGATACACAACTGCTCTTACAACGAATTTTTGAAGGGATATAAGAATATATCTGATATTCGAAGCAAACAAAAAATTAACCCACAGAGATTTTTGAGGTCTCTGTGGGTATTCTTATATCCTGATATGGCGGAATGTCGCTTATTATTTCCCGAAAATTCACCCGCGATTGCGCATTCCGAATTCCGCATTCCGAATTATTTCAAGTCCCTTCTCATATCCGTGATAATACATCTTAAGCACGGCATCCGTATCCTTGGTCAGAGTTTTCATACCGAAGCAGTCATCGGGTTCGACGAGGATAATTCTGCCTTCTTTTTCGAGAGCTTTAAGCTCTTCGAGAGTGGCAGCGTTTCTTTTGTGCAGAGTCTCTGCCAGCCGGAGAATTTCAGGATAGCGCCCGGGGATTTTTCTCAGAAGTGGCAGATGCTCCATCGGAATAAGGTAGTCCTTTGAAGGCTTGGTCAGTATTACGATAAGTCTGTCACAGCCGTCCTCGAGAGCCCTTCTGAAGGGGATGGGATCCGCCAGACCTCCGTCATAGAAGTGTTCACCGTTTATGCTTACGGGCTTACATACCAGTGGCAGACAGCAGGTCGCTTTAAGATAAACATAGTCATTTTTTGTGAACTGACTTTTGTCGATATAACAGGCCTTTCCGTCTTGCGCACGGGTAATGACGAGCTTAAATACAGAGGGTGAAGCCATGGCACTGTCGAAATCGAGAGGGTTTTCTCCGCCCTCGTTGCTCAGGGTGGAATAAAGATAGTCCAGATTAAGGAAGGAACCGCTTTTAAGAAAGCTTTCCGCACTCAGAAGGTCCTTGCGCATAAAATATTCGTGGTAAAAGGTAAGAGTTCTTCCTCTCTGTCCGGCAAGATAGGTTATAAGATTAGCAGCACCTGCGGATACACCGAGACAGTAATCTGCTGTGAAGCCTTCATCGAGAAAAGCGTCATAAATACCGCTGGAAAAAACTCCTCTTATTCCTCCGCCTACATCAACTATACCTGTCATAGTGCATACCTCCCTTACTTTTTTTCATAATTATAGATATTTTGGCTCTTAATGTCAATATTTTTTATTATTGCCTTAACTTTTACGCTTTAACATCTTGAAAGATAATGAGAATAATTGTATAATAACATATTATTGATTGTTTCAGAGCGATCTGATTCAGGAGGAAAAAGAAATGACCAAACAGAGACGTGCCGGTGTGCTTATGCACATTTCATCCTTACCCGGTAAATACGGTATCGGTGTTATGGGTAAGAATGCCGTTGATTTTATAAACAGGCTTGACAGGGGCGGATTTCATCTTTGGCAGGTGTTACCCCTTAATCCTGTCGATGCTACAGGCTCACCCTATTGCTCCTGCAGTGCCTTTGCGGGGAATATCAGCCTTATCGATCCCGAATGGCTTTATGAAAAGAGGCTTATCAGTGAAAGCACCTTAAAGGATAATGAGTACAGCGGTACAGTTTATACAGCCGATTATGCCTTTGCTTACGAAAAGAGGATGAAGACACTCCGTGAGGCATACTCCGGCATCACCGAAGAGGACAGAGCAGTTGTTGAACTTTTTGCAGAGCAGAATGTATGGGTAGAGGATTATGCTTATTATATGGCTCTGAAAGATTTTCACGGTGAAAAGCCCTGGTGGGAGTGGGAGGACAAATATGCCCGCTACGAAAAGGCACAGAAGGAAAAGGACAATTTCAGAGAAGAAGTAGATTTCTACATTTTTACGCAGTATGTTTTCTTCGCTCAGTGGAGAGCGCTTAAGGAATATGCCAACAGTAAAAATATAGGCATTTTAGGTGATATGCCCATTTATGTCAGCCGTGACAGTGCCGATGTATGGAGCGAGAGAGGTCTTTTTGAAATCAACGAAAAGAGTCTTGCTCCGACAGAGGTTTCAGGTGTACCTCCCGATTATTTTTCCGAGGAAGGACAGCTCTGGGGCAACCCTCTTTATAACTGGAAAAAGATGGAAAAGGAAAGCTTTGCCTGGTGGGTAAAGAGACTTTCGGCATCGCTCAAGCTTTATGACAGAGTGAGAATAGACCATTTCCGTGCTTTCGCATCCTATTGGGCAGTTCCCGCTGACAGCAAGACAGCCAAAACAGGTAAATGGATAGACGGACCCGGTATGAAGCTTTTTGATGAGGTAAAAAAACAGCTTCCCGATGCGGATATCATCGCTGAGGACTTAGGTACATTCGGTGAGGATGTGGTAAAGCTTCTGGAGGACACACAGTTCCCGGGAATGAGAGTGATTCAGTTCGGCTTCGATCCGAACGGTGACAGTACTCATCTTCCTCATAATTATCCTAAAAACTCTGTAGCTTATGTAGGTACTCACGACAATAACACTATTTTAGGCTGGCTGTGGGAAGCGAGTGAAGCCGAAAGGAAATATGCTCTTCGCTACTGCTGCTACGGCGGCAATAACTGGGGCGAGGGCGGTGCTTACAGCGGTTCCTGCCGTGCAGTTATCGAAACGGTGTGGAAAAGCAGTGCCGACACAGCTATAGTAGCCGTTCAGGATATGTGCGGCTTTGGTGCGGATGCGAGAATGAACACTCCGGGTACCGATGAGGATAACTGGAAAATCAGACTCAGCACAGATGCTCTCGACGGTATCGACTATGACTACTACAGAGAGATAAATACGGTTTACAGAAGGTATTATTGAGTGCACAGTGCAAAGTGCAAAATGCAAAGTGGCTGATAAGATTTCGGTAACGGGATAATGAGATGCCGCCACTTTTACGGAGTGTGTTTCCGTAGGGACACGGTGTGCCGTGTCCGAAAAAAACATAAATAACAAACCGTAGGGTCGGATTTTATCCGCCCGTCAATATAATAAAAATACACAATTCCGATTCAGCGGGAGAAGCCTTGCTTTTTATAAAGCGTTTCCCCGCGATTGCGCATTGCGCATTGTGAATTGCGAATTGACCGAAAGGAAGATATAAATGATGGAAATTATTAATCACGGCGTACATTTAGTTGACGGCAGAATGCTCGTAAGCGGTACAGCCGAGGAGCAGAAGGCACAGCTTTCCTCTATGGGACTTTCACCCCGTGAGGACAGAAACGGTACTATAGCCTACTCTATCCTTAATGCTCATAACACTAAAAAAGACGACGAAAAAATGAGAATCAAGTTTGACTCTCTTATTTCTCACGACATTACCTATGTAGGTATCATTCAGACTGCCAGAGCCAGCGGACTTAAGGAGTTCCCCATTCCCTACGCTCTTACCAACTGCCATAACAGCCTCTGCGCAGTAGGCGGTACAATTAATGAGGACGACCATGTTTTCGGTCTGTCTGCGGCAAAAAAATACGGTGGTATCTATGTCCCCGCCAATCAGGCAGTTATCCATCAGTTTGCCCGTGAAATGATGACAGGCTGCGGTAAAATGCTTCTCGGCTCCGACAGCCATACACGTTACGGTGCTATGGGTACTATGGGTGTAGGCGAAGGCGGTCCCGAGCTTGTTAAACAGCTTCTTTCAAACACCTGGGACGTAAATCCTCCTCAGGTAGTTCTCGTTTATCTGGAAAATGCACCCAAGGCAGGTGTAGGCCCTCACGACGTGGCTATCGCACTCTGCGGTGCTGTGTTCAAGGAAGGTCTTGTTACCAATAAGGTGCTCGAATTCGTAGGCCCCGGTGTTAAGAATCTCTCTATGGATTTCAGAATCGGCATTGATGTTATGACTACTGAAACAGCTTGTCTTTCATCTATATGGGAAACAGATGACACAGTTAAGGATTTCTATACCGTTCACGGCAGACCTTCTGATTATAAGGCTCTTTCACCCGAGAAGGTGGCATATTACGATATGGCCATCAGAATCGACCTTTCAAAGATAGAAAGTATGATAGCTCTTCCCTTCCATCCCTCTAATGCCTACACTATCCATCAGCTTCAGGAAAACCCCGAAATTCTCTTCGAGGTGGAAAAAGCAGCTAAGGCTCAGTTCGGTGACAAGGTTGATTTCCGCCTTTACGATAAGGTTAAGAACGGAAAAATTTATATCGATCAGGGTGTTATTGCAGGCTGTGCGGGCGGTATGTTCGAAAACATCTGCGAGGCTGCCGCTATTCTCGACGGCAAGAGTACAGGTGACGGTTACTTCAATCTTTCAGTTTATCCCTCGAGCGTACCCGTAAATCTTGCTCTTCTCAGAAACGGTGTACAGGCTAAGCTTCTCGAGGCCGGTGCAGTATTCAAGCCCTGCTTCTGCGGTCCCTGCTTCGGTGCAGGTGATGTTCCCGCAAATAACGGACTTTCCATCAGACACACTACCCGTAACTTCCCCAACCGTGAAGGCAGTAAGCCCGGTGACGGTCAGCTTGCTTCTGTGGCGCTCGTTGACTCCCGCTCTATCGCCGCTACGGCTCTTAATAAGGGTATTCTCACAGCTGCTACAGACATCGAAATTCCCGAATATGACAGCGCATACACCTTCGAAAAGGGTGTTTATGACAAGAGAGTATATCAGGGCTTCGGTAAGGCTGAAAAGGATTCTGAGCTTCGCTTCGGTCCCAATATCACAGACTGGCCCGAAATGTATGCTCTCGAGGATAATCTTCTCTTAAAGCTCGCCTGTGTAATTCACGACGATGTTACCACCACCGATGAGCTTATTCCCTCAGGTGAAACCTCATCCTACCGTTCCAATCCTCTCAAGCTTGCTGAATTCGCACTTTCCCGCCGTGAGCCTGAGTATGTAAACCGTGCCAAGGCAGTAGCTTCCGAGGAAAAGAAGAGAAGAGAAAGTGCATCCGATGAGGTTAATACAGTTCTTGGAAAAGTATGTGATAATGCTGATGAAACAGCGAAGCATACTCAGTTTGGCTCCTGTGTATTCGCCTGCCGTCCCGGTGACGGCTCTGCGAGAGAACAGGCTGCTTCCTGTCAGAAGGTATTAGGCGGCTTTGGTAATATCTGCTACGAATTTGCCACCAAGCGCTACAGAAGTAACTGCATTAACTGGGGTATTCTTCCCTTTACTATCGATAAGGAAAGAGAATTTAATTACAGCCACGGAGACTATGTGTTCGTTCCCGGTATCAGAGATGCTATAAAGAACGGCAAGGAAGAAATTCCCGCTAAAATTATTACTGAAAAGGGTGTTGAGGACATCACTCTTTATGTAAAGGGTCTTACCGAGGAAGAAAAAACCATCATCCTCGAAGGCTGTCTTATGAATTATTACAAAGCACAGATGAAATAATAGGAATATCTTTGTGAGTTATTTCCGAAAAAAGTTTGGCTCAAACTCTTTACTTTTCGGTATCTCTGTGTTATAATCTTCAAGCATTATGCCGATTTCTCGGTCTGCGGGTAAAAATTCACCTGCCGCTCACTGGGGATCAGGCGAATGAAATATTTTTATGAGGTGAAAAACCATGATGACAAAAGAACAGAAAACCGCAATTATCAAAGAATACGCTGCTCACGAAGGTGACACAGGTTCACCCGAAGTACAGATTGCTCTTCTTACTTACAGAATCAACAATCTTACTGAGCACCTTAAGACCAACAAGAAGGACCACCACTCACGCAGAGGTCTCCTTATGATGGTTGGTCAGAGAAGAAACCTTCTTGCATACCTTCAGAAGAACGACATCGAAAGATACCGTTCAATCATTGCAAGACTTGGTATCCGTAAGTAATTGCATTTCTTGGGCAGACATGACTTATATCGTGTCTGCCTTTTTTCCGTCAAGGACATAAGGCAGTATCCATATAGGGTTAGCACTAAATTGAGCTTTAAAAGAGTTAAGGCTGAATTTATTGCTAAACCTCTGCCTTGTGTTTAAAATACAAAAAATACTAAAAAAGCGAGGTAGAAAAAATGTTTCCCGAATTCAGAAAATTTGAAACAACTCTTGCAGGCAGACCTCTCGTAGTAGAAACAGGTAAAATGGCAGGTCTTGCAGGCGGCTCATGTCTTATCAGATATGGCGAAACAGAAGTTCTTTGTACAGCTACTATGGCTGCAAAGCCCAGAGAAGGCGTAGATTTCTTCCCTCTCTCCGTTGACTTCGAAGAAAAGCTTTATTCAGTAGGCCGTATTCCCGGCTCCTTCCAGAGAAGAGAAGGCAAGGCAAGCGAAAAGGCTACTCTTTCATCACGTGTTATCGACAGACCCATCCGTCCTCTTTTCCCCAAGGATATGAGAAACGATGTAGGTGTTGTTGCTACTGTTATGTCAGTTGACCAGGACTGCCTTCCCGAAATCACTGCTATGATCGGTGTTTCAGTTGCTATTTCTATTTCAGAAATTCCCTGGGACGGCCCCATCAGCGGTGTATCTGTAGGTCTTGTTGACGGTAAGTTCGTTATCAACCCCACAGAAGCAGAAAGAGAAAAGAGTGAAATGGCTGTTACCGTTGCTTCTACAGCAGATCTTGTTGCTATGATCGAAGCAGGTGCTAACGAAATCGACAACGAAACCATGTTCGACGGTATTATGTACGCTCACAAGGTTAACCAGGAAGTTGTTGAATTCATCAAGGGCATCCAGAAGGAAATCGGTAAGGAAAAGGTTCCCTTCGAATCACAGGATCCCGCTCCCGAAATGTTCGAAGCTATCAAAGAATTCGCTATCGACGATGTTAAGTTTGCTCTTGACACTGATGATAAGAGAATCCGTGACGAAAGACTCAAGCCCGTATACGAAAAGGTTCATGAGAGATTCGACGAAGAATATGCTGACGTTATCGAAAAGATCGACGAATGCATGTATAAGCTTCAGAAGTACGTTGTAAGACGTTGGCTTCTCGACGAAGGCAAGCGTGTAGACGGCAGAGGTATCAACGATATGCGTCCTCTCGATGCACAGGTTGACCTTCTCTCCAGAGTACACGGTTCAGGTATGTTCACACGTGGTCAGACTCAGGTCCTTACAGTAACCACACTCGGACCTATGAGTGATGCACAGCTTCTCGACGGCCTCGACAACGAAAGCGAAAAGAGATATATGCACCACTATAACTTCCCCTCATACTCTGTAGGCGAAACCAAGCCCTCCAGAGGTCCCGGCAGAAGAGAAATCGGTCACGGTGCACTTGCTGAAAGAGCTCTCGTTCCCGTTATTCCTTCAGTAGAGGAATTCCCCTATGCTATCAGACTCGTTTCCGAGGTTCTTTCCTCAAACGGTTCAACATCACAGGCTTCCATCTGTGGCTCTACACTTTCACTTATGGCAGCAGGTGTTCCCATCAAAGCTCCCGTAGCAGGTATCTCCTGCGGTCTTATCACTGAAGGCGACCGCTTTATGACTATGGTTGACATTCAGGGTCTCGAAGACTTCTTCGGCGACATGGACTTCAAGGTAGCAGGTACCAAGAAGGGTATCACAGCTATCCAGATGGACCTTAAGGTTCACGGCCTTACTCCCGAAATCATTAAGGAAGCATTCGAAAAGACCTATGATGCGAGAATGAAAATCCTCGATGAGGTTATGATTCCCTGTATCGCAGAGCCCAGAGCAGAGCTTTCTAAGTATGCTCCCAAGATGCTTACAACTAAGATTGATCCCGAAAAGATCGGTGATGTTATCGGTAAGCAGGGTAAGGTTATCCAGAAGATCTGTGCAGAGTGCGAATGTAAGGTTGACGTTAATGAAGACGGTACCATCTTCGTTTCCGCTATTGATATTGATAATGCAAGACGTGCTATCACTATCGTAGAAACTATCGCTAACGATCCTGAAGTAGGCGCTATCTTCCGCGGTGTAGTTACCAGACTTATGAGCTTCGGTGCATTCGTTGAAATCGCTCCCGGTAAGGAAGGTCTCGTTCACATTTCAAAGCTTGACGTCAAGAGAACAGAAAAGGTCGAAGACTGTGTAACAGTAGGCGACGAGGTTATCGTTAAGGTTCTCGAAATCGACGATCAGGGCAGAATCAACCTTTCCAGAAGAGATGCTCTTATCGAAATCGAAGGTCTCACTCCCGAAGATGACGGTGAAGAAGCTCCCAGAAGAAACGGTGATCGCAGAAGAAACGGCGACCGCAGAAGAAGAGACAGATAATTAATTTCTGAAAAAATTAAAGGTGTACAGGTTTGAATCCTTGTACACCTTTTTTATTATTCTTCTGTTCGGGTCAGCATATTAAGCAGATTGAGGAAAAATCCTCTTGTTTTGTTTTTGTCAGCCATAAGACCTACGGTCTGGCCGTGGTCGCCTTTTATGACGGGCATAATGTTCCATATACCCTTTTCGGGTGTACCCGTGAAATCTTTTCCCGGTTCGTCGAAGGGATTTTTAGCTGAAGGAACATTAACGAGTCCGTCATTTTCATGCCATTCATCACTGAAGGTTATGCCGTATTCATCGTCAGAGGGAAAGCTGATTGTGGCAATAAGCTTTCCGAATATTTTGAGTAAAGGGAATTTCATATATTTGGTGGAAAACTCTTCACCCGGAGCACCGCTGGCATAGTAGCAGAAATAGTAAATATTTTTACTGATTTCTATTTTTTCATTAAGCTCCAGTGCACCGCTGAAGGAAAGGTCACGTAAGATATGGTCGTCACTGTCACGGACACGGTTAACAGCGGTAAGGATTTTATCCGGTTTCTTTTCTCCTTTAAGAGGGGTAAGACCGAACTGCTCCATCTGACAGTCGACTATTTTACCGTGTATGGGTGTTCTTCCGAGAAGACTAACACCGAAATTAGTACCTCGTCCCATAGTATGTATAAGATTTTTTTCTTCAGCTAATTTGAAAAGAAGTGTACCGTTATTGGGAGAGCAGATAGTGGTTACACTGACGATAAGCTTCTCGTTTCCGCCTGCAAAAAGGGGAGACAGTTCGTCTTTTTCTGTGGCCTTTTGCTCTTCTTCATCACCGTAGGTGAGCAGATGTGCTAAAAGTCTTACCACCTGACCGCCGTGACTGTGTCCGATGAGGTGTATACTTCTCTCGCCAAAGCCCTCGAAAAGTGGCTTTTCGTACTTTCTGCCGAAACGGTCGTGATTTCTTTTCTCGGAATGCGCCTTGCCGTAGTCTACTCTAGTTCCCGTTAACTGTGCATAAAGCTCGCAAGCGTTATCCCAGGCGCTGGAAATAGGTCCTACCGATGCTGCATAACATTCGTAATCGCATTCCTGCAGAAAGCTTATTAAATTTCCTGTGCTTGCACCCCAATAGGGAACAGTTTTGTTGATTCCTGTCAGCTCACCCCAGCCGAACATACCGTGCACGAAGATAAAGGGACTACTGTTTCTTTTATTCATTTCAGTCACACTCCTTTTTTCTGTAACTATTGTATCATATAAAATTCGGATAAATCAATAAAAACACCAAATTTTATATTGAAAAAGAAAAAAGTCTTGCCGTATAGTTGATTGACAAAACAGTCGTGTTTATATATAATAATGGTAGAATTTTAAGTAAGGGAGTTTTCAGAATGAATAATAAAAGCATGAAAATGGAATCTGTTTTAAAGCTTACTCTCACAGCGGTTTTTCTTGCTATAATCGTGGTTATGAGCTTCACTCCTATCGGTTATCTTAAGATAGGAACGGTGGAAATCTCTCTTCTTGCTATTCCTGTGGCTATGGGTGCTGCTTTGCTGGGTGTAGGCGGCGGTGCTGTTTTGGGCCTTGCGTTCGGTGTGACAAGTCTTATCCAGTGCTTCGGTATGAGCGCTTTCGGTACAGCTCTTATGGGTATCAACCCTGCACTCACAGCAATCCTTTGCATTGTTCCCCGAGTTCTGGTCGGTGTGGCATCTGCTCTGGTATATAAAGTTCTTAATAAAAAAAATATTCAGGCAAATGTTTCTTCTCTTGCATCTTTTCTGACTGCTGCAGTGGTCAATACGGTGCTTTTCGTCGGTCTGTTCATTGCTTTCTTCGGAAACACAGAATTTTACACAGGACTTGAAACACAGTTTGCTACTACAGGTGTAATTGCTTTCTTTGCTGCTTTTGTAGGCGTAAACGGTATCGTGGAAGCTGTAGCGAGTGCAGCGGTCGGCGGAGCTTTAGGCTCTGTTATAAAGAAAATTGAAAAGCAGAAATCGGGCTTTTCGAAAAGATAAGGAAATGAAGAGGCTGAGATTACAGTCTCTTTTTTTAAGTGTTTTTAAACTATCAGTTATAGTATGCTCATAAATAAATCAGATTTTAAAGGAGAACACTGATGAAAAAACATATAAAAATTATTTTACCGCTTTTGCTGGTTCTGTTAAGCATTGTTTATGCTGTGAATTGGGCATTTTTTGACATTCAGAGATTGGATGGACAGAAGCTGATGAAGGAGGTTTCCTCAGAAGACGGAAAATATATAATTTCAGCCTATCTGAATGATGGAGGTGCTACGACAGGTTATGCAGTATTATGCTCTGTCAAAAATAACAAAACAAATAAAGAAAAGAACATATATTGGAATTATCGCTGTACGAAGGCTGATATTAATTGGATCAGTGAAAAGACTGTGGTTATAAACGGTGTCGAATTAAATGTAGACAAGGACACTTATGATTACAGAAACGATTGAATATAAGCTCAGGGTGTGACCATTTGGTTACACCCTTTTATGTTGTGCAGGAGGAGACAGGGGGGGCGAAGCCGCCGTATACGGCGCCCGTAGCCACGCGTGGCTACGGGGTACGGCATAACTGCCGTGCTTCGCCCCCACCTTCCCGTTACCGACTTCTTACGGCGAACATCCCGTCTGCGAAAAAACTAAGGCTACCGCATTATCTGCAGTAGCCTTATGTTATTCATTTAACTGAATTATTTGTTATACATAGGTCTTGCCTTGTATGATGTGTGGAGAAGCTCATGAGCCTTATGGCTGTTGGGTTCACCAAGGAATTCAGCATAGATTGTCTTAACATCTTCGTTTTCGTGGCTCTTTCTGGAAGGACGGTTTACGTCGTTCTGATAAAGAGCAGCTGCACGGAGAGCTTTAAGATCTGTGAAGTTGCGTGTGGTTGCATCCTGAACAGGCTGACCGCCGCCGTTGATACATCCGCCGGGACAACCCATGATTTCGATGAAGGTGTAGTCAGCTGTGCCGTCCTTAACCTTTTCCATGAGAGCCTTAGCGTTCTTTGTTCCGCTTGCGATAGCTACCTTGACATCAAGATCACCGAGCTTGTAAGAAGCTTCCTTGATACCTTCCATACCGCGTACATCGTGGAATTCGGGATTTTCGAGGTTTTCGCCTGTGATTACTTCTGCAGCAGTACGCAGAGCAGCTTCCATAACACCGCCTGTAGCACCGAAGATAACAGCAGCACCTGTACCCTGACCGAGAGGAGCATCGCAGCTTTCATCGGGAAGGAGTGCGAAGTTGATACCGGCAGTGTTGATCATTCTGCCGAGCTCTCTGGTGGTAAGAACGTAGTCCACATCAGCATAACCGCTTGCATCCATAGTGTCTCTGCCGCATTCGAATTTCTTAGCTGTACAGGGCATAATAGCTACTGAAACGATATCCTTGGGATCTATGCCGTTCTTTTCAGCATAGTAGGTTTTGATAACTGCACCCTGCATCTGCATGGGAGATTTACAGGATGAAAGATGATCGAGCTCTGTGGGATAGTAGTGTTCACAGTATTTGATCCATCCGGGTGAGCAGGAAGTGATCATGGGAAGAACGCCACCGTTCTTGACTCTTCCGAGAAGCTCTGTAGCTTCTTCCATAATGGTAAGGTCAGCACCGAAGTTGGTGTCGAATACCTTATCGAAGCCGAGACGGCGAAGAGCAGCAAACATTTTGCCTGTTACGTCTGTACCTACGGGCATGCCGAAGCATTCACCGAGGGTAGCACGGATAGCGGGAGCAGCCTGAACTACTACATACTTGCTTTCATCATTGATTGCTTCGAATACCTTAGCGGTATCATCCTTTTCGTAGATAGCGCCTACGGGGCAGTTTACGATACACTGACCGCAGGAGATACATGATGTGGTGTCAAGACCAAGCTCGAAGGGTGAGCCGATATGAGTGTCGATACCGCGGGCATTAGCACCGATAACACCGATACCCTGGTTTTCACAGGCAGCTACACAGCGGCGGCAGAGGATACACTTGTTGTTATCTCTTACCATATGAGCTGCGGAGTAGTCGAGCTCGTAAACAGGCTTGAAGCCGTCATACTTGTCTTCAGTTTCTACGCCGTATTCCTTGCAAAGCTTCTGAAGCTCACAGTTACCGCTTCTGATACAGGAAAGGCACTTTCTTTCGTGAGTTGAAAGAATGAGCTCAAGAGTGGTCTTTCTTGCCTTACGTACCTTTTCACTGTTAGTGAAGATTTCTGTGCCGTCTCTTTCGATGGGGAATACACAGGCAGCTACAAGGCTTCTTGCACCCTTAACTTCAACTACACAGAAACGGCAGGCGCCGATTTCATTGATTTCCTTAAGGAAGCAGAGAGTGGGGATTTCGATACCTACCTGTCTTGCTGCTTCGATGATTGTTGTACCGTAAGGTACGCTGCAAGGCATACCGTTAATTTTGATATTAAGCATATTTTCCATTATTGCGTACCTCCTTATTTCTTAATGATAGCTTTGAACTTACAGGAATCCATACATACACCGCACTTGATACACTTGGATGTATCGATGGTGTGAGCTTCCTTGACTGCACCTGAGATAGCGCCTACAGGACACTTCTTAGCACAGAGGGTACAGCCCTTACACTTATCTGCCTCGATGGAGAATGAAAGGAGATCCTTACATACACCTGCGGGACAGGTCTTGTCTACTACGTGAGCTACATATTCGTCACGGAAGAACTTAAGGGTTGAAAGAACAGGGTTGGGAGCTGTCTGACCGAGACCGCAGAGAGAGTTTTCCTTGATGTAGTAGCAAAGCTCTTCAAGCTTGTCGATGTCTTCGAGAGTACCCTTGCCTGATGTGATTTTATCGAGCATTTCGAGAAGTCTTCTGGTACCTACACGGCAGGGAGTACATTTACCGCAGGATTCATCAACTGTGAAATCAAGGAAGAACTTAGCAATGTCAACCATACAGTTGTCTTCGTCCATTACGATAAGACCGCCTGAACCCATCATACAGCCGATAGCTGTAAGGTTATCGTAGTCGATGGGAGTGTCCATAAGGTGAGCAGGGATACATCCGCCGGAGGGACCGCCTGTCTGAGCGGCCTTGAAAGCCTTGCCGTTGGGGATACCGCCGCCGATTTCATAGATAACGTCACGAAGAGTAGTACCCATGGGAACCTCAACGAGACCAGTGTTAGTGATTTTACCGCCGAGAGCGAATACCTTGGTACCCTTTGATTTTTCTGTACCCATTGAAGCGAACCATTCAGCGCCGTTACGGATGATAGCGGGAATGTTTGCGAAGGTTTCTACGTTGTTTTCGGTGGTGGGTTTAGCGAAGAGACCCTTTACTGCAGGATAGGGAGGACGGGGTCTGGGTTCACCTCTGTTACCTTCGATGGAGGTCATAAGAGCAGTTTCCTCACCGCATACGAAAGCACCTGCACCGAGTTTTACGAAAAGATCGAAGTCAAAGCCTGAACCGAAGATGTTCTTGCCGAGAAGACCCATTTCTCTTGCCTGATTGATAGCAATCTGTAAACGTGCTACAGCGATGGGGTATTCAGCACGGACATAGATGTAACCTTCGGTAGCACCTGTAGCATAACCGCAGATAGCCATAGCTTCGATGATACAGTGGGGGTCACCTTCGAGAACTGAACGGTCCATGAATGCACCCGGGTCACCTTCGTCGGCGTTACATACTACATATTTCTGATCAGCCTTGTTAGCTGCTGTGAAGCTCCATTTGAGACCGGTGGGGAAACCGCCGCCGCCTCTGCCGCGAAGACCGGAATCCTTAACAATCTGGATAACCTGTTCGGGAGTGAGCTCTGTAAGACACTTACCGAGAGCCTGGTAGCCGTCGTAAGCGATGTATTCATTGATGTCTTCGGGATTGATAACACCGCAGTTGCCCAGAGCAACTCTCTTCTGCTTTTTGTAGAAGTTGGTGTCGTTAAGACCCTTGATTTCTTCGGGGGTTACTGTTTCCTTGTAAAGAAGACGGGTAACCATACGGCCCTTGAGAAGATGTTCTTCTACGATTTCGGGAACGTCTTCTACCTTAACTTCTGAATAGAAGCAGCCTTCGGGATAAACGATCATAATGGGACCGAGTGCACAGAGACCGAAGCAGCCTGTACGGATAACCTGTACTTCGTTTTCCAGACCCTTTGCCTTAAGCTCGGCATTCATTGTGTCGATGATTTTCTGTGAATTTGAAGAGGTACAACCGGTACCGCCGCAAACGAGCACATGAGAACGATACATTTATACTTCCTCCTTATTTAGCGATAGCACCAACGGTGTATTCCGCTACGGGATTACCGTTTACGAGATGGTCTACAACAATTCTTGCAACCTTTTCTTCAGTGAGCTGAACGTAGGTTACCTTTTCCTTACCGGGAACCATAACTTCAGCGATGGGCTCGTACTGGCACATACCGATACAGCCTGTCTGAGCTACGGTAACGTTTGTAAGGTTACGCTTTGCTGTTTCTTCTACGAATTTATTCATTACAGGTCTTGCACCTGCTGCGATACCGCAGGTAGCCATACCAACAACAACTCTGGTGATTTCTGTAGAATCATCACGTGCTGTAAGGTTAGCCTTGGCAGCATCTCTTAATGCCATAAGTTCTTCAAGAGTTTTCATTAATTTACACCTCCGTAAGTTGTTTCGTGTTTTCAGTGATATAATCTTTGAGCCAAGCGGTGATGCTCGGTTCGTTAAGGGGAACATCTCCTAAAATTTCCTTAAGCTGTCTGGTGTCTGTGGTGAAGCTTTTTCCGTCGAGCCGTCTTATGTAAACGAAATCGATGTGAAGATTCATCGTTATGAGCATAATGACCGTCGAGCACATATCACCTATAGGAGTGAAATCCAGGTGGTCAGTGCAGAAACGGGCTGTAGTTTTCGTTCCGACGCCGAAAGTGCTTTCTATGTCGAAGGAGCCTCCCGTCATTTCCGCCGCCATTCTGAAAAGAGGAATACCCATTCCGACTTTTCGGGTGGTACGGGTAGTGAAGAAGGGGTCTCTTACACTTTCAAGCTGTTCGGGTGTCATACCTTTACCGTTGTCGCTTACTGAAATTTCCAGGGTGTTTGTCTTTGTATCTTCGATAAGCTCGATGGTTATCAGTGAGGCTTCCGCTCTGACTGAATTCTGCGCTATATCGAGGACATTCAGAGAAAGTTCCCTCATCAGTTCATATATTTATCAAGAATGCCCTTTACGTCCTTGGCTGTGATTTTGCCGTAAACGTCTTCATTGACCGTAAGAACGGGAGCGAGACCGCAGGCACCGATACAGCGGCAGGCAGTAAGTGAGAATTTTCCGTCGGCTGTGCATTCGTCTGCACCGATACCGAGCTGTGCGGAAAGTTCATCAAAGATTTCCTGCGCAGCCTTAACATAGCAGGCAGTACCGAGACAAACGGAGATAGCATATTCACCCTTGGGAGAAAGAGCAAACTGAGCGTAGAATGTAGCGACGCCGTAAACCTTTTCCATAGGTACCTTCATGCCGTCTGCAATCTTCTGCTGAACTTCAAAGGGGAGATAGCCGTAGATTTCCTGTGCTACCTGCATAACATGCATAAGCTGGCTGTTGTCTCCTGTGCATTCAGCGATAACTGCATCAAGTTTTGCAGCCTGTTCAGGTGTGTCCTTGAACGGGATTGTGCTGATTTTCTTAAGCATTGACTTTTGTCCTCCTTTAAACGGATTTCCGTTAATTTTTGTAAGCCGCAGGGTAATCTGAAGTACAGAAGACCCCGCGAATATCTATACTAATAAATAATAACATATCTGACTGAAAAAATCTACTGAAAATTCAATTTTAATTGGGTAATTTTTTGTTTTTCTCTTTTGAACAAAAATAGTCTTTTATTTTTTTATAAAATAGACAAATAAAATGGCTATTTCCTTTTGTTTTACTAGGGATTTGAGTGTGTTTTTATTTCTGAATTAAATATTTCAGATTCTAAATGTGCACAAAAAGGGCTTTGCTTTTTTGTGGAAAAGTACGAAGTTAAAGTCGGTAAAAAAGCCTTCTATTGACTTTTAAAAATGATAAGGTATAATTAAAAGGATGAACGGTTTATGTAAGCCGTTAATATATTCTGAAAGGAAAAATACAGTATGAAAAATTTAAAAAGAACACTCAGTCTTTTTCTGGCTCTTTTAATGGCTTTTTCTGTATGCACCGTGGCTTTTGCAGCGGAAGAGCCTGCAGTAAAAACTGAGGAAGTAACAGGCTTTACAGCAGATGATTTTCTCTCTGTAAAGGGCAGAAAAATCTTTAATCAGAAGGGTGAAGAAATCCAGCTTAAGGGTGTAAATATCGGTGCATGGCTCGTCCGTGAAGACTGGCTCAACCCCGACCACATTCCTGCAGAGGTTCTTGCCAAAAAGAAATATGACGGTGAAATGGTTTATGACAAACTTGAAGAACGCTTCGGCAGAGAAAAGTCTCAGGAGCTTCTCAATATGTTCTATGACAACTGGTTTACCGAATGGGATCTCGATAACATCAAGTCTCTCGGCTTCAACTGTGTACGTGTTCCCTTCTGGTACAGAAACTTCTACTATGATGACAACGGCACAAAAATCCTTGACGAAAACGGTGAATGGGATTTCTCGCGTCTTGACTGGGTTGTTTCTGAGTGTGCCGAGCGCAGACTTTACGTAATTCTTGATATGCACGGTGCCGTCGGTTATCAGAGCGATGCACCCCATAACGGTGACGGAGGAAACTGCGGTCTTTACGAAGATACAGAGCAGGGTGAAAGATACCGTGAGCTTACCGACGAGCTCTGGACTGCAATTGCAAGCCGTTTTGAGGGCAACCCTGCCGTTGCAATGTATGACCTTCTCAACGAGCCTATGTGTGACGTTGATGCAGGCGAAATTGAAAGAAGAATCAATAACGAATTCATCTATACCCGTCTTTACGATACCGTGCGTGCGGTTGACGAAGACCACATCATCACAATGGAAGCAATCTGGACGGCAATCGCACTTCCCCACGCCTTTATGAAGGGCTGGGATAACGTGGTTTATCAGGTGCATTTCTATAATAACTCGAACTTTATTTTCAACCTTTTTGCATTCTTCACAAAGATAATTTTCTTTGACGTGCCGATGATGATGGGCGAATT
>JAZLAJ010000069.1:0-17091 GCA_045613145.1 Acutalibacteraceae bacterium
GTTGCATTGCGTACTTCTGTCTTGCCATCATGGTTCTTTGCATCAACTGCGATTTCTTCTGTGTATGAATCACCGCATACTGAGCAGGTATATGTCATTACACCTGTTGCTTTACAGGTTGCTGCCTTTGTTACTTCGCCGACATAATTGTGTTCACATTCTTTTTCTTCTTCAAGAGCTATAAAGATAATTTCATCTTCAGAAGCAGCATATTCTTCAGCAGATGAGCCTTCATAACCGTAAATGGTAAAGCCTTCAACTACACCATCTTCTCTTCTGCTTATATAATAATAGCCAAGAGCAACTTCACCAATCACTGTGTATTTACCAAGAATTGTAATCTCAGTTAATGATGTGCAATCATAAAAAGCATATGCACCGATCTCTTTAACTGTAGCAGGAATAACAACTGATTTTATTGCTTCGTTACCCTCAAAAGCAGACTCTGCAATTCCAACCACATCATAAGATGTACCGTCAATCTCATAGCTTTCACCAATGATAACCTCAGTCTCGTTACCATTGTAACCAGTAATGACAATACCGTCAGCTGTGAGTTCATAATCAAAGTCATTAAGCGAAATAGGTTCTTTAACTTCAGCTTCAGCAACTTCAATTTCAGCTGCTGCATTTAAAATGATCGTGTTAAGATTTTTATCGATGACATCTCCGCTCACACTTGAAATAGTCACATCATACTTTTCACCAATTTCAGCATTTTCTGAAATTTTAAAATCAAGTGAAAGAATTACACCAACTTTAATATCTTTATCATCAATATCAAAACCTGTCCACGCGAACTGACAACTTGAGGTTATCTGTCCGCCGGATGAAAGCTGCTTAGGCGGAATGTATGTAAGAGTTGAAAATACATCACCGTTTTCGGCTCCAACTAAGGTTAATCCTTCATCAAAAGCCACTTTAAGATTAGCTGATACAATACCGGGATTGTCGGCAAGAGAAACATCAAGCGTTACAGTTTCACCGGGAGTTCCTGTTACGGATGAAATTGAAAGAGGTGACTCTTCTATTTTTTCTGCAACTTCAACTTTCGAACCGGCAGATAAAATAACTGCATTAAGATCTTTATCAATAACATCTCCACTTTCACTTGTAACAGTTACATTATATGCATCACCTATTTCAGCATCTTCGGCAATTTTGAAATTCAAAGATAAAATCTTACCATTTTTGATATCCTTGTCTTCAATATCAAAACCCGTCCAAGCAAACTGACAACTTGATGTTATCTGTCCGCCGGATGAAAGCTGCTTAGGTGGAATGTACGTAAGAGTTGAGAATACATCACCGTTTTCAGCTCCTACTAATATTAACCCTTCATCAAACGCTACCTTAAGATTTGCTGACACTATACCGGGGTTATTAGCAAGAGAAACATCAAGTGTAATTGTTTCACCGGGTGCTCCTGTCACAGAAGAAACTGTCAAAACGGGTGTTTCAACCGCATAAGACGTAGGAGCCATTGTTAAAATCATCAATACTGTTAAGAGTATCGACAGTAATTTTCTAGGCATATAAATCCTCCTTTAGATTTTTAAATATATCCTCTGTCTTCGTGATAAAATCACGAAGACAGAAACATATTGTTATTTATTAATATATTTTACCAATTTTTGAACATTGTTGATATTATCCGTTTCAAAAATCTCTACTTCAGATTCCAAATGTTCTGTTTTGGTATGATAATATGTGTAAATTAGATGGCGATCACGGTATCTATATTCTGTGTGAGTCACCGGTGCAATCCATCTGGTTTCTTGCCAGTAATAAAGATTGTTCTCTGGACCATACGCAGTTACTTTACCATGACAAGAGCATGAGCCATAGCTGCTACTGTACACATTTTTTGAACTATTTGACCAGTCTGTATAATCCTTATACCATGTTCCGCCATAATAACTTTTTCCAAGCGTATCACACCAGTGAATTCTATTTGAACCATTCTGCGCATATCTCCAATATCTATACTGAGTATATCCGGCCTTATCTGTTACAGTCTTTGTTTCAACATCCCTTGCCTCGGTTTCAGCCGCTTTATTTTTCGACCAATTACTCCATGCACCGTATTCACTCCATTTAGATGTGGTATCATATAAGGTATAACCCTCTTCATAGTCCATATCCGATTCAATATTAGTCGTAAAATCATAAGTCCACTTTTCAGCAACTATCTGAGCATCTTCAGGAATTAAATCATCGGAAGCAAGAACCCAATCAGATGTGGGGTTTGGTGTCCAATGGGCATAAAGGGTGATTTCAACATCATCACTTACCTGAGATTCAGCAGTTACTTTTGTTCCTCCCTCTGCATCCGTGTACCAACCATCAAATGAACAATAATCTTTAGTAGGTTCGGGAAGTTCACCGTATGTTCCGCTGGCGCCAATTTCCTTACTTGAAATATTTACTTCGCCACCGTTTGCATTGAAGCTAACCAAACGTGTGCTGAGCATATATTCATACTCTTCTTGTGTTAAATATTTAAATGTATGCTCATTCGGTTTATTAAATGTAACACGTTGTGTTCCATTTGCAGTTCCATATACCAGAACATTACCTGTAACATTAAGTTTACCCGAAGCAGACGAATCTTCTTTTTCAATTAAATGTACATTTTTACTTAATATTGCATTTTTACCTGCAGATATTAAATTATTGTTACCATTCAAAGTTATAAGAGTATTATCTGCTCCTGCACGTAAAATCAGGTTGCTTGCATTAATTGTTGTAAATCCTAATTCAATTTTACTAGCATTCAACTTTAAAGGTATGTCCGCTTTATTATTGATAGTTATATTATTAAGAGCTATAGTATCGGCATTTGATTCGGATATGATAGAAACATTATTAAATGTTTTTCCACCGCCGTTTAACGAGAAATATTCCATATTTTCAGGTATTTCAATCTCGTATCCGTCTATCGTACCTTCAAGAGATTCAAGATCAAGAGAAAGCTTTTTAACGCCGTTAGCTAATGCCGAATCGAAAACAGACGTATTGGAAACATTTACAGTCAAAGCATTAACACCGTAGAAAGCTTCTTCACCTAAAGTTGTAACAATATCAGGTAATGCGAATTCAAACAACGATGTACAGTTTTTGAACGCTTTTTTTCCAATAGTATCAATTGTTCCGCCACGGACATATTTAAGTGATGTGCAGTTTTCAAATGCACCATCCGGAATAGCTGTTATTCTGTCACTTAAATAAACAGAAGTAACATTAGTTCCACTAAAGGCCGATGCGTTAAATCCGACTACAGGAACAATACGTTTTTCATTTTTATCAACTGATACAACAATATATCTGGGAATAATTACATCAGTATCACAGGGATTTGAATAAGTGTCTGTAGATTCATCGTATTCCTTGTAGCAGATACCGGTATCAGGATCCTTGTAACCATACCCTTCAACTATACCTGTTACTTCATTTATTCTAAGTCCATCTGATTTACCAACCAATCCGTAAACATAATCAGCTACAAATGTAGGTACATCAAAGGGCAAAACACCGTTTTCATAATCATCGAAAGAAGATACTGTTGAATAGTCAGTAAACAGGTGCTCGGAATCTTTTATTTTTAAACTATAGGTCATTGTACTGAATGAATTGGATTTCATATCATAAATAACCACAGCAAATACTCTGAAATTTGCAGCCAAAACCTTTCTGTAATAACCTTCATCTGCATCAGCTGTTAACGTTTCAGCAACTGTTATAGACTTACCTTCTTCCTGCGAGTAAGTAACAGAAGATGCATATTCTCTTGATTCCGAACTGGTATTTGAGCTTGATACCGTATTACTGTTAGAACCACCAAAATCTAATGTTTCGCCGTATTTATAAGTATTTTTTATGCTTTGGCTGATAGAGCTGGCAAACTCAGCACTCTGACTAAGCTCTTGACTTTGTTCGAATCCCTCATTTACATTCCAGTAAGAAGATGTCGTGTCTGTATGCGTTTCGTGAGTTGCCTCTTCTGTTTCTTTACTATACTTGTAATCCAAACCAACACTCGCTTCTACAGATGCATTCTTAAAAGGCGTTGCTGCAGTAACACCGGCTTTTATTCCCGCCTTGACTCCTGCGTTAACGCTTACACCAAACTCATGTTTTTTCGTCGTTTTTGTAGATGTGCCTGTTTCATCAACATGCTCTTCACTACCGCCAAAACCTGAACTCAAGCTGTATTTTCCGGATTCAGTGAAAGACATAGCTGACTTCTGGGACTGCTCTTCAGTTACTTCATTTGCATGCTCCTGGCTGAATGATGTGCTCTTATTCCAATCTTCTGAGAGCGTCCACGAATCCGATTTCGTTGTTGCATTTGCAATTGTGTCAGCAACACTGGTAGCTTCACCAGATTCCATCTTTTGAGTAAAAGTCTTGTTAATTTCATGTGTCATACCCTTTACAAGGTTAAAACCTTTGCCATCTACACCATCTTCTACCTGTTGGATTGGTACATTCTGAATATCACCAATTTCATAGGTAAAAGTATAAATGCCCTTTTCTTCATCAACTGCAATTGCAGGTCTTGCTGTTGAATACTTATTATTAGGAACTGTTTGACTTCGCTTACTCATCCAGTTGGCAGTAAGTACTACATCACCGGTTGTTCCCTTGGGAATAGATTTAACGATCTTGCCTTCCTCATCAGACCAACCAATCCAAACCATATTTGGCCACTTAGGAGGCTCTTTCAATGAAGTTACTTTATCTACAGTGTATGTTCCATCTTCAACTCTGGGAAGTATTGAAGATGCAGAGTCAGGAAGATATGTAATTGTATATTCATTTTTACTCCATACGCCGTAAAGGATCTTATTTCCTGTTGCATCAGGAGAAATAGAATAAACCCTGTTAGCACCTATTTCAGGCTTTTCAAACCATCCAACAAAAGTATAACCATTTGCTGATACTTTCTTTCCGTCAATCTCATATCCTTGATACAGTTCCTCAATACCTTTTCCTTCAACATACTTTGAAGGATTTGGATTGTTTATCGGATTAGACGCAAGGTAATCATCAGGAACAATTTCAAGAGCCCCAACGCCATTCTCTTTTTGAACATAATGCCTATATGATATACTACTTTCATTAATTTCTATTTTTTCGTGACCTGATGTCCATTTCTGACATCTGTCACAATATGTACCGGCAGTATATTCATCTGTTGCCTCATAATGAACATTGTTGTGTCCCTGGCTTTCAACAACGATATCGTCTGCACTAATTTGTGTTACTCCATTTTCATCAGTAAAATATTTCTTACACTTTATGCACTGCCAATATGCTATATTTCCGTCTTCTGTACAAGTAGCTTCTTTTGCATCTGTTTTCTGTAATGAGTGGCTACAAGTTTTTCTTGAAGGAAGAAGTGTAACATCATATCCGTCAGGAGCAGGAACGGTTTTACAACCATCAACAATATAACGACTAATCAACACAACATCCATCATATTAATTTTTGAGTCTGCGTTTACTTCTGCGGCACTTTCATTAATACGCACTGCATAACCATCCGGATCATACATACACCCGTCAACAATATAACGACTTAAAACAACTATATCCATCATGTTAATTTTAGTATCGTCATTAACATCACCGGGCATATAGTCGATTGCAGTGACCTTGCTTTCCGCAGACAAAGCGTATTCATTAAGATCTCTGTCAACAACATCACCCACTTCACTGGAAATACTAATATTAAAAGTATCTCCAATTTCAGCTTCATCAGAAAGTTCAAATGTCAATGTCAGAATAGATCCGTTCTTAATATCCGCATCAGCAATATCAAATCCGGTCCACGCAAACTGACAAGCTGATGTTATTACTCCTCCGGATGAGAGCTGTTTTGGTGGTATATACGTGAGTGTTGAGAACACATCACCGTTTGTTGCTCCAACTAAGGTTAAACCTTTATCGAATGCGAGTTTTAAACCTGCCGATACTATACCTGGATTGTTTTCAAGATTAACATTAACCTCAAAAGTTTCGCCGGGGGTTACATCAACAGATGCAATTGCGAGTTTGGGCTGATTCATCTCTTCTGCAAAGACTGCCAGCGGCAGAGATGTTATCAGCATTAAAAATACTAATATATATGAAATATATTTTTTCAATATGATTCCCTCCTTCTAACTGTCATAGTTAATTCTGTTTAACCGATATAGATTGCATAAACACTTTTCCAATCAGTTTTAGTTAACATTTAAAAACCTATAAATTCTATTACAAGAATTTCCAGCTTCATGGTATACTTAAGAACCTTATTCGGATGCTTTTGCAGGATTACCAGGTTGACCATAATCACCAGGGTTGCCATCAGCAGCTTTTTCTTTAGAGTAAGAATTATAAGGGCCAGAAACAGAACCACCCTTGCCGCCAATGCCTACATTTCCGGGTTCACCACCTAATCCTGGATTTCCATCTACACCTTCAAAAATTATAATATTTTCATACTCGAAAGAATATGTCCCTGAGCCACCAAGGCCTGCATCGCCACCCTGACCGCCGTCACCAGCATCGCCGCCCTGACCGGGATCATAACACTTAAGGTACGAAAGTGCTTCTTTCCAGCCTTTGAAATCATGTCCTTTACCACCATTACCGCCGGTACCACCTTGGCCACCATCTCCACCATCGCCAAAGTACAACATAATTGATCCATTTCCTTCATAGTTAAATATTGTATACTCTATCGGTCTACCGCCGATACCGCCTGTACCACCAACTCCACCAGTACCACCCGGATAAGCAGCATAGAAATAGTGAAGTTCTTGAATAACCGCATCTAAAACTCCGTGTACATTTTTGTACCATGTTTCATTATCGTTAGTAGTACCATGTTCGCCAGTAACACCCTGTGCACCGTCACTACCGGTACCGCCTTTGATAACCAAAGTGCCACTATGATTAAAGTTTAATTCATCGGCATATACAGCAGCGCAACCTTCAACTCCGTCTTCGCCATATGTTGTCGGAGTTGCTTGCTTACCGGCACGCACATCCATAGATCCATCACCTATGAAAGTAAGATACTTGATGGGAGCTTCAGCCGTACCAAAAATACTGCCCGGCGAACCTGTGCTTTCTATAGAACATGTACCATTTACTTCTACGGTCAAATCTATACCGCTGTCTTCTTCTAAAGCAATAGCAGTACTTTCATTAGCTGCAAAATTGAAATCTACAAATCGGATAATCAGCTTTTGCCCTTCTGCAAAACCACAGATACGCATTATGAAATTAGTATAAGTCTTCTCAGGATCTCCGATAAATACGATTTCCTCTGTTCTGTTGGTAATTTCCAGTCTATTGTACTTACCTTCATTTACAGAACGGTTTGTGTGGTTGAGAAGATCGGTATCTGTTTCATTTCGCCAATCTATTATGACTTTGCCATTTATTGACTCTGGCGTACTGTCAATAGAATCATAAACTGTATACCATTTTGCATACAAATCGATATCTTTTGGATCAGTTATACATTTCGATTTGTATTCACTGAACAGCTTGGTGCACGCATCATCAAAATACCAATCAATAAGATGGTTATATTCAGGATAAATGTCGTGTGTAGGTGTAGGCAGATTGATACTTTCGATTGTTTCCACTGTATATGTTGCGTTATACTCTTCCGGAAGTGTTCCGCCATTTGTATGGTAGGTTATATTATATTCAATAGGCTCCCAAACAGCATACAACGTCACTCTCTTAGCCTTTTGCGGATCCTCAAGATTCTCGGTTTTCTCAAAACTAAAGTCCTTTGCGCTAATATCCGCCTCATCGTCAAAGACCTTTTCGCCGTCCTTCGTTAATGACCATCCGGCAAACCTGTAACCGATTCTCTCATACTTGTTTGCAGACAGTTTTCCAGTTTCTTGAACAGCAAATTCACTCACCGGCATTTTGTTCACCTTGATTGGTTCGACATCAGGGAGAGTTGATTCTGTAAACTCCCAACTATATGTACCACCATTTCCGTTATAATCTACATAGATGTAATTATTCACATAATCCGAGATCTCTTCGACATCCATATTGAACGGAAGTGTCTCTATATCGGGATTCGTCCAACCAAATGGCCAATCATAAGCAGGGAAAAACAGATCAGAATTATAAGCAGCATAAAGAACACTGTAAGTAGTCAGTGTATAGTTACCTGTTTTTCCGTTAAATGCAACAATACCGTAGACCTTTGCCGTACCCAATCTTGCAAAAGCATAATATCCGGCCGGACTATCTGCAGGAATGATCTTTGTCTCGGTTTTTGTTATGCTCGACTGTGTAAGATAGGAAAGTGTTGCAGAATGTTCATGCACTTCCTCGCTACCATCCTGATAGGTACCGCCGTTTAACGTTGTCTCCTCAAAGGTACTGGTATCCGTGCCGGAAGCACCAATTTCCGCACCTATTTTTGCCACTATGATGGCATCTACACCAACTTCTGCGGTAACATTCAAATGCTTCTCAGCGGAATGCTCATTTGCATTTGTTGTTGCCTTTGAAAATTCTTCTGATTTGTATACGGAAGTAGAAATCGCATTTCCTATTTCTACAGACTTCGTATGCTCAATAGTTACTGTTTCCGACTGACTTAAAGCAGTTTCTACACCAACATTGTGTCTCACTGCATTTGATCCCAATGTCAGTTTTTCTAGAGGAATGCCGTCCAGATAGCCAAGTTCTTTAACAAAATAATAAATATCCTTACTTTGGTCATGATAGAAACAATCTAGTTTCTGCGTTTCCTTAATCGGTTTCGCAACATACAGATGGGATCTCCATTTTGCGGTCAATTCCAAATTCCCTGTCGTTCCTTTCGGAATTTCAGTACCGTAAAAAACACCATCACTGTCTTCCCAACCTACAAACGTCAAGCCCTTTTGCTCAGGTTTCAACAAAATCTTCCGTTTATCGACAGTATAGGTATCGTCAGTGTAATTCAAATTATAAGTTTCATCCTTATAAGAAATGATATACGATATCGGGCTCCATCTTGCATAGAGTTTTATATTGACGGATTCTCCAGGTTCAATTTTCTTGACAAGCTCAGCACCGGCACCATCTGCATCATACCAACCGTCAAATCTAAAGCCTTTCTTTTCAAGGTTCTCCAGCACCAAACCCTTGTCCGGGTCATACCATGCAGGATTTGGATTATCTACGCCATTTTGTTCTAAATACTCATTATTGTCATATAAGTAATAAGTGATGCTATATTTGCTTTTTGCAGGAATTACTATATCGTTATATGTGATAACTGTTTCACAAGATGCATCACTAAAGTATTTTTCACAATCACCACAATACCAATAAGGGTTGTTACCGTCTTCTTCAATAGTAGGTTCTTTTGCCGGAGTTGCAGTTACGTTCTGGTGACCTATAGCGGAAACTACCGTATCCGCATAGGTGATTTCATTGGTTGATTCTGCATCACTGAAATATTTTGCACAGTCGGCACAGTACCAATAATCAATATTGCCTTCTTCTGTACAAGTAGATTCTTTTGCTTCTGTTGCCTGCAAGGTGTGAACGCAATTTTTACTCGGTGCCGCAGGTTTAACGCCATAACCGTCCGGAGCAGGGACATGTTTGCAACCGTCTACGATATAACGGCTGGTTAAAACAACATCGAGCATATTGAGGCTCGTGTCGCCATTAAAGTCACCGGCTTTTTCGTTAATATTTACTGCATAGCCATCAGGGTCATATTTACATCCGTCAACAATATAACGGCTGAGCAACACAACATCTAACATGTTTATGCTTCCGTCATCATTTACGTCACACGGAGTATAATCTACTGCTGTAATTACACTTTCAGCAGATAATGAAAACTGGTTCAAGTTTTTATCTATAACATCACCTGCATTATTAGAAACAGTGATATTATAAGTATCTCCTATTTCTGCTTCTTTTGACAATTCAAATGATAATGTTAGAATAGTACCATCATTAATATCTTTGTCTTCAATATCAAAACCCGACCATGCAAACTGACAACTTGATGTTATTCTGCCTGCTGAACTTAACTGTTTAGGCGGAATATATGTAAGAGTGGAAAAAGCACCACCATTTGTTGCTCCTACCAAAGTCAAGCCCTCATCAAAATCAATTTTGATATTTGCAGAGACAATGCCTGGGTTGTTCTCTAAAGTTAGATTAACATCAAATACTTCACCGGGGCTAGCCTGTGTTGAATCAATACTAAGCTTCGGTTGATTAATCCCTTCTGCAAAGACTGCCATAGGAAGAATTGATGTTATCATCAAAACTACCATTATGCATGAAATAAATCTTTTCACTTTAACTCCCTCCTGTTTTTATAATTTACTTAATAATAGAGAAAGCATCTTTCTCATAAATGATACAACTTTTTTAATCAATGCCAACATAGGAGATGTATACTCAAAATCGGTATCATCAATTACTTTAATCGTAGCTTTTGCTGACAACGATATTTCGTTCAGGTTTTTGTCAACGACATTTCCGGCTTCGTTGTAAACATTAATATTATACGAATCTCCCGGCTCAGCCTTATCGTTAACCTTAAATTTCAAAGTTAAAATATTGCCATTCTTTATATCATTATCAGCAATATCAAAACCCATCCAGCCAAACTGGCAACTTGATGATATTGTTCCTCCCGATGATATCTGTTTTGGAGGAATATAGGTCAATTTTGAAAAAGCTGTACCGTTTGTAGCACCAACTAAAATTAAGCCTTCACCAAATTCAACCTTCAGATTTGCTGAAACAATTCCCGGATTATTAGTAAGATTAATATATATTTCAAAAGTTTCACCAGGAGTAGCTTCAACTGAAGCAATTGAGAGTTTAGGTTGAGCTGCATAGCTTATCATTGGAAAAGCTGTAATTGTTAACGCTATCATCAGCAATAATGAAATTAGTTTCTTCATTTGTTACTCCATATTTTCTTTTCCACAGGAGTCACAAAAAGCGCCTCCTGCGGAAAACTAATTATTTAGCTCTGTACTGTACCCACTTCACAACACCAGAAACATTACTTTGACCTGTAGGATCAGAGGGAGATTCTTTGGATAAGTCCCTGTAATAATAGTAAGTATAAACAGGCTCTTGATAATACCATCTAGTTCCGTAATTGTCCGAAACCTTAACTTTCTTAGTGGTTTCTCCGTATACTCCACACCAATTTGAACTACTATACCAGTACTTCCATCGTGTCCAACTCTTTCCGCCAAAAGTAACATTAGTTGTTTTTTCTAACGGAGAATCAAACTCATAATCGTAACGATTGGGATAACTTGACGATGAACCGGGAGCACCGTTGCCACCAGTTCTACTTGCTGCATAGCGGTAGTAACAATAAACTGTTTTATAATTTGTTGATGTTACATACTGTTCTGACCATACATTTCTAGAACCGTTTGATGGATCTGTATAAACGGGTCCTTGAGTAGCTCCCCAACTTGTTCGCTTGGTGTCATATTTAACCCAACCTGAAAGTGAAGATGCAGAATTCGTTGTGTACTCTCGCAACGTATACTTCCATTTAGTATTAACAATCTGTGCACCCGATGGAACCTTATCTGTTGTAACCCAACCGGAAACCGGTTTTAATTCCCAATGTGCATAAATCGTAACATTTGTTGCACTGGATGGTTTTGTGCTTGCAGATACCTGTGTTCCACCGGAAGCTGCCGTGAACCAACCGAGGAAATTATGGTGATTCCTTGTAGGTGTCGGCAACGTTCCGTAAGCATCACCAAATGTTAATGTTTTGCTACCTGGAGATACGCTACCACCATTTGCATTATATGTAAGAGTGAACTTATTTGGTGTCCAACGAGCGTAAAGAGTCTGATTTACCAAAGCTGTTACTGCTGTGTCAGTTTTTATGTTTGTTCCACCTTCTTTAGCTGTATACCATCCAGCAAATGTATAGTTTGCTCGTGTAGCTGTCGGAAGAGTGCCATAAAGCTGACCATAATAAACTGTCTTTGTCGAGTCTCCGTTTAATGTTCCGCCGTTAGCATCAAATGTAACTTTACTAGAGGTAAGATATGCATCAAACTGCTCTTCTGTAATGTTTTTAATTTCACCGTTTGCAACATTGAGAAGCTTTTCAGGATCTTGTATTGCACCACAGATTAAAACATTTCCGCTTACGTTTAATTCAGATGATACTTCTTCATTTGCAAGCATAAATTCAAGATCTTTACAAAGCACGGTATTCTCACCCGAAGAACTTATATTGTTTTCAGAATACAGTTTAACTGCAGTTTTCGGAGCAGTTGCTATAATAGCAAATCCCGGTGCATTATTAATAGCTACACGGTTAAGCGTAAGATTACTCGAACCAATCTTCAGTGGTGTATCTTTATTTGCACTAAGAATCATGTTATTAACAACAGTTTCTTTTGCGTTTGAAACAATTTGCATATTTTTAATTTCAGAACCGTTACCATATAATGCAAAAAAATCAAACTCATCCGAAACAGTTATCATCTTGTTATCATAAGAGCCTGTCATCTTTGCAATACTCAATGTAACTCTCTTTGCGCCACTAGCTATCGCATTATCCGCAACATTAACATTTGCTGCATTAACCATAATTTCATTAACACCCTCAAATGCATTTGCTCCAAGTGATACAACTTTATTGTCGATAGAAAACTCTTTAAGATTAGTGCAACCCTTGAAAGCATTTGCACCTATTTTTGTAACACCATATGCAATAACAGTTTCAAGATTTGTACATCCTTCAAATGCTCCATCAGGAATTTCAGTTACGTAAAGGGGTAAAACGACGGTTTTTATGCTTGTATTACCCTTAAAGGCATCACCACTGATTTTTGTTACTTTAACAGCTGTATGTGTATCGTCAGTATTATTTGCAGAATAATACTGAGGAACAACCACAGTTGTGCCTTCTTTTGTAGTAGTGTACTTTGTAACAGTACCATCAAGACTAAACTGCAAACCTGCTGATCTGCCTGTAAGACCGGCGACATATTCATTTACTTCATAAGGAATTTCAAATGCAACAACTCCGTTTTCACAATCGCTAAAATTAGGATCTGACAAGGAGAAGTCAGTATAAATATGTCTCTCATCATCAAGGACATTATAAGTGTAAGTAAAATATGAGCTTGTAGCAACATCGTAACCGACAACAGCAAACACGTGCACTGTTCCCGCATTTACAAGTCTATAATATCCTTGTTCAGATGAAGAATACTTAAATGTTTGCTTACTTGAAGTTTTTTCCTCTGAATTGTATCTTACAGACGATGAATACTCTTCACTATTAGTATTCGTATAAGAATCTGTAGCACTAGTGCTCTTGGAACCGCCTGTTGCATCCGATACACTATAATTGGTCTTTTTAGATATTTGTTCTGAAACGGCATCTGAAATTTCTGTATTTCTACTTGTCTGATAGCTTCTTTCATAACCAGAAGTAGAATTCCATGTGCTTGAATTTTCTACAGTAGAATTATAATAAGATGACGAATTGTTTTCGTTGTATGTACCTATATAACTTGAACGTGAATCATCATAATGAACTGAATTTTCATTTCTTAAACCACCGGCAACTTCCGCACTAACAGTTGTACTGTTTTCTATACTTGCTCCTACCTCTATCGGAGTGCAAGGTATATCAACACCTACTTCTGCGCCAACCGTAGTTGTATTGCTGACACCAAGCTTAGCATCAATGTAAGATTCATTAGAATTATCATATGATCTGTTTATTCCATAAGAATTATCTGTTGTAACCTTAGAGGTGCTGCTATTTGAACCGCCACTACTGTTGCTGACAAAACTTGAACCGCCGCTACTGTTACTGACGAAATAATTACCACCCGTAACATTTCCTTCGGAGTCAGTTCTTACCTCTGTTTTTCCCTTTGTCTCTTCAGTTTCATCTTCAGCTTTAAAAACTGTTTCCCACTCATCAGACAACGTCCAGCCTGAAGACTTTGTTGTAGCGTTAGCAACTGTGTTGGCAACTTGTTCGGCTGTTTCTTTACTTACAGAATTAGAAACATCATATTCTTGATTAATTTCAATTCCATCAGAGTTTCCTAAATAAGCGATTTGATTGAGCGGAACATTATCGATTTTACCTATATCATAAATGAATAAAAATTGTCCGTTAATATCATCTTCAATAATAATAGGTTTTGCGTAAGTTGAATAACTTGTTGCTTTGTTTCTGTTTGAAGTCCAGTTCGCATGAAGTGTGATATTTCCGGTTGTTCCCGGTTTGATCCTTGAAATAAGGAAGCCGTCGTCATTTGACCAGCCGACAAAGGTGTAACCGAATTGTTTTGCAGGATTAATAAGTGGAACGCCTGTATCTACTGTATATTTGATGCTCTCAACCGGCAAATCCGGAGAGTCAAAATGCACTTTATATTCAACGAGCGACCATCGTGCATAAAGTTCTACAACATCAGTTGTGCCTGCAGGAATATCTCGAACAATAATACCATTTGCACCTGGAGCATCATACCAACCTTCAAAGATATATCCAGGAACGGTAAGGTTTTTAAGTTTGCTGAGACCTGTGCTTGATGAATATGAAGTAGGATTGGGATTTTCAATCTGTTTTTCGCTTAACAGCTTGGCAAGATATGTATCGTTACCTGCAATTTCGTATTTGATTGCATAAGCGCTGATAAGTATAGGCTCCTGCTTTACTGTAACCGTTCCACAAACGCTACAAATCTTACCATCAGTAAGCCCTTCTTCGGTAGTAGTAGCAGGATAGCCCTGAACAATAACTTCAGTATGACCCTTTGCATCAACAACTACATCCTCAGAAGTAATCTGAGAATTAGCATTTTCATCAGCAAAATACTTTTTACACTTTGTGCACTGCCAATAAGCTATATTGCCTTCTTCTGTACAAGTGGCATCCTTAGCTTCAATTGCTGATAAAGCATGAGTACAAGTTTTGCCAGACGGAACAAGCTTTACATTATAACCGTTTGGATCAGTTTTACAACCGTCAACTATGTAACGGCTTATTAATACAACATCGAGCATATTTATGCCGGTATCAGCATTTACATCTGCTGCCTTTTCATTAATAGTTACAGCATATCCGTTAGGATCATACTTGCAGCCATCAACTATGTAACGGCTCATAACAACAACGTCAAGCATATTAATTGAGCCGTCATCATTAATATCACCAGGAATGTAATCAACAGCTGTGATAGTGCTTTGAGCTGATAAAGATATTTTATTCAAATCTTTGTCAACAATATCACCAACATTGTTTGATATAGATATATTATATGTATCCCCTATTTCAGCTTCTTCTGAAAGCTCAAACGATAAAGTAAGAACCGTACCGTCTTTAATATCTTTAGCATCAATATCAAAGCCCGTCCAAGCGAACTGGCAACCGGATGTTATTTTTCCTTCAGTTGATAATTGTTTCGGCGGTATATAGGTAAGTGTAGAAAACACATCGCCATTAGTTGCTCCAACCAAGGTTAAACCATCATCAAAAGCAAATTTAAGATTTGCCGATACAATACCAGGATTGTTTTCGAGATTAACCTTCACATCAAAAGTTTCACCCGGTGTAACCTCAGCTGAATCAATTATAAGTTTCGGTTGGTTAATCTCTTCAGCGAAGATTGTCAGTGGAAAAGATGATACTAACATCAAAGCCACCAACATAAATGAGAATAATTTTTTCATATTGAATTCCTCCTGTTTAGATAATATTTACAGAACCGTTAAGAATGCCGAATTTCACCGGTTCATAATTACTGTCAAATGCTCCATCGTAACACGAAACCGAAACATCATAAGCTCCCGGATTTGCATCATCTGCAATTTCAAAATGCAAAACAGCAATCTCACCATCTACAATATTTTCAGGCACATCAATAATGTTCCAAGCAGCATTGCAACCACTCTTTTTATTTTTTGGAGCCGTAAATGTATAATCTCCCATTGAAGATCCGCTATCTACATTTTTCAGAAACATAACTTCTTCGTCATAATTAACTTTTAAAACAAGAGCCAATAGTCCGGGATTGTTAACCACAGACACTTTAACGACTACATCCTTACCAGTTGCTTTTACGGTATCAACTATCAATGTTGGTTCAGTCAATTCTTCATAAATCGCTGTAACATCTATATCGGTTTTGACTTCTTTATAATATGTATCCCATTTCACAAATACATAACCGTCTCTTTTTGGTGGTTCAGGTGCTGTAGCGTCTTCACCTTTTTTTACCCGTTGTTCTTTTAAAACATTTCCGTTGTAATCTTTAAAAATCACAGTAAAAATGTTTTCGTCCTTCTTAGCAATCGTTGTTTCAGTTTGAGAAGTGGTTGTAGGTTCTTTCACTGTTTCATCACTTGTACTATCAAAACTATTTTTAGTAGTACTCCAGGTATTGTCTTCCTCTTTTTGCATTTCCTTTGAAGTTGAAGTTATAACCTCACTTTTCTCATCAGAGACACTAGTCATATCGCTTTGCAATTTATCTGTTGATTCAACATCTTGCTTCACCGTTGTCAAATCGTTGGTACTAATAGAAGTATCATCTTGATGCTTTTCAGTTTTTGCACACCCAAAAAGAGCAAATACAATAATTACGACTAAAAATAATAATATAAGCTTTTTCAAAATATCACCTCAAAAATTTTTCATAGAACTTCTAATTCATTGAAACATATATTTATGTTTATTTTACTCCTATTGTACAAAAAAAGCAATAGTATAAGTTGATTTTAAATAAATTAAAGTGTAGGATTACAATAAATGTGTTACAGTAAACGAAAAAAATAATGACGAAAGGAAAATCCTGTGTTACAGTTAAGTTGCCGAGACAAAACGAACAGGAGGATTAACCAATCGTCATGACAACTGTAACACAAACAATGAAGTATCGTCAAGCCTTAATTAAATATTCTCAAAAACACGGAGTAACAAAAGCAGCTATTAGATACAAAACTAACCGTCAATATATTTATCGGTGGTTAAGAAGATATGACGGAACATTACAATCCTTAGCCGACAAATCACACAGACCA
>JAZLAJ010000070.1:0-2931 GCA_045613145.1 Acutalibacteraceae bacterium
AAGGCAAAGACCGCAAAGACTACAATCAAAAAGCTCTCTAAGGGTAAGAAGTATTACGTAAAGGTCAGAGCCTATAAGACAGTAGGCAGTAAGAAGATTTACTCTGCATGGAGCAGTGTAAAGACAGTAAAGGTTAAATAAATTGACTTAAAGCACCTCATTTGAGGTGCTTTTTGTATATTCTGTACAAAAACAGGTGCTCTATTTTTTACGAAAAGACCCTACATTTGTAGGTTGACTTTGGTATTTAAAAAATTATATAATTTTACTGTAGGGTAATACTATAATTTTTTTAAGAAAAGGAGACGATTTAAATGAAGAAAATTCTCGCAGTGATTCTTGCCGCCTTGATGCTCTTTACCCTTGCGGCTTGTGGCGGAGAAGAAGAACCCACAACAACAGAACCCACAACAACGGCAGCGCCTGCTGATGAGGCTATTCCCACAGCTAACGGATATGCCACCATCAAAGAGGCAGGTAACTGGGAGTACAAGGGTGAATATGCACCCGGAATGCTTGAGTTTGCCGATAAGACTGTTCCCGGTTCAAAAATTTACATCAGTGAAGAACAGGGCTTTGAGGCACAGAAAAAGTCAGTGGAATATGCTTACACCGATAAGGCTTTCGAGGATGTTAAAATCGGTGAAAACACCTATTCCTTTATGCAGGCAAAGGACGGTCTTGCATATCTTATTGCTCCCGTTTCAGCTGAGGGCGACTTCTGCCTTTACATTCAGATAAACGGCGGTAGCTTCGAAGATGCGAAGCCTCTTATCGAAACTATCGTAATCAAATAAAAAAAGGAGACGATAAAAAATGAAAAAGAAATTATTAACCCTTACAATTACTCTTGTTCTTCTCATCGGTCTTGTTGCCGCTGTGGGTATGAACGCAAGTGCAGCAACCACCTATACTGCATATAACCGTTTGAGTTATGTTAACACTGCCGATAACCTTTGGAATTATGTCGCACAGTCTTACACAGGCGATGTCATAGCTCTTAGCGGTAACATTACCTATGATGATAAAAATGACGCTGATCCATATACACTTCCTTTCGGCGCACAGGGCGATATGGTGCTTGACCTTAACGGTTATACTATCGATATTACCTCAAGAGCAGATTCACTCATTGAGCTTGATTACGGCTCAACACGCCTTCACATTATCAACAGTAAGGCTGCAACAACCGAGTCAAAAATCATTATGCGTACAAAATTAGGTGACGCTTCCATTGTTGACCTCAGCAATAAGAACTGCTCAGTTTATGTTTATGACGGTGTTGAACTTGCTCTGGGTAAGGAAGGCGATCAGGCAGAGGCCTACAGACAAACACACGTTATCAAGGCAACTGCATTTTCTGAAATCGCACTTTACGGCGGTACTGTTACAAACAATATCGCAAACGGTAACGGTATCAAGCTGATATCAACAAACTCCGTTGCATTTAATAATTCAACCGTTATACTTCACGGTTATGCAACGATAAAGGCAAAAACATGCTGCATTCATCTTAACGATGCTTTTGATTATCCCACCTTCAGAATTGGCGAGGCAACCCTTGATGCAGGTAATAACTCCTTAGCTATTTCCCATTATATAGGTACGGCTCAGCAGGAAGTTGACAATAAAAAAATCAGTGATTTCTTCTATGATTCAGGATACGGTGCTTATAATCTTACTGCAGCAGAAGGTGGCGGCAGACTTGAAAATTATATGATCAGTTCATCCACTCTTATTGATAACCTTACTGCTTGTGATATTAAATTCAAGCATACAGGTGCGCTATATTCTTGCACCCATAGCTATAGCTCGATTATCAATTATCCCGGCGGACACTATATGGCTTGTGATTATTGCGGAAAATTCAATACTATTGAGAGTCATACATCAGTTGATGTGAAAGGTGCAACCTGCACACAAGCTGGCTATTCAAAGGCTGGTTATGACTGTGCATGCGGATATGTGACAACAACTGTTATTCCTGCTCTCGGCCATGATTTCTATACTGTAAAGGCAAAAGAGCCCACCTGTACTGAAAGCGGTACAACATCGGATTATCAAAAATGTACTCGTTGTGCAAGTGTTTTCACAATGGGTGGTGACGCATTTGGCGGAGCAAAGTGGGCTGCAATTTACAGAAAAGCCCTCGGTCACGATATGGTAAAGGTTGACGCAAAGGCTGCTACCTGCACCAAGGACGGCAACATCGCACACTACGACTGCTCAAGATGTGATCTTATTACCTCTGATGCAGAAGGAAAGACTGCAATTACTTCAGCTGTTGTAAAAGCAAAGGGTCACACCGGCTCCAATGCCACATGCGTAGATAAGAATAAGTGCGAAACATGCGGTGAAACTTTTGGCACTGTAGATAAAACAAATCACAAGGATCTTAGATTACTTCCTGCGGTTGCTGCTACCTATACAAAAACAGGTCTTACCGAAGGACAAAAATGCTATGCTTGCGGTACTGTAACCGTAGCACAGAAAACTGTAGCCAAAAAGGTTCTCGGTAAGGTAACAGGTCTCAAGACCAAGGCTGTCAAGCTCGCTTCAGGCACAAAGACAACCCTTACTCTTGCCTGGACAAAGGTAGCTGATGCAGAAAAATATGAGGTATATCAGCAGAGCGGTAAAAAGTGGAAGAAGATAGGCACCACATCAAAGACTACACTTACAGTTAAAAAGCTTAAGGCTAATAAGTCATATAAGTTCAAAGTAAGAGCCATCCGCAGCGATGCCAAGGGTGCATATTCTTCTGTATTTACAGGCAAGACAGTACCTCTCAAGACAACTCTTACACTTAAGGCAGGCAAAAAGGCACTCACAGCCTCCTGGAAGACAGTAGCTAACATCACAGGCTACGAGGTACAGGCATCCACATCGAAGAAGTTTACCTCAAAGACAACCAAAAAGGTAACAATCAAA
>JAZLAJ010000071.1:0-10661 GCA_045613145.1 Acutalibacteraceae bacterium
TATATTTAACATATTGATTTTTCACAGTCTAACTGATATAATAACAAATCAGTACAAAGCAAAAAACAGCTTTAATATATAGGAGGATAACAATGGCATTACTTAAAGATTACTCAAAAGAAAAACTCCTCGCTTTCAAGGAAGACCTTGAAGAGCAGTACAATGACTATAAGGCTCAGGGCCTTAAGCTCGATATGTCAAGAGGTAAGCCCGGTTCAGATCAGCTTGCAGTTTCCAACGCACTTCTCGATGCAGTAACCTCAAAGGACTGGGAGGACGATGCAAGCAACCACAGCCTTGAATACAGAAACTACGGTCTTCTTACAGGTATTATCGAATGTAAGGAAATCTTCGCCAAGCTTCTCAAGGTTCCTACTGCTAACGTTATCGTATGCGGTAACTCCAGCCTTAATATGATGTTTGACTACATCACACAGTGTATGCTTACAGGCTCAGGCGCAGAACCCTGGAAGGATCAGGGCGAGATTAAGTTCCTTTGCCCCTGTCCCGGATACGACAGACATTTCGCTATCGCAGAGTATTACGGAATAAAGCTTATCCCCGTGGAAATGACAGAGTCAGGTCCGGATATGGATGCTGTAGAAGAGCTTATCAAGGATGAAAAGGTAAAGGGTATGTTCTGCGTACCTAAGTATTCTAATCCTACAGGTGTTACCTATACGAGCGAAACAGTAGACAGAATCGCAGCTATGACACCTGCTGCAAAGGATTTCAGAATTATATGGGATAATGCTTACATTATTCACGATCTTACAGATGAAACCGAAAAGCTTGATAACATTTTCGATGTACTTAAAAAATACGGTCACGAAGATATGGTTATCGAATTTACTTCTACATCCAAAATTTCTTTCCCCGGTTCCGGTGTTGCCGTGCTTGCAGCATCTGACAGAAATATTCAGATGATTATCGACCGTATGAGCATTCAGACCATCGGTTATGATAAGCTCAACCAGTTCAGACATGTTAAATTTTATAAGGATGTAAAGGGCATCAAGAGTCATATGAAGCTTCACAAGAATATTCTTGCTCCCAAATTCAAGGCTGTTATAAACGAATTCGAAACACAGCTCGGAAAGTACGGAGTAGCTACATGGACCAAGCCGAAGGGCGGCTACTTTATTTCTCTTGATGTTATGGAAGGCACTGCAAAGAGAGTATATCAGCTTTGTAAAGAGGGGGGAGTAACCCTCACCACAGTAGGTGCTACCTTCCCGTACGGTTATGACCCGAAGGACAGAAATATCCGTATCGCTCCTTCTTATCCTCCCGTTGACGAACTTCTTACAGCGACAAAGCTTCTTTGTATCTGTGTCAAGCTCGCTGCTTGTGAAAAGCTTCTCGGAGAGTAATTCAAGGCTGTCGGATTTTGTTAATTTTGATTTATCTTTTACTATATCTATTGACATTTCGGAGTTTAGGTGGTAGTATTAGTATATACAATAGCGTAGTAGTATAATTATCAGGAGGAATTTCTATGAATAATTACCTTAAAAAGCTTCTCAGTATGCTTATGGTTCTTACTGTAGTGCTTGCACTGTTCGTTCCTGCATTTGCTTCTCTTCAGACTGCAACTGTAGCTGAAATGGAAAAGGTGTACAAAGACAGTATCGAAGCAGCTGACAAAGAAGACTGTTTCAAATTTACAACAACTCAGTACGGTAGAGTACGTTTCTATGTAACTACAGGTATGGAACGCTACACTCTTGCTATCCTTGACGCAAGCGGTAAGGAAGTTACAAAGTTCGTAAGAACAGCTACCACAATCGCCAACGATGCTGTACCCGACTATGCTCTTGATGCAGGTACATACTATCTTAAGGTTACAGGTGACGGCTTCCTTGCAGGTGTACTTTCTTCCACAGGCTCATATGAGTTCAGAATGACCTTCACTGCAGAGGTTAAGGGTCAGTCCGGTGTTGATAATGATAAGAACAATGAGCTCAAGTATGCTAAGGATATCAAAATCGGTACAACATCAACAGGTAAGATCCTCAACGATGATGAAAACGATTTCCACAAGCTTACTCTCAACTCAGCAGGTACTGTAACTGTTAAGTTCACTTCAAAGATGGAGTACTACTGCTTCTACCTTCTTAATGACGGTGGCAACGCTATCTGGTCAACTGAAAACAACCAGTGGGATACTTCCAAAAAGAACAGAACAGATAACTACACATTCGAGCTTTCAGCAGGTACATACTACTTCAAGGTTAACAGCCTCAAGGGCAGCAAGTTCCCCCAGTACCTCACCAAGGCTAAGGGTGACTATTCCTTCGATGTTAATTTTAAATCTGCAAACTCAACATCTGTTGAACCCAATGATTCATTCGTAAATCCGAATAAGATTGTACTTAATAAAGAGATTGTTGGTCATCTCTCAATGACAGACAGCAAGGATTACTATGAAATTACAGTAACAAAGAAGATCGACGCAATGATCGCATTTGTTTCTTATATGGCTTCATACAATATCCGTATTCTTGACGCTGATAACAAAGAAGTATGGAGCAGCAAAAACAACGCTTTGGCTGAAAAGGCTACAAGCCGCAAGGATGTTCATGAAGTTTCTCTCGCAGAAGGCAGATACTTTATTTTAGTTGACGGCGGAACAGGTAAGTATGATTTCCAGATTACTGAAGAAGTCAGCGTAGGTAAGGTAAAGACCGTTAACTATGAAAGAACCGTTACCACTCTCAGAATTTATTGGTCTAAGGTTTCTGGTGCAGATGGCTACGAAGTATATAAGTATGACGAAGCTAAGAAGGAATTCGTAAAGGTTGGTTCTACCACATCTAAGAGATCTCTCAAGCTTAAGAAGCTTAAGGGCGGTACAGATTACGAATTCAAAGTAAGAGCATACAAAAAGATTAATGACTGTGTCGTATACGGTGACTTCAGCGAAGAAAGATTAGCAACAACTGCTCCTGCAAAGGCTACTATCAAGAGCGTAAAGGCAGGCAAGAAGAGCGCAACTGTTAACTGGAAGACAGTAAACGGCGCTTCCGGCTACCGTGTATTCTACACAACTGATAAGGACTTCGACTATGTAAGCAAGACAACAGTTAAGGATGCAAAGGCTACATCCAAAACTATCAAAAAGCTTAAGAGTGGTAAGAAGTACTACTTCAAGGTCAGAGCATATAAGACCTTCAAGGGTAAGAACATTTACGGTAATTTAAGTAAGGTTAAGTCCGTAAAGGTTAAATAATAAGATTTCTGCAGGCATTTCACTTCACGGTGAGATGCCTGTTTTATGTGCAAAATCTCTTTTTCAGCTATTGACTTATTATTGTCTTTGTGTTAAAATCTAAAGGATATTTGTTTATGGCTGTGACCGGAAGGAGTAACACAGGGACACTCCCAGAGAAAAGACGGTTGGTGAAAGTCTTTAGTGAAAGTGTGTGAAGGTAGTCCGTTAGCTTCGGGAAGAAAGGAATTCTGAGTAGACCCCGACGTATTTCTGCGTTAAGGATTCAGAGTGCGGTGCTTTTGCATCGAATTCAGGTGGTACCACGGTATTTTCTCCGTCCTGATTTTTGGGACGGAGTTTTTATTTTATGTAAAATATATTCTTTAAATACAGGAGATGAAAAAAATGGCAAAGGAACTTGCTAAGCAGTATGATCCTAAAGACGTTGAAGACAGAATTTATGCTTCATGGCTTGAAGGAAAATACTTTCACGCACAGGTTGACGAAACTAAGAAACCTTACACTATCGTAATTCCCCCTCCAAACATTACAGGACAGCTTCATATGGGTCATGCTTTGGATAACACTCTTCAGGATATTCTTATCCGTTTCAGAAGAATGCAGGGCTTCGATACTCTCTGGCTTCCCGGTACAGACCACGCTTCTATCGCTACTGAAGCAAAAATCGTTGAAGCTATGAAGGCTGAAGGTATCTCTAAGGAAGATCTCGGAAGAGAAGGCTTCCTCGAAAGAGCCTGGGAATGGAAAGCACAGTACGGTGGCAGAATCATCGAACAGCTTAAGAAAATGGGCTCTTCATGTGACTGGGACAGAGAACGCTTCACCCTCGATGAAGGCTGTTCAAAGGCAGTTAAAGAGGTTTTCGTAAACCTTTATGAAAAGGGTCTTATCTACCGTGGTGAAAGAATTATCAACTGGTGTACCCATTGTAAGACCTCTATTTCTGATGCAGAGGTTGAATATGAGGAGCAGGACGGTAATTTCTGGCACTTCCGTTATCCCTTAAAGGATGGAGACGGCTACATCGAGGTAGCTACTACCCGTCCCGAAACTATCCCCGGTGATACGGCTATCGCTGTTCATCCTGATGACGAAAGATACACTCACCTTATCGGTAAAACAGTTGTTATGCCTGTTATCGGCAGAGAAATTCCCATCGTAGCTGACTCTTATGCTAAGATGGATAAGGGAACAGGTGCTGTTAAAATTACACCTGCCCACGACCCCAATGACTTTGAGGTAGGTCTTCGCTGCAATCTTCCCGTGCTTAATGTTATGACCGATGACGGCTTTATGAACGAAAAAGCAGGTAAGTATGAAGGTATGAATCTTATGGAATGCCGTAAGGCTATCATTGCTGACCTTGATGCTGCCGGTGCTCTTGTTAAGATTGAGCCCACAAAGCACGAGGTAGGTACATGTTACCGCTGTCACACATCTGTTGAGCCCCGCGTGTCAAAGCAGTGGTTCGTTAAGATGGAGCCCCTTGCCAAGCCTGCTATCAAGGTAGTTCGTGACGGTAAGGTTAAGTTCATTCCCGAACGTTTCGATAAGATTTACTATAACTGGATGGAAAACATCCGTGACTGGTGTATTTCACGTCAGCTCTGGTGGGGACACAGAATTCCCGCATGGTACTGTGCTGAATGCGGTGAAATCACTGTTTCTAAGGAAACTCCAGATAAGTGCTGTAAATGCGGCAGTGCAAACATCACTCAGGATCCCGACACTCTTGACACATGGTTCTCATCGGCCCTCTGGCCCTTCTCTACTCTCGGCTGGCCTGAAAAGACACCTGAGCTTATGCACTATTATCCCACCAGCACTCTCGTTACAGGTTATGACATCATCTTCTTCTGGGTAGCAAGAATGATTTTCTCCGCTTGCGAGCAGATGAATGAGGTGCCCTTCGACACAGTATTCATTCACGGTATCGTTCGTGATGAGCTCGGCAGAAAGATGAGTAAGTCCTTAGGTAACGGTATCGACCCGCTTCTCGTTATCGACAAGTACGGCGCTGATGCTCTCAGATTTACTCTCGCTACAGGTAATAGTCCCGGAAATGATATGCGTTATTCCGATAAGAAGGTTGAGGCTTCCCGTAACTTCGCTAACAAGATATGGAATGCTGCCCGCTTTATCCTTATGAACCTCACTGAGGATGAAAAGGCTCCTCATATTCCCGCTGATCTTGCTCTCGAGGATAAGTGGATTCTTTCTGAGTTCAACAGACTTGCTAAGGAAGTAACCGATAATCTCGATAAATTTGAGCTCGGCATCGCAGTACAGAAGCTCTACGATTTCATCTGGGATTTATTCTGCGACTGGTACATCGAGCTTGCTAAGATAAGACTTCAGAAGGGTGGTGCTGAGGCAGAGACAGCCCGCGCAGTTCTCGTTTATGTTATGAGCGAAACTCTGAAGCTTCTCCATCCCTTTATGCCCTTCATCACCGAAGAAATCTGGCAGACTCTTCCTCACGACGGTGAAACCATTATGCTTTCAGCATGGCCTACCTTCAGTGAAGAATTAGTCTTCACCGAGGACGAGGAGAAAATGGGTATCATTATGGACGCTATCAGAGCAGTCCGTAACAGACGCTCAGAAATGAACGTACCTCCCTCAAGAAAGGCTCACGTTTACATCGCTACAGATAAGAAGGATATCTTTGAAACAGCAGTGGTATTTATGCAGAGACTCGCTTCTGCTTCCGATGTTACCGTAGGTGACAGCTTCTCCATTGAAGGAAGTGTAAGCATCGTTACTGCTGACGCAAAGATTTACATTCCTATGGGTGATCTTGTTGACTTCGAGGCTGAAAGAAAGCGCCTTATGAAGGAAAAGGAAGCAGCTGAAAAGAAGCTTGCACAGATCAACGGCAAGCTGGGTAACCCCGGCTTCCTTGCAAAGGCTCCTCAGAATGTTATCGACGGACAGAAGGCCGATGCAGAAAAGCTCACCGAAAAAATCAAAATGATTGACGAAAGTCTCGCATCCTTAGGCTAATTATCAAACCCGGACAGAGAAATCTGTTCGGGTTTTTATAATTCTATAGTTATTTACATTTTAGCCTCTCTGTGTTATATTAAAAACTAAGGAGGAGACAAATATGAAGGAAATTATTAAAGAAATCATTATATGGTTTGCACAGCTCTTTATGTTTTTCATTTTTCCCTTCTTCGGTGGCCCCACGGACGGTATGGGAATAGTGGTAGTACTTATATTCTCTACATTTATTCTGTCACTGTTAATGGGTGCTCTTTCAGCTCTTAAGGCGAAATACCTTTACCCTTTGGAGGTGGCTGTCGTTTTCTTTATGTCAGTAGGGATACATTATGATGTGAGCACTTCAAATCATACTTTATGGTATTTAGTTGTTTCTGCTGTCGGTGTTGCCGTCGGCTCGCTGATAAAAATAATAACAGAAAAAATCAAGAGGAGATAAAATGAAATTACGCCTTTCCACAGAAAAAGATTTATCGGAAATCATAAACCTTTTTAATAATATTACTGAAGACCTTGACAGTAAGGGTATTAATATATGGGATGAAATTTATCCTGCCTGTGCCTTTCCCGATGATATAAAAAGAAAAAGTCTTTTCGTTCTCGAGGAGGACGGCAGACTTATTTCTGCCTTTGCACTCTGCGAACCGCTGGACGACGAGGGGAGTATAGTGTGGGAAAATCCGACTGCCAAAGGTATTTATCTTTTCCGCTTCGGTGTTTCTCCTGACTGTCTTAATAAAGGCATCGGCACTTATATGCTTAAGGAAGCGGAAAGACTCGCCAAAGAAAGAGGTGGTGAATATCTTCGTCTGTTAGTGGTGGATTATAATGTTCCTGCTATTAAATTCTATGAAAAGAACGGTTACATAAAGGCTGAAGGCTATTATGTAAAGGACCAGGACGGACTGATTCTTAAGGAGTATGGCTACGAGCTTAAACTGTAATGAGTGATAAATATGAAGAAGGATCGCTTTGAGTTATTCATTAAAATAAGCTTGTGGATAGCAGGATATTATTTCTTTTCAAATTTAATCAGTATTCCTTTGTGGTGGGGACAGCGGTATCAGATTTTTTTGGTTACCTGATAGAAATTCCATTTTATATTGACCTTTTCACCTGGCATATTTTTGGCGTTTTTTCCGTTATCAGCTTAATCGTAAAAATATCAATATATGCATACAGAAAGGTTCTTTTTAGAAGGGATGCACTTGTTAACCTTGGCTTACATATCTTTTACACCGTAGCCGCCTTCGGTGAGATATGGTGGATATTTGAAAACAGTTTCTGATTTTAATATATAAAAATAACCGTCACCTTTAAAATGACGGTTATTACTTTTATATGGTTATTTCATTTTCTTCCCATACTTAATCTGATTTACAATAAATCCGCCAAGCAGAAGAACGATTATAACAGGCAGGAAGATTATAACAGTAAGTGCCAGACCGATAACCACACCGAGTCCCTTGTTACTCTTTACGAAGTTCATCTTCATGCCTTCCTTCGGGGGAAGATTATCATAAAGATTAAGCACAGCCTTTGCATCGCAGATACCGGGATTATAAAGAAGCGGTTCAACGAGACTCTGTACTGATGTGGCACCCTTAAGTATACTGCTTATCTTGATTCCGAAAAGCTTAAGAATGCTGTCGATAACAGCGAGAATGCCCATAGTAATTTTATATTCTGCCGTGTCGGGTGAATAGGGTGAGTCGCCGCCGTAAAGATTTCTGACAAGAGAAACGATGAAGTCAACTACCTTTTTGTCTTTGATGTGAGCATAGTCGCTCTTTTTAAGACCGCTTTCCTTCTTGACGAGCTTTGCCACAGTGCCTATCTTAAGCTTAGATAAAAGCTTTGCGAAGGGCTTGATTATCCAGCCGATTTTATAAATAAGCTTTTCCTTTACGCTGAATGCAGTAGCGAGACGTGCAAGCTCGGGAATATCCTTGCCGGCTGCATCGATAACTCTTCTTATCATTCCGAAGAACTTATCTTCCAGGTGGTCCTGAAGCTTTCTTCCGCCGATGTCGCACTTAACATCCACAGTATCAACATCTATCTTGCCCTCTGCAGGAAGGAAGGTAACCTGACGGAAGTTAGCAGGATAGCCTACAGCAGCAGCGGTGGTAATGTCATAGAAAACCTTGTCATTTTCCGTAACCTTATAGGAAATATCCTGCATATGGGTGTGACCCGTAAACATATAGTTAAGACCCATTTCTGTGAACTGGTCGATTCTCATATCTGCGTCCTTCATCAGATTTCCGCCACCGATGATGGTGTAGAAGGGAGAGGGGGAGAGCATAGGATGGTGAGTCATAGGGATGATAAACTGACCGTTTGCATGAGCGTCTTTTATCTGCTCGGTAATCCATTGGAAGCATTCCTCCGAAAAGCCTGCTCCGTTTTTACGGTTGCTGTCATCGTTGAGGGCGAAAAGACGGTAGCCGTCGCAGAGCTGTACTACATAGCTCATACTGTCCCTGTGTACAGCGATAGCTTCATCGGGGCCGAATTCACGGTACATATCCCACAGCTCATCTCTTTTTACTGAAGGAACCATAACAGCTTCGTCACCTACGTATTTTCTCGTAACATCACCGTCGTGGTAGTCGTGAGTGGCTGTGATGACGTAAACCTTTTTACCTCTTTCCTTGAGTGAACGGAGAAGACCGATAACACCCTCGTGAGCCTCTCTTTCGGCTCGGGTAGTAACGTCGCCTGAAACTAAAACTATCTCGCACTCATCCTCAGCCAGCTGATTCATGAGAGAAGTGAGGATTTCCTCACAGTTAAGCAGATCGTTAGGAGTCTTTGCATTTTCTTTTTCGAAGCCTTTGCCGGAAACACCTGTTTCTTTGGAATAGTAGTGAATGTCAGAGATAACATTCAGCTTTAAGGGTTTAATGTTTTCGTACATAATTTTTACCTCGTTTTATTTTCTCTTGATAATAATCTTATGACTTTCCTTGTATGCGCTTGAAAGGTTGAAAGTAAGCTGTCCCTTGTTCTGTTTGCAGTCGGTTTCTTTTCCGTCGAGAGTACAGATATAGTTATACTTCTCATCCATTACGCACAGCAGAATGAATTTATCGTTGTTGCCGTAGTAGGTGAAGTCTATTTCAGCTTCTGTTTTGTCCGCGTTGAACATGACCTTATCGAGATAGGTGTCGAAGCCGACGTTTACTTTTCCCGGGCAATAGTAAGCCTTGGCCCACATATTGATGGGAGTGGAGAGACCGCCGAAGTTATGGAACCATCCGCCGCAGCCTGTTACGGTGTTGACCATTTCGAAGGTATAGTAGCTTTCGTCTACCTCTCTTTTCCAGATGTTAAGGGCAAGATGGGCTATATCGTATGCGAAATCACTTTCACCGCAATCGAGCATACTCTTCCATATGAACCACTGGTGGGGGAACCAGATGTTTCCGTTCCAGTAGCCGTTGATTTTGTAGTAGCTTGCTGTCATATCTACAGCACTGATGCCGAAGGGAGTGTGCATTTCCTTATCGTTGGTAAGGTGGCCGATAATCTTTTTCTTCTGATTTTCGTCGCATACACCTGCTATAATGGGATAAATACCGTCAAGACCTTTATTGAGATTTTCGCCCTCGGGTGTGGTGTATTTTACTGTCGCTTCGTAGTTTTCATCGTGGAGAACATAACTGTAATAACCGCTTTCCTCGTCCCAGGAGTATTTGTTGAGAGCCTCGGTAAGGTCATTTACGTCTTTTCTGTATTCCTCCACATCCTCAGCTTTACCGAGCCTGTCAGCCATAACAGAGAGGATTTTACCGAAACGGATAACCTGTGAAGTTGAAATTACGGGAGCCGCCTTGTCACGGAGCTCGTCTTTCTTCATAGCCATCTGAGCAGGGTAATCGTCCATACCGCTTGATGAATAGAAGTAATCATAGGTGGTAAGAAGTCCGCTTTTGAATTTACCGGTTGTTGAACCTCTTATCTTGCCTCTGAGGAAGAGATAATAAAGTCTCGCTCTGGAGTAGTATGAGAGGAATTTTTCCTTATCGTTACTGCTCTGAAGCATTTCGTAGAGCTGGTAAATCTGAACGGGGACGGGTGAGCCGTGATGAAGGAAGGCATAATCGGGATTGTCCTCAGTGCTTAAATATGTGTCGATAATGTATTCAGCGAACCTTGGTGCGATTTCATTCATACCCAGACCGATGAAGCCTGAATCCCAGGTGTAAAGGCAGTCCCAACGCTTACCGGGAGTATGGTGAATGATGTATTCGCCGTGCTTATAAATGGGATAAACCACGTTAGTCATCAAGGTTGCAGCTAAAATCTGATTGCTGAGCTTGTATTTTTCACCTGAGGGGTTAAGCTTGATGTCAATAGCAGTTGCTCTCGCCTTGAGATAAATTTCTTCATATTCTGCTTCGCTGAGGTATTG
>JAZLAJ010000072.1:0-7419 GCA_045613145.1 Acutalibacteraceae bacterium
GACTGCAGAATACACCTGTGCTAACGGCTGCGGTAAAGTAACAGGCGGCGAAGAAATCAAGGCTCTCGACCATGATATGCAGATGACTGCAGAAGAAGTAGCACCCAAGTGTGAAGAAGCAGGTAAGACTGCAGAATACACCTGTGCAAACGGATGCGGTAAGACCGAAGGCGGCGAGGAAATCAAAGCTCTCGACCACGATATGAAGCTTAGTGCAGAAGCAGTAGCACCCAAGTGTGAAGAAGCAGGTAAGACTGCAGAATACACCTGTGCTAACGGCTGCGGTAAGACCGAAGGCGGCGAGGAAATCAAAGCCCTCAACCACGATATGAAGCTTAGTGCAGAAGAAGTAGCACCTAAGTGTGAAGAAGCAGGTAAGACTGCAGTTTACACCTGTGCTAACGGATGCGGTAAGACCGAAGGCGGCGAGGAAATTGAAGCTCTCGAGCATGATATGCAGAAGACTGCAGACAAGATTGAACCCAAGTGCGGTATCGCAGGTAAGGAAGCAGTTTATACTTGTTCCAGAGGTTGCGGTAAAGTAACAGGCGGCGAAGAAATCGAAGCTCTCAAGCACAATTACGAGTCAGAAGTAACTGCTCCCACATGTACAGCAGAAGGCTTCACAACCTACACATGTTCTGTCTGCGGTGACACATATGAAGCTGACACAGTAGCTAAGCTCGATCATAATATGCAGCTTACAGCAGAAAAAGTAGAACCCAAGTGCGGCGTAGCAGGTAAGGAAGCAGTTTACACCTGTACAAACGGCTGCGGTGCTACACAGGGCGGCGAAAAAATCGATGCTCTCGAGCATAAACTTATTGCTGACTGGACCTACGATCTTTCCGGCTGGACAGCTATCCCTGAAGATTTCGATGCAGACATCGTAGGTGAACCCGACTGTCATACAGAAGGTACAGCAGTCAGATACTGTACTAACGAAGGTTGCTCATACTACAGAACCAAGACAATCGCTGCAGATTCCGGTCTCCATCAGTGGAAGAAGGATGAAAGCGGAAATGAAGTTTGGGAATATGTTTCCGGTGACTGCGGTTCAGGTGTTGTAGTAGCTAAGAAATGTACAGTAGAAGGCTGTGGCAAAACTGAAACAAGAATTGACGACAGCGCTGACCATTCATGGGTAGTTATCAGCTATATCGCTCCTACCTGTGCTAATAACGGTTTAAGAGAAGTTCGTTGTTCAGTTTGCTATAAGACAGAGGAACGTAGATACGATAAAGATAAGCACGAAGAATGCATAGAAAAAGGCGAAGATTATGCAGAAGCTGATCTTAAGAAGAAAGAGGAACACTCTTATGCAGTTATAGGTGAAACACCTGCTACATGTGATAAGAATGCTTATATTACTGAAAAATGTACTGTATGTAACGGCTATCTCATTACTGAAAAAGAAGGCACTATGCTCGATCATAACCTTGTAGATTACAAGGGTGCAGATGCTACCTGTGAAGCAGCAGGCTACACTGCATATCAGAAGTGCTCAGACTGCAGTACTGAAGTAGGTAAGGAAGTAATTCCTGCTACAGGTCACGGCAAGACCGACAAAGACGGCAAGTGTGAAGACTGCGGCAGACTTATCTATGACAGTGAAAACGGCGCATCATGCGGATGTATCTGTCATAAGGAAAGTGTACTCATGAGAATTATCTATAAGATTCTCAACTTCTTCTGGAGACTCTTCAAGATTGGTAAGAGCTGCGCTTGCGGTAATGTTCACTGGTAAAAATAAAGAGTTTCATTTCGTTGAAACCTGAATAAAGAAAAAGGCTATCGCTGATGCGGTAGCCTTTTTTATGGTTAAGATAAGATATTACAGCAAAGAAAAAACTGTCAAGGCTTCCTCCAGATGACTGTAGGTTTCGTAAAGCCTTTCTGTGCTTCCACCCGTACCGAGTGAAAAAGCGGGACGGTGGAATTCTCTGATAAACCAGTCTGAAATCCCTGAGTGGCTAACGTTTCGTCCGACGTTTAAAGGCAGAGAGGCAGAACAGGATAAAATCTTGGCCATCATAGAGCTTGTGACGGGTTCTTCTTCATCACTTTTATAAAAGATTTCTCTTTCGCCGTCGTACAGCTCGATGCATTGACGGAAGCGCTTTAATCTGCAAAGTCGGGTGAAGCTTTTCGTTTCCGCTTCACTTTCGGGATAATCTCCGCAGAAAAGAGAGGGCGAGGGGGAAGCTGAAGGGATTTTTATTTTTTTACGGGGAGTAAAGTTAAGATTTATGTCGACTCCCATTGCATTTGCGTTCCATTCGGGAGCGTCTTTATTATAAAAGGAGGAAACAAAACTTCCCATTCTCCCGGCACTTTTTATTCCGTGGACAAAGATATCTCTTCCGTCAGGATTAAGACAGGGAATAACAGTCACACCGGAAAGTGTAAGCGCTTTTCTGATGTTTACCGAGGCGAGAGAAAGATTATTCTTTATCGCGTAGGAAAGTCTTTCAATGAAAAGTAAAAGTATCAGCCCCGAAAGTCCGTCACTTCCACAGACAGAGCCGACATAAATCCCGCAGTTTTTAGTGTTACCGGCAGAAAGAGAAAAAATACTGCGTCCGACAGCAGTTCTGCCGATAATACTGACCTTTAAAAACGGATATTCTTTGATAAGGTCTTCTATTATCCGTTTATTTGTGTTATAATCTAAGTCACAGGGTGTGACAGTATATTTCATAGTATCACCCTCTGAAATATATGTAATCATAAGAAAAAATATACCGTAAAGGGGAACAGAATATGAATTTCGAAGAAAAAACCTTGAAAAGTGAGCTTATCTATGACGGCAGAATTATCAGTGTACATGTGGATGATGTGGAGCTGCCCGACGGAAGCAAGGCTAAAAGAGAGGTTGTGGAGCATAGCGGAGGAGTATGTGTAGCTGCACTTACCGATAATGATGAATTGCTTTTTGTCCGTCAGTTCCGTTATCCTTACAAAAGAGAGCTGCTTGAGCTTCCCGCAGGAAAGCTGGAAAAAGGTGAAAACCCTCTTGAGGCAGGTATGAGAGAGCTTGAGGAGGAATGCGGAGTAGTAGCGGAAAAGGTCTTTTCTCTCGGTACAGTGTATCCTACTGTAGCTTACTGCAGTGAGATAATTTATCTTTACGGTGCTACAGGACTTCGCAGAACCGAACAGCATCTCGATATGGGAGAATTCCTTTCTGTGGAAAGAAAACCTCTCGATGAAGCCGTAAGAATGGTAATGAACGGAGAAATCTCTGATTCTAAAACAGTTGCTCTTGTTCTTAAAATAGCTAAGCTTAAGGAAACGGGGGAGATATGATGGAGAGATTTATTCTTGCCTCGAATTCACCGAGAAGAAAAGAGCTTCTGAATAACTGTGGCTATGCTTTTGAAGTAAAGCCCTCTGATTGTGATGAGAATATATCCGAAAAGCTTACTCCTCAGCAAACTGTAACAGAGCTTGCCCGAAGGAAGGCTATGGCTGTTCTTAAGGATTATGCAGATGCTGTGGTTTTAGGCTGCGATACTGTGGTAGCGGTAGACGGTAAAATTTTAGGTAAGCCTGCCGACCGTGAGGATGCATTCCGTATGCTTATGTCTCTTTCGGGTAAAACCCATACAGTAGTCAGCGGTGTATGTATCGCTGACGGAAAAAGATGTGAATGCTTCGAAAATACTACGGAGGTGGAATTTTATCCTCTTTCGGAAGAAACGGTTAACAGTTATCTGGATACGATGGAATATGCTGATAAAGCAGGAAGCTATGGGATTCAGGGATACGGATCCGTGCTGGTCAAGGGTATAAAAGGGGACTATTTTTCTGTTATGGGTCTTCCTGTCAGTCAGTGTGCCGCTGTTCTGGCATCCTTCGGTATTTACGGAAAGGTAATAGTATAAAAAAACAGGCTGTCACTAAAGTGACAGCCTGTTTGCTTTTTAATATTACATTATTAGTTTCCGCATAAATTTAATTTGTCGATAATTGCTTTAACGAAATCAACAAGAGCCTGGATGAAAGCCTTGATATCGTCTTCGTAGGTTTCATAAAATCCCATAGTATTTTCCTCCTGAAAATTATTTACATGTTAATTATAGTACAGTTTTTTTTATTAGTCAAGAAGAAATTAAAAAAATGTTCATTTTAAATTAATATGTTGTTTTTGAATTATGTGGAGAAAATGTTAAATAAAAAATTACAGGTATAATTGTATAGTTTTAATAAATATTAATTTTTTTTTGGATTTGGTCTTTTGATTTATTGACTTGAAGGGTGAAAATATAGTATTATTATAATGATAAAATTTGGTTTTATCGAACATTTGATTTCAGGAGGTATAACTATGAAAACAGTTTTTAACCGTGTGTTAAGTCTTGTTATGTGTCTCATCCTTGTGTGCTCGATGATGTCTGTTTCATTTTTCGGTGCAAGTGCAAAGGCTGTTTCCGACTACAAAACTTATGCACAGAATTCTACAAAGGAGAATGTACATCATCTTCTCGATGTGCTGGATGATGCGCTCAGGGATGCGGATATTAACGAAACCATTGATCTTAAGGTTACGGAAATCAACATTGATCTCACATCTGTTGATGCAATCTGTGCTACAATAGACAGATTCCGTGTTGCGTTAAATGTTGCTAAAATTTTCCTGGGTGATCTTAAAGATCTTAATCTTAAAACTTTTGATGAAGATATGTCACGCCAAAAGTCAGGTGACTATAAAATTTTCGCTGAATTTCTTGAGCTTGCCGATGCAAACAACAACATTATCGAAAAGTTCCTCAGCGGAACTATTGATCTTGGTTTAATCGGAAATGCAGTAAGCCTTGATTTTAATGTAAGTGAACTCTTAAGAGAGGGAATAGTTGATGCTCTTTTCGAAGGTGCTCCTAATTACAATGAGATAAAGAACAGAGCATTAACTGACTTCGATGCTTTCGTTTATACTGACCTTGTAGGACTTGTTTCAGAGGAAGGCGGAGTCCTGGAAGGTATCACCATAAAAGCTGACACTACTGTCGATGATGTTATCACGGAAGCCTTTAACATTCTCGTAGACAAATATCTTATAGATACCGTTAAGGGTCTGTCCTTCAGCTTTGCCACACTCGGCACAAAATATGAAAAGCTTGACGAAATTATTCAGCTTGACGGTGACTACTCCTTCGACGGAATCGAATTTACAAAGGACAAGTCCGTCCTCGCTCAGATCAATGACATTTTAGGCAAGGTGTTTGCACAGGTTGTTCCCGGATTCACAGGCTGGACAAAGGGCGATTACAAAAATATAGGTGATAACACAAGAAAGCTCGTTAAATATATCGCTGCAGAGTCAGAACTCGGAATCAATACAAATGTAAGTGACGAAGCTCTTATGCTTGAAATTCTGAAGATTGTCTTTCAGGCAGCAGATACAAACGGTGAAAAAGAGATTTATGAATTAATTAAGGAAACAAAATCTCTTACAGAAATGGCCAACAAGATTGTTATCCATCTCAGCGGTAAGTCTTATCCCGCAGATGCTACCTATGAGCATGTTTTCGGTGATTATGTAATCGAACAGATAGGCGGTAGTGTTCCCCTTTATGATGAAAGCGGTAAGGCTATTACTGCTGGAAGCGGAAAGACCGTATGGGAAGTATTAAACAGTGCGCTTAACTTCTTCCTTATCGATAAAAATGTAGAGGCTTATCTCGGAAAGGATTTCAAAAAATCACAGTCTTTCTTTGAAAAGCTCGACATCCTTCTCGACTTTACTGCTGATGACGGTACAGCAGATTTCAGCTCAGAAAACTTCATCAGAGGCATTATCGACTGTCTGTTCAGAATGGACCTTCAGGGCTTCGTAGAGGCTACAGCTGTAAGGGCACTTAATTTTGCAGGGGATGTTTCCGTAGTTACTTTCCTTTATAACACAGTATGTAACGTCGTAAACAACTGGTCAGTAATCGGTGGCATCGAAAAACAGACATCAGGTCATTTCGAAGCAGCTATGAAGAACGACGGTCTTGCCAAGATCGTTAAAGCAGTAATCGCTACATTAAACAGCCGTGCAGAAGGTATAGCATCTCTCTTAGGTGTACTTTACGGTGCTTTCTCTGATGTGAGTGAAACTGTAACAGCACCTGCCAAGGCTCCCACCTGTACAGAGAACGGATATGCTCCTACTAAGATGTGTAACAAGGAAGGATGTAAGAATCCGGAATACTCAGATAATAAAGCTACTCTTAATAAAACAGGACATGATTATAAATCTGTGACTGAAGTGGCTGCAGGATGTACCACAGTCGGTAAGATGGGTCACACCTGTGTGCAGTGCGGAGATTACTACTCTACGCTTATTAATGCAAACGGTCATAAAACCGGAACGAACAGGATAACAAAGAACCCCACCTGCACAGTTAACGGTGTAAAATCATATTATTGCTCAGTATGTAATGCTGTTATAAAGACAGAACCTGTGGCAAAGAAAGGTCATAAGGCAAGCGGCTTTAAAACAACAAAGAACGCTACCTATAAGGCAAAGGGTCAGCAGGTAAACTCATGTACTGTATGTAAGGCTACACTCGGCACCCAGGAAATCAAGATGCTTACTCTCAGTAAGCCTTCGGGAGTAAAGGCAACATCATCCTCTACTTCATCAGCTAAAATTTCGTGGAATAAGGTAACCGGTGCAGAAAGCTACAATGTTTTATACAGAACAGGCTCCGGTAAATGGACCACAGTAAAGAACATAAAGGGCACAAGCACTACAGTTAAAAAGCTTAAAGCCGGTACTACATATAAATTCAAGGTAGTAGCAGTAGCAGGCGGTAATCAGAGTGCTGCAAGCGGTGAAGTAAGTGCAACAACCAAACCCGCAACCGTTACAATCAACAGAGTGAACAGCAAAAAGAAAAAAGAAGTTATCGTAGAATGGAAGAAGCTTTCAGGTGTAACAGGCTACGAGGTTCTCTATTCTACATCAAAGAAGTTCGCCAAGAAATCAACAAAGACTGTTAATATCAAAAAGGACAAAACAGTTAAAACTATTATCAAAAAGCTTAAGAGCAAGAAAAAGTACTATGTAAAGGTACGTGCTTATAAGACAGTAAATAAGGTAAAGATTTACGGCGCATACAGCAAGGTAAAGAACATCAAGTGCAAATAATCATTAAAAGACGGCAGACTGTATGCCGACTTCCCATAAGGAAGTATTTCTTTAAAATGTAAACTTTTGGCACAATAATGCGTTAAAAACAGCCGATACGCGTCAGCGTTATCGGCTGTTTTTTGCCTTTTCTTGTACTCAAAATTTTCATTTTAAAGTGCTTCGCAGTTTCATAAGATAAGAAAATTTCTTGTATTGAAGCCATAAAATGCAGCAAGGCTGTCGCCTTGCGAGGCTTTTGGCAAAAATACGGGGAATTTTCATCGAGAAACAAATAC
>JAZLAJ010000073.1:0-12670 GCA_045613145.1 Acutalibacteraceae bacterium
TCCTCTCGCATTTTTAATATTTCTTTCTCGTGTTGCTGTATCGGTTTGTAACTTCTGGGCATAAAAATTCCTCCTATGATAATTCATTTTACCATAGGAGGGTTATTTTTTCTATTGTCCGTTTTTAACGGACTTGTTCAAGCACAGATTAGCGGAGGGTTGATTTTTTTATTATTTCTTTGTTGTTGTTGAAAAGGTAAGAATTATTTGATATAATCGTTTTATGTAGAAAAAAGGAGAAATGTGTATGGAAAACAATGCAACAATCATAGCTCTTTCAGGTAAGGGTGGCGTAGGCAAAACTTCAATTTCGGCTGCTATTGTCAAACTTCTTGTTGAGGCTTATCCCGATAAAAAAATTCTTGCAATTGATGCTGACCCTGCCGTAGGTCTTTCAACTGCACTCGGTATAGATGTAAAGACAACTATAGACGATATCAGAAAAGAAATAGTTGCAACTGTTGAAGACGGTAATACAAAGGCTGCTATTGAGCTTTTAGGTGATGCAAGATATAAGATTTTCGATGCTCTTGTAGAAACAGACGGCTTTGCATTTATCGCTGTCGGCAGACCTGAAAGTGCAGGCTGTTACTGCAAAATCAATGCCTATCTCAAAGAGGTTATCAGTATTCTGTCATCGGATTTTGATTATGTTGTTATTGACGGTGAAGCAGGCGTTGAGCAGATTAACAGAAGAGTTATGGAAAAGGTTACCCATCTTCTGCTTATCACAGATGCAAGTAAAAAGGGTACACAGGTTATAAATACTATAAAGAGTGTGGCTGATGAGCTTGTTATGTACAAAAAGCTGGGTGCTATTGTTAACCGTATTCCCGATGAGAGCGTAATTGAGCATATCAGCACAGGTGATATTCCCGTGCTTTCATATATTGCCACCGATTCAAATCTTGCTATTTTTGACATTGAAGGCAAAGACATTACAAAGTTACCCAATGATTCAAATGTAGTTACAGGTGTGAAAAAAGCTCTTACAGAGCTTGATATATTATAAGGAGAAAGCTATGAAAGATTTAAAACATCTTTATGAATTTGAAAAGCTTTTGCAGGAAGCTAATAACGAGCTTGTACAAAAGGCAAAAGCTGACGGAGGTATTGCGCTGGGCTATACCTGCTATCATATTCCTGAAGTGCTTCTTAACTGCGGAAACTGTTTTTCCGTAAGGCTCAGAGCACCCCGTACAGGCTCAATGGATATTGCCACTTATTATATGAGCAATTTCCTTTGCGGATATTCCAAGGCTATTCTTGAAAGAGCAATTGAGGGCGGCTTCAACTTTCTTAATGGATTGCTTGCAGCTGAAACCTGTTCTGAAATGAACAGAACTGCAGAGCATTTTGAACTTCTTAATTTAGTTGGAAATGATAAGTTCTTTGTTACATTTTTAGATATGCCCTTTAAAATCGAAGAGCACACCGTCAAGCACTATGTGACACAGACACGTGTTAAAATTCTTGATAAGATGGCTTCTGTTTACGGTGTTGATACATCAGATGAAGCTTTGAGAAAAGCTGTAGAAGAGCATAACGAGGTTTGCCGTCTTATGACAGAGATAGGCGAATACAGAAAAGAAGATAATCCGAGGATTACAGGTTACGAATATCATATACTCAACCTTATTACATATTGCTGTCCCAAGGCACTGATTCTTCCCGCACTTCGTGAAACTGCAGAGGAGTTAAGAACAAGAGAAGCTGATGCCAAGAAAAACTACAGAGCAAAAATTGTAGTTGTAGGCTCAGAAATGGACGACCCTGATTTTACATCACTTATTGAAGACAGCGGTGCTCTTGTTGTTGCCGACAGATACTGCTTCGGCGCTTTGCCCGGCAGACAGGAGATTATTCTTAAAGACGGTGAAGATGTGCTGACACAGATTTGTCTTCACTATCTTAAAACAAGTCAGTGTCCCCGTTTTATGAGCCACGAAAAAGTTCAGGAAAGACGTGACTATGTAAAAAAGCTTGTTGAAGATTATAATGCTGACGGTGTAATGTATGAACAGTTGAAATTCTGTGAGTATTGGGGCTATGAAAGAGCGCTGGCATCTTATGTTATGACTAATGATTACGGTGTGCCTACAGCGGCGGTTGACCGTCAGTATACTGCTTCGGCATCAGGTCAGCTGCGTACCCGAGTTCAGGCTTTTGTAGAAAGTCTTGAAATCAAGAAAATTCAGAAAGAAAGACAGGTGAAAGAGAATGGATAATTACGGAAAACTCTATACAGAGCATACTGCCTTGCTCAAGCACAGGGAGTGGCGTGGCTTCAGAGATACAATGTATGACTATTACCGTTGGCTTGTTACCTGGAAAGATATGATCAAGATGGTTCTCAAAGCTCCTGTATCAACTGTAAAAGGTATATGGAGATATCGTTGGATGGCATCTTATCTTGCAACTCCCTCTTTCATCGACCGTCATGTTGCAGGTCTTCGAGGTCCTCATCTTCGTATAGCTCACCTGCATTACAATATGATTGTCAAGCACACCACAAAGCTTATCAATATCACTTTCCGTGCCGATGAAAATCTTAATCCAGGCAATAAGCTTTCAAAGAAAATTGTGCTTATGGATGAAATAGTGCCTAACGAGGTTTTCACAGGTTTCCCCAATCTTATTCCTATTCCTTTGCAGACCTTACCTATTTTCCTTGCATCAATGGTTGACCAGCAGATTACACCGCCTTACCTTGAGGTTACGGAAAGCTTCGGTGTTCCTGCTGACGTGTGTCCCTTGCCTTCAGCTGAAGCGGGTGTTGCAATTGAGGATGATTATCCGAAAATGGGCTGCTGCATGATCGGCACAAATATGCCTTGTGACGGTTCAATTATGAACTCCTCATTCCTTGACAGACGACTTAATCTTCCTACTCATTTCTTCGGTATTCCTCTTCGCTATGACGGTGATGATGTTCAGGAATATGCTGTTGAGGAAATCAAGTCACTGATTAAGTTTATTGAAGATCAGACAGGTGAAAAGTTCGACTGGGATGAATATTTCAGACGAATGAAGGATTATAACAAGCAGCTTGAATATGAAAGACAGAAATGGGATATTAACAGAACTGATTATCCCCAGATGACAGGTGCAACCTTCTGGCTTTACAGAATTTACTATTTCAATCTTTCGGGCGGTTCAAACGAAAACTTCCTTAAGGTTGATAAAAAAGTAAATAAGATAATGATGAAGGCTTATGAAAACAAGAACATTGTAAACAAGAATATGCGCCACAGAGCAGTTGTGTGGTCCTGTCCTGCTAATTATTATACTTCATTTGCAAACTGGCTTGAAAGCTGTTGGGGTATAACTGTTGTTATGGATATGGAAACTATGATTTCATATCTTGAAATCGATTCAGAAGATAAGGAACAGTCACTGAAGGATCTTGCCAAAACCTATCAGCGCTCAATTATGCGTAAGCATACAAAGGGCGGTTACCGCCATGTTGTAGATGAGCTCTGGAGAATAGTTGAAGAATACAGTGCAGACACTGTTATTATGTACGATCAGATTTCCTGTAAGGGTATGGACGGACTTCAGGGCATCTTTGACGATCAGGCAAGAGAAAAGGGTGTCAATTTTATCTGGGTACGTCAGGATCTTATGGACCCCCGTACAATTTCAAGACGAGAAATGCGTGAGCAGGTAAACAAATATATGCAGACTGTTTTGCAGGAAGAGCCACTTGATGCTTCACTGCTTGATTTTGAAGACGACTTAGCTTGGTAAAGGAGAATATATAAATGAAATATTTTGGCGGATGCGACGTAGGTTCAACCTACACTAAATGTATAATTCTTGATGAGGACGGCAAGATTGTTGCCAATGTTACAAACAGAAGTAAAATCAACCCTGTTCAGAGTGCAGAAATTGCACTGGGTGATGCTGTGGCTCAGGTAGAGGGACTTTCTTCAGCTGAAGAGCTTACATATCTTATCGGTACAGGCTACGGCAGAAATAAGGTGCCTTTTGCTGATGAGAATATTTCGGAAATCAGCTGTCACGCTATGGGTGTGCACGTTACAAACCCCGAAGTAAAAGCTATTATCGATATCGGCGGACAGGACGTTAAGGGCATTGCTATTGACACTGACGGTACAGTTAAAAACTTTGCAATGAACGATAAGTGTGCAGCAGGTACAGGCAGATTCTATGAAGCTATGGCTAATGCTTTTGAAATGACACTTCCTGAATTTTCAAAGCTTTCACTCGGTGCAAAGAACACAATTCCCATTACTGCCCAGTGCACTGTTTTTGCTGAAAGTGAGGTTATATCACTCGTTGGTGAAGGTAAGCCTATGGATGGAATTGCAGCAGGTATTCAGCTTGCAGTTGCCAAAAGATGCTTTGTTATGGCTAAAAAAGCAGGTGCTACAGACAGTATCACTCTTACAGGCGGTTGTGCCAAGAATGTGGGTCTTAAGGCTGCTATTGAAAAGGTGCTCAAAATCAAGGTTGTTGAACTGAATACCGACCCTCAGCTTATGGGTGCTTTAGGTGCGGCAGAGTATGCAAGACAGAAAGGTCTTTCCAAGGTGAACTGATATGAATATCATTTTAATTATACTCGGTGTGATTTTTGCTTTATTTGTTATCACATTTGCAATCTACTGGTTCAATCTTGATATGAAGCTTGTCCGTGCGGTTTATGATTGGCTTTGGAAACATCGCTATGATAAAATGAAAAAGGATAAGAAGCTGTAATGGAATTTTTTGATTCACTGATAAAAAGAGCCCTTGAAATTACTCAGGGGCTTTCTGAAATTAATTATGTTTATGAGCCTGATAATGCCTGGAAGGATGTGGGCAGCAATCAGGTTGTATTGCAGAAGCACAGCGCTTATGAGCTGAGCGGTACAGGATTCAATCTTGTTACTTCATCCGAGGTGAAAGACGGTATTACTGTTGTGGGCAATGAGATTTACGATATAAAAAAAGACAGAAAATTCACCCGAATTACTCTTGTGCAGATTGATGAGCAAGGGGATGAACAGAAGGCATATAATCTTATAAGAAAGATTGAGTATGTCAAATATCATTACTTCCCCGACGGGTATATGATAAGAACCTCTTCACGTTCACATAAAGAGGCTGTAAGAGTTTCTGAAAGTGCCGTAAAGTCAGGGATAAGCTTTAAGAATGTGGGAAATCTTCTGATTAACAAGTATAAAGAAAACTCTGCAGTAAAGGGTGTGAGAGTTATATTTATAACATCTACTGAGGCTGACCATAAAGCTTATGAAGATATGGCACAGAAAAGTAATGATATCACTGAAACTCTTAATCATATTATGAACAGTGTGAATTTTGACTGTGATACCTGTAACCTTAAGCCTGTATGCGATGAGGTTGAGGGGATGAGAGAGCTTCACTTTAAGTCTATGGCAAAGAAAGAAGACTGATTATGGATAAAAAAGATGTTATAGATTTTTTTGATAAGTTAGCTCCCGTATGGGATGATACAAACATACGCAACGAAGAAGTTATTTCTGAAATTCTTCTGAAGGGTGGCATAAGAGAAGGTGTAAAAGTTCTTGATGTTGCCTGCGGTACAGGTGTGCTTTTTCCGGATTATGCTGCTATCGGTGCAAAGGTGACCGGTATTGATATTTCACAGGAAATGGTGAAAAGAGCAAAAGAAAAATTTCCTCAGACAGAGGTTATCTGCGGGGATGTGCTTGATTATAGCTTTGAGGATAAGTTTGATGCAATAATGATATACAATGCGTTCCCTCATTTTCCAAAGCCGGAAAAACTGATAGAAAAGCTTTCACTTCTTGTGAAAAAGTCGGGCAGGCTCAGTATTGCTCACGGCATAAGTGAAAAAGAGCTTGCAAAATGTCATTCAGGCAGTGCAAAAAAGGTTTCTGTTCCTCTTGTAAAAAAAGAGGTGCTTTCAGATATGATGAAAGCTTATTTTGATGTGGATGTGCTGATTTCTGATGAGAGAATGTATATGGTTTCCGGTGTGAAAAAGTAATGCACTTGTAAAAACAACTTTAACGTGGTGATGCTATGAAAATAATAATTGATGCCGACGCATGCCCTGTTGTGGATATTACTGTAGGCACTGCCGTGGAGCGAGGTATAGAGTGTATCATCGTTTGTGACAATACCCATTCCATTGAAAAAGACGGAGCAACAACCATCGTCGTTGATAAGGGTGCAGATTCTGCTGATTGCCGTATTGCCAACCTTACCGAAAAGGATGATGTGATTGTCACGCAGGACTACGGTCTTGCAGCTCTTGTGCTTGGTAAGGGTGGAAAGGCTCTTAATCAGAACGGACTTATCTACACCGACAGCAATATAGAAAATCTCCTTTTTACCCGTTTTATAGGCAAAAAGGAGAGAATGGCAGGTAATAGAACAAAAGGACCAAAAAAGAGAACTGCACAGAATGATGCGGATTTTCTGAGAGCATTGCTGTTGTGTTTAATACAAGGTTGACCTTTTATATGGTGGTGTTTTGATTTAAAATTGTAAGGATATTGTATATTAATTTGTTGTAAGGAACCGCAATGATGGATGATTTTAATTATGAAAACTATTTACCAAAAGAATATTCAAAGCCAGAAGAAGAGCACCTTTTTAAAACCAAATATGGTATATATCAGGGCTATACATATGTAGCAGATCGTTCAAATCCAATTTTTCAAATTTTAGATATAGGTGATAATTTCATATCGGTTTTGCGTGAGTATTATTTGAAATTACATGGTATAGATTTACCTGACACTAAATTGTATATCATAAATTCATCTAAAGTTAACGCATTTGTAGTTTTTGAAAAAGAACTTAATTCCTATTGTATTGGGATTTTTTCGGGTGTTTGTGAAGCAATTGAAAAAAATGTCCGAGACAGTTTAGAAAAAGTTAAAGGAATTTTATTTCCTGAAAGTGATGCCGACAAATGGTATGAACTTTCTTCTGTAGAAGCACTCCGTTTTTTTGTAGCTCACGAATATGCTCATATTGTTTGTGGTCACATTACAAAAGATGAAAATACAGAGCAATTTGAATTTTCAAATGGCGAACACGAAGAGGGATACAACCTTTTTCAGCAAATGAAAGAATTCCAAGCTGATCAAGTGGCAATGGGCTTTTTATGTGGATTAACTTATGAAAATGCACAAAGCGCTCATAATCTTAGAGCTGCTCAGTATAATCAAAAAAAAGAACAGTTTTGGTCTACCTATTATCCTTGTTTGCCTTCGTATATTTGCAACAGCATATCAGAAAAAAAGCGAAATGAGTTTTTGGCAAAATCAAAGGAAAAGATGATTGAAAACAGACGTAAGCGATTAAAAGCTGTTATGGCAGGTGTTAATGTTGTTTTTCAAACGTTTGATACATATAGAAAAAACAAACTAGTTTCCTTAGCCGAAAAAAACAAGCTATCACTAGAAGAAAGAGATTCGTATCTTTTTAAATCGGGGTTATCTACAATGAGAGAGTTTGACCATCCGCTACCTGCAATTAGACTCGAATCGGTATCTCGTACTATAGGTGAATTTATAGAAAATGCAGAACCTGAAGTTGCACCAGAACAATTAGAGGATCGCATTATGGATTTTGCGTGGGTTGTAGAGATTTATCGAAATGAATTCAAATTGGAGGCTTTATACTGCCATATTCCACATACACCTACTGCCCAAGATTTTATTCAAGAGATGGAATGCCTTTGGCAGAAAAACAAGAATAAATTCAAAGCTTTTATTCCTCCATTGGTTAGATTGTTTTATGCAAATAGGATTGTTGATATTACTGATGAAGGACATTTGCTTTATTAAAATACTTGTTATTAACTGTTGAGCCAAATGAATAAATAAAGGCTTTCTTATTTTTCTAAAAGATTGCGAATCATTTGGTTATGTATTTGTAATCTCTATAATTATTGTTAACATTTTCTAGTAGTGTTATAATGAATATATTATTTTATTATAAACGAGGTACCCACCATGCTATCCTACACCTACAAATCACACAATAAATTTGAACTCACCGACAAACCCAAACCCGAACTTCTCGACTCCCGTGACGCCATTGTCAGAGTGACGATGAGCAGTATCTGCAGTAGTGACCTACATATTAAGCACGGCTCTGTGCCTCGTGCCGTTCCGGGTATAACCATCGGTCACGAAATGGTCGGTATCGTCGAGAGCGTCGGCAGCGATGTCACAAAGGTAAAGCCCGGTGACAGAGTTACAGTTAATGTTGAAACTTTCTGCGGAGAGTGCTTTTTCTGCAAGAAGGGTTTTGTGAATAACTGCACCGACAAGAATGGCGGTTGGGCTTTAGGTTGCCGTATCGACGGCGGACAGACAGAGTTTGTTCGTGTGTCTTATGCTGATATGGGACTTAACAAAATTCCCGATAGCGTGAGCGATGAACAGGCTCTCTTTGTGGGCGATGTTCTTGCCACAGGCTTCTGGGCGACACGCATTTCTGAAATTACTGAAGACGATACTGTGCTTATTATCGGAGCAGGTCCTACGGGTATCTGCACTCTCCTTTGTACTATGCTGAAAAATCCCAAGCGTATTATCGTTTGTGAAAAGGATAAGAACCGCATTGATTTTGTGAAGAGTCACTATCCCGAAGTTATTGTCTGCGAGCCTGAAAGCTGTAAGGAGTTTGTACTTGAAAACTCTGACCACGGCGGAGCAGATGTTGTACTTGAGGTTGCGGGTGCCGAGGATACCTTCCGCCTTGCATGGGAATGTGCAAGACCTAACGCTGTTGTTACGGTGGTTGCTCTTTATGATAAGGCACAAACCTTACCTCTTACCGATATGTACGGCAAGAATCTTATCTTTAAAACAGGCGGTGTTGACGGCTGTGACTGCGACGAGGTGCTTTCTCTTATCGCTGAGGGCAAGATTGACACTACACCTCTCATAACCCACAGATTCGCTCTTAAAGACATCGAAAAGGCTTATGATATATTTGAGAATAAGCTCGACGGTGTTATTAAGATTGCGATTGTGAATGAATAAATTTGTGCCATCCGTAAGGGTGGCATTTTTACTTATGATATGTTATAATTGCTTTAACAAAAAACTTAAACGGGGTGTCATTATGAACCAGAAAATCATTGATGCGATAATCAGAAAGGCTAAGAGAGTTTGTCCTGATTCCTTGGCTCTTATCGGAATATATGGTTCTGTTGCCACAGGAGATACTTATGAAAAATCTGATCTCGACCTGCTTATTCTTATTGAGGATGATGACGGCTATAAGCTCGCTACAGGATTTATCCTTGAAGATAATAATGTCGGCTATGATATATACTGTACCAAGCTTGATGATTTAAGACACGATGCAGAGTGTCATCACGCACATCTTTCAAAGCTTATGGATTCAAAAATAGTCTATGTCAAAAATCAGGATGCCTATAATGAATTGTGTAAATTAAGAGATAAAGTAGTCTTATTTTTGAAATCCGAAGAGCGTTTTTTCAGAGTAAAAGAGCTTCTTGATAAAGCAAAAATATCATATGCTGATGCATGCTTGCACGATGAACTCGGTCAGGTTCGTATGGATGCCTTCCATGTTATAGATTGCATTCTGAATGTAGTAATGATTTATCACGGAAAATATTTCAGGTTGGGTGTGAAAAGAACTTTTGATGAAATAGCAAATCTGCCTGTATCTGGTGAGTTTTCAGATAATATTAGAAAAATAGTTGCAAGTAACGATACTTCTGAAATAAGATATTTATTGAAAAGCCTGCTCTTATATGCAGAAAAATACACACAAAAGGAAAAACCGAAAGCTAAGCCTTCTGCAGTGCTTGCAGGAACTTATGAGGAGTTGTATTCTAACTGGAGAAATAAAGTCGAAGAGGCTGCGAACAACAGAGATGTATACTCTTGCTTTGTAAATATGTGCAGTTTTAATGGTATGCTGTCTGATATTTCGTCGGAGTTTGATATCGGAGCCTACAATATTATGGATGAATATAATCCTGAAAAACTGACTGATAATGTCCTGATATATGATAGGTATCTGGAAGAATATGAAAAGGTATGCAATAAAGCAGGGATAAAAATAAAACGCTTTTCTGATGTTGATGCTTTTGTAGCAGATTATTTAGAAAATCAATAAAAAAGAATTAATTATATAGGAGAAATAATATGAGTAATTTTCGTTTTGGTATTATGGGTGCAGCTAAAATTGCAAATAAGTTTTGTGAAGCAGTTTCGTTACTTGATAACTGTGAAGTATGCGCAATTTCATCTAAAAGCTATGACAGGGCAAAAGACTTTGCGACCAAGCACGGCATAAATAAATATTACGACAGTTATATAGAAATGCTTGACAATGAAAAGCCTGACTGCGTATATATTGCCGTTACAAACAATGACCATTACCGTCTGACAATGATGTGCATTGAAAGAGGTATTCCTGTATTATGCGAAAAAGCTATGTTTCAGAATTCAGATGAAGCGCAAAAGGTTTTTGAAGCAGCTGCAAGAAATAAGGTTTTCGTTATGGAGGCTATGTGGAGCCGTTTTTTACCTGCCGTCAACAAGGCGAAAATGTGGACAGATAACGGCGAAATCGGTATCCCTGAAATCTCACAATTCTCAATCGGATTTAAGGCAGTCGAGGATAACAGTAATCGATTTTTTAACCCCTTGCTTGGTGGCGGTGCAGCAAAAGATATTACGGTTTACGCCTATGAAATTACTACGTATCTGATTGAGCAGGAAATAAAAAATATGAATGTTTCTGCTACATGGAGCGACAGCGGTGTAGATGCTAATAATCATATCAGTATTGAATTTGAGCACACCTTGGCAGATTTGGCAGCATCTATTATGACCTCTATTGACGATAAAATGATAATATACGGAAAACACGGAAAGATCGTTATCCCGAATCCCCATCATTCAAGCGAATGCTTTTTATATGATATTTCCGGAAATATCAAGGAACATTTTGAAGATAAAGAAACGGTAAACGGATTCACTTATGAAATCAGCGAGGCTATGAGATGCATTAATTCAGGCAGAACTGAAAGCCCTGTTGTTCCGTGGGAGGTAACAATAGCCTGCTCCGAAATGTTTGATAAAATAGAAGAAACAAAAAAATGAGTATCTGACGAGGTGTTATAAATGGTTGATTACGGATTAAAAGACAGAGTTGCCATCATTACCGGAGCAAACAATCCGTGGGGGATAGGAGCAACGACTGCACTTGCCTTTGCCCGTGAAGGTGCCAAAGTGGTTTTGGTATATAAGAAGGTGGACAGACCCTTTGATATGAGTAAAACGGACAGAAACGGAGCAGACAGATACTACGGAGCAAATGCAGGAAATACAGAAGCCGTAGAATCTGAGCTCAGGAAACTGAATGCTGATTATATTACTTTGGAAAGTGATATTTCTGATGAGAAAGCCGTAAAAGAAATCTATTCTGCAGTCCTTGAAAAATACGGACGTATTGATATTTTGTTTAATAATGCCGCAACAGATGATGAAACCGGCTGTGACACAATAGAGACAGTTACACAGAATGTAATTGATGATACATTTGCCGTCAACGTCCGTGGAAGCATATTGATGACAAGGGAGTTTATCAGACATCGTGGTGATTACGGAAGAATTATAAATGTTTCTACCGATGCAGCGCAAATTTTTGCGGGACAGATTACCTATGGAGCAAGTAAGGCAACCTTAGAGGCCCTTACCCGCAGTATTGCACTTGAGGTGGCGCAGTACGGTATTACTGTGAATTGTGTTTCTCCCGGTCCTACTCAGACGGGATGGATTGATGAGGATTTTGAAAAAGTAGTTACTCCGCTGATTCCGATGGGCAGATTAATTCAGCCGGAAGATATAGCTGAAACTGTTTTGTTCCTTGCGGGTAAGCAGGCAGGAATGATTACGGGACAGATAATCAAGGTGTCCGGCGGAAAAGCCTTATAAATATAATTTGACGACATACAAAGCTTAACCCCTGACTTTAAAAATCAGGGGTATTTTCATTCGCTCAATTCAATTACTGTTTTGCCTTGTTTTTCAGCAAATTCCTTAAACTGCCGGGCTCCACCGAAGCTATGCGTAACACAAGCCACAACTATGCCATCCGTAAGGGTGGCATTTTGCTTTTGAATGTGTTATAATGAGTTAGACAAATAAGGGTTTGCAGGTGAGAAAAATGATAAAAACAGAAAGACTTTACATTACAGAATTTACACTTGATATGGTTGAGGCAGTACACCTCAACTCTCTTGACGAGGATAACAGAAAGTTTAATCCTGACGAGGTTTTTGAAACAATGGAAGATGCACAGGATACGGTTGAGTTTCTTATCAGCGTCTATGAAAGCGGTGACGGTCCCTTAGTGTACCCTGTTTTACTTGCTGACGGAACCAATATTGGCTATGTGCAGGCCGTTCTTATGGCTGACGGAAAATGGGAAGTAGGCTATCATATTGCTAAGCAATACACAGGTAACGGTTATGCAACAGAAGCAGTAACAGCCTTTTTGCCTGAGATTATGAAGAAGCTTGCTATAAAAGAAATTTGGGGAATTTGCGTTTCCGAAAACATATCTTCAATAAAAGTTTTGGAAAAAACAGGCTTTAGAAAAGTGTTTGAGGGTATGGGTATATATCAAGAAGTGAACAGAGAAATTT
>JAZLAJ010000074.1:0-6644 GCA_045613145.1 Acutalibacteraceae bacterium
GGCTGTTCACAGCAGAAGATACAACAATTTTCCCATGCGTCCACTTGGTTGGAAGTCACCCAGGGAAGTATTAAACCACTTCCTAACCACTGGCGAAATTTTTTCTACCTAATTTTGTAACACATCATTGACAAACCTACAATATTCATTTATATTATGTTCCCCATCCGTCACCGACCTTACTTTAAAGGCTGTCAGTTTTCCACACTGCGGAAAAATCCCTTTACTTTTCATTATCGTTATTCTTTTCCTTTTTCTTTGGCACAAAATGATGCAAAATATACAAATGCAAAAGAACGGACGAAATGGAGCTTTTCCAAATCGTCCGTTTGTTATTCTCATTATTTCAGTTTTACACTAATTCAAAACCGAACAAGGCATAAAACTTTATCAGTATATCCATATAGGCACAGAATAAAGTGTTGAAAAATGTAGTATTTTTCTTATTGAATTCGAAACTGCCTAAAACAGCTTCTTCTGAAAAGACACTGTCAACTTCAGAATTATATTTACCCTTACTATAAACACCTTCGGGTAAAAGAAGATAGTAATAGCCTTCTTCATTCAAGTCAAGATTAAGAACGTACAGGCTTTTATATCTGTAATCATCACCGTTTGGGGCTTTATTCTCACTGAGATAATACCCCTCGGAAATTACTTCACCTTTGTGTACTACCTTACCTTCTTCCGCAGCATTTCTTAATTCATCGGGAGAGTTAAAGTCACGGTCTTCTTCAGAGAAATAAATCTGGATTTTCTTTCCGCCTTCGAAGCCATCCCAATCACCTTTTACTGTAAGGTACATAAAATAAAGTCTCTTTCTACCCCAGTTTTTTACATTGTCTTCACCGGTCTCGTACCATTCTACAGGCTTATAGATTTCATTTGCTGCGGACACTGCAAGGGTAAAGCAGCTGAAAAGAGTCAGAACTGCGAGGAATAATGCTAATGCTTTTTTTGTTGTTTTCATAATGTTTTTCTCTCCTTTTTATGTGCTTTTTCTAAAAAAACAAATTCAGGCAGCTACTGAGAGCCGCCTGAAAACAGTTTCAAATTAACTTATGCAAGCTCTGCGAAGTACTTGATTGTACGAACCATCTGGCTTGTGTAGGAGTTTTCGTTGTCGTACCATGCAACAACCTGTACCTGATAGAGACCGTCTTCGATCTTTGTTACCATTGTCTGAGTAGCATCGAAGAGTGAGCCGTATCTGATACCAACGATATCGGAAGAAACGAGTTCTTCTTCTGTGTAACCGAAGGAATCGGAAGCAGCAGCTTTCATAGCAGCGTTGATGCCTTCCTTAGTTACGTCGTCGCCCTTAACTACAGCAACAAGGATAGTTGTGGAGCCTGTGGGAGTGGGAACTCTCTGAGCAGAACCGATAAGCTTGCCGTTGAGTTCGGGAATTACAAGGCCGATAGCCTTAGCAGCACCTGTTGAGTTGGGAACGATGTTAGCAGCTGCAGCACGAGCTCTTCTGAGGTCACCCTTTCTGTGAGGACCGTCGAGAACCATCTGATCACCTGTGTAAGCGTGAACAGTTGTCATGATACCGCTCTGGATAGCAGCGTAATCGTTGAGAGCCTTAGCCATGGGAGCAAGGCAGTTTGTGGTGCAGGAAGCAGCAGAGATGATAACATCATCAGCTGTAAGAGTCTTTTCGTTAACGCTGTAAACGATAGTCTTGAGGTCATTACCTGCGGGAGCAGAGATAACTACCTTCTTAGCACCTGCATTGATGTGAGCCATTGACTTGTCCTTTGAGCAGTAGAAACCTGTGCATTCGAGAACTACGTCAACACCAAGCTCACCCCAGGGGCAATCGTTAGCGTCTTTGCAAGCATAGATTTTGATTTCCTTGCCGTCAACTGTGATAGAATCGTCTGAAGCTTCTACAGTGTGACCGTCATATCTGCCCTGAGCAGTGTCGTACTTAAGAAGGTGAGCAAGCATCTTGGGGCTTGTGAGGTCGTTGATAGCAACAACTTCATAACCTTCTGCACCGAACATCTGACGGAATGCAAGACGACCGATACGACCGAAACCATTAATAGCAACTTTTACTGACATAATAAATACCTCCAATGTTTCATTGAATAATATAATTTTACCTTTAATATATTAACCGATTTATCAAGATTTTTCAACCTTTTTTCGAAAGATTTTTCCCATAAGGTAAACTTTTGCTATTCTTAACAAAATCTTACAGGGTGAAAGGTGAAATGGTGTTGATTATTTCTTACCGATAAGGGCTTTGAAGTCGGTTTTCTCTACCTTTTCGCCCTTTTCGGCTCTCGCCTTGTCCAGAGCACCCTTATAAGGCATAAGCATACCCTCGTTCATCATATTACCCATTTTGCCTTTTAACTTGGGAGAAGCCATAAGACCGCCGACAAGATACATAGCAATAACTCTGCCCATCTTTTTCTGCGGGAAGTCATACTGACCGTGTGCCTTGTAGAATTTATGGTCAGCCTTCATAAGACCCTGCATCTGGAAAATGAGGTCACGGAAAATCTTCATACCGCCTACTCCGTAGAAGTTGGAAGGCTGTGTATGATTATTAACCAGGGAATAGACGAGCGTATCGGCAAGACGGTCGATTTCCTTATCGGGATTTACTTCATCCGTAGCCACACCGGAAAGGAAGTTACCGCCTACCTCACTTCTGCCCTCTAAAATCATCTGAAGGTTAGCTTCTTTACTGTACTCACCGGAAACAAGATAACCCACGGGCTTGCCCATAGTTACGGTACGGTGACCGTTACAGAACTGTCTGTCATCGTACATCTTGAATCTTGCACCCATAGAATGATCCTTAATCTTAAATGCATAGACTATAGCTGTAGATGCCTGTATTTCATTACGCAGATAATCGTCGAAGCCGTCCTTGTAAATGCACTTACCGCTGACTGCACAGTTAAAGCAGCCGAGACATCCGCCCTTGAAGGGATATTCTGCGATGTTTATAACCTTGCTCTTCATAGTAAGAGAATTACGGAAGCGCTCGATCATGGATATAAGCTGCTTGTCGTCATCGTCGAAATCAGCTACGATGGCGATTTCACCTGACTCTGTTTTTTCTCTGTTTTCACCTTCGGTTACCTTTACGGGCTTCTTTGCCTTTGCCTTCGGAATAACAGGCTCATAATGGTCATTATCAAAGCACCACATAAGATATCTGAAAAATGCCGTAAGCTCCTTCTGACCCTTTTCCGTAGTCAGATCGTCCATATCCGCTGAAAGACCCTTGACGTACTTCATTTCCATATCGAGGCAGTTATCTCTGATATAGTTATGTGCCGTAATGTCATAAAAGTGCTTGGAGGTGCTTATCTGTGAAACGAATTTATCCTTTACATCCGCCTTATGCTCCTTCATAAGCTCGATAAAGCGGTGCAGCTGACAGGGAGCGATGAAGGTGTAAACAGGATAAGAGAAAATAATAAAATCAGCATTTTCTATCTTTTCTTTAGCTTCTGAAAAATCCTTCTCTATCTTTTTAATCTGCTGACCGGCATGAATTACATCGAAATCAATCCAGGGAAACTTGATTTTAAGATACTCTGATGACTGAAGAGTTACACTGTATTTTCCCTTCGGACTTCCGTTAACTACTAAAATCTTCATTTTTAGCCTTCCTTTTTTCTATTTATTAAAAATAATCATCCTACTGCCAATATGACGGTAACCGCAACGGTCACCGTCATATCATGAATCTTATTTGTTTTTCTTTTCTGCCTTAGCAGCTGCCTTTTCAGCCTTGATAGCTGCGGCTTTTTCTGCCTTTTCAGCTTCGAGACGCTTAGCTTCTTCCATCTGTGCCTGAAGAGCTGCTTCTTCTGCAGCCTTGGCATCGTCATACTTAGCAGCGATTTCTTCGAAGTGAGTGGTGTTTTCCTTCTCTTTTACGATACGTTCAGCATCGAGATAAGGCTTAGCTGCACGAGCGAAGAATGCGTGCTTATCCATTTCAGCCTTAGAAGCCTTCTGGATATCCTTCTTTTCATTCTCGAGAGCTTTGATCTTTTCGCCGATTTCCTTAAGAGCATAGGAATCCTTTGCCTTCTTGGCTGCAGCCTTTGATTCGTAAAGACCCTTGAGCTCTGTATTGATGTCATCCTCTCTGTCGAAGAGTCTGTCAAGCACTTCATAACCGGGCTGTACAAAGCTTTCGGGAGTCTTATAGTACTTATCTATAGCCTTACGTGCAGAAAGCTTATTTTTGGCGATTTCGAGTCTGAATTTACGGTATTCCTTTTCCTCTGCTGTTGCTTTGGGTAATTCTCTTGCAGCAGCGAGTTCTTTAAGAACAGCTTCCTTGCTGAGCTCATAAAGACCCATAAGACCTGCTTCGTAAACCTGAAGGTTAGCCTCATACTTAGCCTTATAAATTCCGCTTTCGAACTTTTCAAGCTCCTGACATACGAAACGTGAAATCTCGATTTCTTCGTTTTCTTCTTTTGTCTTTCTTGCGGCCTTTCTGCCTGCTGCCTTGTCGATAGCTGCGAGCTCCTTGCCTGCGTTTTCACGGGCTGCTCTGATAATATCGATAGCTTCGATGATTGTCTTGTTATTAGTTACGCCGTTACCGTAGTCCTCGAACATAGCGCGGATTTTAAGTGCACGGACAATTCCCTTCTGCTGCTTTTCGTGAAGATCGTAGAAGAAGTAAGGTACTACATTGAGGAATGCGCCCACTGCAGCCATAATGATGAGTGCGCCCATTACATCGTAAAGAAGGTCAGGCTGACCTGTAACTGTGTCGAGAATGTCGTAGGGACTCTTGTATCCGTTACCCTCGAAAATGCCGTAGTGCTCATAAACGAAGGGAAGAACAGAAGAAGTAACGAGAGTTACCATACCACCGATGGTAGCAACGGTAGCGAACATACCGTCAACACGGACACCTGTCTTATACTGATGATAATCACGGATGTCGGCCTGGATGGCGGGAGAAAGAATCTGCTCAAATGCACCAAAGAGATAGTTGATGTAAATACATACTGTGAGCCAGAGCATACTTCTCAAATTAATACCCATAGCCAGGATACAGAGAACATTCATAAGGTTGATACCGATAAGAACCTTCTTTTTACCGTATCTTCTGATGGCGATGGGAGCCAGAAGCATACCCCAGAGAGAAGCGTTACCTACGATAAGAGTAATAAGACCGTAGGTTCCGTCACTACAGCTGTGACCGTAGTTGTAGGACCATTCGAGAATGGAGCTGTATGCTACCTCGAGGAAGCCGAGCCAGCCTGCAAGAGCGATAATCCAGAAATACTTGTTTTTGGCAACCTCTTTGAAGGCATCGGCGAAACGAACCTGAATAACACGGCTTCTGGCCTGGATGATCTTTTCTTTGGTGTTTGCGAAGATAAGAATGGTAAGACCGATACCGATAACTGCAAAAATGGGATAAGACACTCTGTAAACCTTGATGTCGTAGATGTTACCCTCTGCCACAGCACCTGCGATAAGAGGACGGACAAAGTTAAATACAGAAGGTGCGAAGGAATAAATAACTGCCTTAATGGAAAGTACATCGGTTCTTTCCTGTGTGTTCGGTGAAAGAACATGAACGAGGTTAGTGTAAGCATCGTTAAAGAAGTTAAAGAAGAACTGAAGCAGAAGATTGAAGAACAGAACCACTGCCAGCTTAGCTACATAACCTGCTTCATAACCGAAAAGCTGTCCGGGGAAGAAATTGTAAAGAGAATCGTAGGGGAACCATACATAACCTAAGCTGATAAGAACAGTAGGTATACCCATCGACAGAAGATAGGGTCTGTACTTACCTGCTTTGTTACGGGTATTATCAACCATATTCGCTCTGAGAGCTGTAAGGGGAATGTTAGCAATAGTGGAAATTATGTAAAGCACATACATATGTGTGGGTGAAACACCTACTGCGGCACTGACAACCATATTGTTCGTACTTACAATAAGGATAGATGCCATAGTGATGATAAGGTAAGCACCCATACCGCCGACAGCATACGCCATAATTTCCTTGAAGGGCATATAGCGGCCGGGAAGCGGAATTTTCCAATAAGTTTTTACATCTGAAATTAACGGTCTGATTTTAGAGAGCAAAATTAACTCCTCCTCTTCTTTCTTTTTACAGGCAGATTTCTCCACCTTATTAACCCGTTAATTATATCACAACCCCCTTCTCTTTTCCACAGTTTATAGACACTAAAAGTTTTTTTGGCGATTTAGACAAGAAATCAAGGAAGGTTTAATGCAAAATGACAAGGCATTTCAATGCGGAATGCGAAATTCGGAATGCGGAATCGCGGGCAAACTTTCAGAAAACAAGCAATTATATTCCTCCACTTTTATCAAGATAATTAATTCAGGGAGAACGGCAAAGCAGGCCTACCGTCAGACTGTCAGTTTTTCTGCACTGAAATACGCAGATATATAGTGAACAACTGTATCCTTCACAAAGCCTTACACGCGATTGCGAATTGTGAATTGTGCCTTTCTTTTTTTAGGCTCTATAATAAATGTTGGGGTAACCAATGGAGCCTACGAAAAAATAAAATAAAAAAGTAGAGCATAATTGGTAAAAATCCGTTAAAATGGAATTGTCCAGAAACCATGAACGGAGGAACCAATATGCTCTACACTCA
>JAZLAJ010000075.1:0-18336 GCA_045613145.1 Acutalibacteraceae bacterium
CGCTCGAGCTGCATCGTCACCGAAGCGCTCCCTGTGGGAGAAGAAGCGAGGTGAGGATGGCGCAGCGGTCAAAATCGCTCAGCGCTCCAAGCTGAAAAAGCGATTTTGGGAACCGCAAGAGAAAAGGGCTTTTACTTTGGCACAGGCGAGCGCCAAAGTAAACAAAGCGCCCATTTTTTAGGACGGGAAAAGAGTGTGCTGTTAAGTTAAGTATATGGAAACAGTAACAGTTAGTTTTTCAGAAAAAGTTCTAAAACAAATACTTTCCCTTGGGGTGCGACCCGTGGCAGGGTCGCAGACAGGGAACTGCCGTTCTACAGTAATGTTTATGTTTGTGTAACTTGCCAGCATTAGCAGTGCTTCTGCTTTTTCATCTTTCAGTACCTCCTTACAAAACGCTCTACAAGGGGCACACCGTGGCAGGTGTGCAGACAACCGATAAGGCTTCGGAAGTACAGGAAGGCTTTCGTTAACCCCTATTACTTTTATGTTGGTGGAGGTTTTAGGGGTCACTGACCGTAGAACTCAGATGAAAAGATGTCAGAGCGGGAAGCGACTGTCGGACTGACGGTACTTAAGGAGACGAAGCGTGTGGTGACATCAGGCACCACAGGGTAGACAAAATATCTGTGCGTTGAGGGAGCTGTGGCAGCGATTTTTCTGCACTGCTTTCAGTAAAAGCACTCTGTACGCTCACTCTTTCGGTAAGGCTGAACATAGAACTATAGATAACGGTAGACTTGAAAGGTTGTTTTCTTATGAGTGAAGACTAAGGGTGAGATGTAAAAGATAGGTATCTCTTATTCCGTTATCGTGTTCGGATTGGTTCCGCTGAAAAAGCGCTTTTGGTTACTTTTGGCAAGGACAAAAGTAACTCTGCGAAGCTATGCCGACTGAATGTTTCTTTGAAACGAAAAAACCTCCCCGTCAACCTCACGGTTGCCACCTATCATTTTCCCTGAACCGAAAGCCGTAACTGCCGACAGAATAAATCAAACCGCTGCAGAAGCCTGAGCTTTTACAGCGGTTTTATGTTTGATTATTCTGATCTCAGTGCCTCTACAGGGTCCTTGTTGGCCGCCATACGTGAAGGTACGAGACCTGCAACAAATGTAAGGAACACACTTATCGCAATAAGACCTATCGCCGCACCGAAAGGAAGTGTAGCCGCCGCATTGGTGGCTGTGAAGTGTCTGAGAATAATGTTAATGGGTATTTCGAGCAGCAGAGTAGTGACTATACCCAGTATACCCGCCGCAAGACCTATGGTGAAGGTCTCGGCATTAAACACACCGGAAACATCCTTTTTGGAAGCACCGATAGCTCTGAGAATACCGATTTCCTTAGTTCTTTCGAGAACGGAAATGTAGGTGATAATACCTATCATAATCGAAGATACCACGAGAGAAATGGCTACGAAGATAATCAGAACATAAGTAACAATGTCAATAATCAGTGTCACCGATGAAAGAAGAGCACCTACAGCATCAGTGGGCTGTATGGAGTATTCGGGATGATTATCTGCGGTTACCTGCTCGTTATAGTAAGCAAACATTTCCTTAAGCTTATCCTTGGCATCGAAGCTCTTCGGATAAAAATAAATGGCTTTCGGTGTTTCTGCCGACTGATAACCTAAGATTTTCATCGTGTTATCGTAGGAACGCTTGGAGGTTACTGTGTCCACATAAGCCTCCTTCAGAGCGATTACCTGCTCATCATTAAGGAAGCCCTCCACTAACTTTTTCTGTAAATCACTCATGGAGCCAAAGCCGATAGTGGATGAAAGGTTTATGTTTGTGATGTCGATTTTCGTAATATCTATTCCGTCTACCAGACTCATAAAGGGGGCAAGATTAAGATATTTGATGTCGATGTCGTTAAGGTCGATATCAGCCAGATCAAAATCATTTACATTAAGCTTTATGAAATCGAGACCTGTAATGACATCCTTTTCAGGTGAAGAGAGCTGCTCCTGTACTACCTGTGAATTAAGAGTGGACTGAAGTGCATAATTCATAAGGTCAGATGTATAACCTACAGCGCCTGTACCAACAGCGATAAGGTTATCATCCTGCGGACGGAGAATACCGACAATGCTGATGTCCATACCCTGCTCATCGATAACCTTTCTTACGAAGGCTTTATTTGCACTCTTGTCCTGCCAGAGTCCTGTCTTCTTATCCTTGACCATATACTGATGATTAAGAACAAGCTTCAGCTTTATGTTACAGATTTCCTCGTAGGTGTATTTTTCCTGAAGGTCATGCTCCAGATTGCTTCCTGTGCCGAGAGAACCCATAACCTCTTGCATAAACTTATTCTGATCCTTAAGACCGATACCGTGCATAACCAGCTCGGTAACCTCATTGTTTACGTCAAGAATTACTACTACCTCATTCTTATTTTCGGGCAAACGGCCGTAGATAAGATTGTAGTTATTGAGTATCTCCTCACCCTCACCTACGAGCTGATCCCAGATTTCAAAGCTTGTACCTGTGAAGTTTTCGAACATCTGTGCACTTTCGGCACTGCCTGCGATTTCATTGATAACGGTATTCGGGCTTACCTGGATGTAATCGGGAACATCTACCCTGAATACATTAAGCGGTGTGTCATAAATGTACTGTACATCATTACACAGCTCGTCGAACTGCTCCTGATTATCCTGGATGTACTTTTTAAAGGTACGAAGATTGTTCGACGTAGCCTTGGAAACGAAGGTGTTGACTATTTCAGCTATCATTCCGTTGACATAGACATGGTCTCTGTCGTGGTCGAGATTTTTAAGATTTACCATACCCGTCATGGAATTCATAACCGACTCGATGTCTACCGACTCATTCTCCACAGACAGTGGGAACGCCATCAGCGTGTCTGTCTGTATGTTATCGACGAAGTTCTGAATACCCGTCGAAAGAGCGATAACCAGTGCGATACCGATGATACCGATAGATCCTGCGAATGCAGTAAGGAAGGTTCTGCCCTTTTTCGTGGCCAGGTTACGAAGACTGAGACCGAAGGCGGTGGAAAGACTCATAGAAGGCTTTTTGCCCTTTTTCTTTTCTTCCTCTGCCTTACGCTTTTCGTACATGTAATCCTCCTGTGTGGGGTAGAAGGGATTAGTGTCACCGATTACCTTACCGTCCACGAAGCGGATAATACGGTTAGAATATGCTTCCGCCAGCTCGGGATTGTGAGTAACCATAATGATAAGCTTATCTTTGGAAATTTCCTTAAGTATTTCCATAACCTGTACGCTGGTCTCACTGTCGAGAGCACCTGTAGGCTCGTCAGCTAAAAGAATATCCGGATTATTGATAAGTGCACGGGCAATAGCAACTCTCTGCATCTGTCCGCCGGACATCTGATTCGGCTTTTTATGGATGTGATCCTTAAGTCCTACCTGCTCGAGAGCAGCGATAGCTCTTTCTCTTCTCTCTTTTTTAGAAACGCCTGAAAGAGTAAGTGCAAGCTCAACATTGGAAAGGACTGTCTGATGGGGAATAAGGTTATAGCTCTGGAAAACGAAACCGATGGAATGGTTTCTGTAGGTATCCCAGTCTCCGTCTCTGAAGGTCTTTGTCGACTTACCGTTGATGAGAAGGTCACCGCTGGTGTAACGGTCAAGACCGCCGATAAGGTTAAGAAGAGTAGTTTTACCGCAGCCCGAAGGACCGAGAATGGAAACGAACTCGTTCTCTCTGAAATTTATGTTGATATTGCGAAGTGCTTTTACGGTGGTGTCACCGGTCTGATAATCTTTAACTATGTCTTTTAATATAAGCATAGATTACACCTCCTGTGAGCTTTCTGATGAATCTTCCTTCATTCTCTGAAGCCTGATTTTATTTCTGACAATAACACTTACGGGAATAAGCATCAGACAGAAAAGTATCACGAGAACGAAAGAGTAATCAGGTTTTTCTTTATAAATAATGGTAGGCATATAATCCTCGTCATCTGCATAGGTCACTGTGGCTCTTTCTCTGAAGAAAAGACGGTAGAGCCATTCGGTGGCCTCATCGACACTCATAGCATTGATGTCATTGATAACGGACTCCATAAATGCATCTGCTATGCCTTCGGTTCCTTCGGGAAGGGATGCCCCGCCCATAGAGCCCATTCCTGTGTCCATAATAGAGTCCATCAGTCCGCTGTTAGCGGGACTCTTTATCGTTTCAGCCATTACACGCAGAATTGTCACACAAAGTGCAGGCATATCGGACTGAATATATGTTACAGTGGCGTACTGACCGCCTACCGTTCTTTTACTGGTCTTTTCTACAGCTGTACCCAGTGAACCGAGATAAGCCACATCGAGCTCGGGAAGAGTAATATCCATATCAGCCGAAGCCATAAATCCCGACATAATTTCTCCGACATTTATTTCTCCCAGCTGTGAAAGGTTTACCGAATAATCTATACCGACTTTCGACATAAGCACGGTAATGGGATAAATAAGATTCTGTATACAGATTTCAAAGCCGCCGCTTTCCAGGAAATAAAGCACATTGGGCAGAATCTGCAGAAGAGTGTACACAGGTCTTTCCGTAAAGCGGTCGAGAAGTGACACCACAGGGTCAAGTAATGCCTCTACAATCTTACCTCTGCTGTAAAGAGATTTGAATTCCTCGTGAGTTCTTACGGTGGAATCCTCACAGCCTATAGCCTCTAAAATGGGAATGATAGCTGTGTTATATCCGTTCGAGCCGTAAAAATCCACAGCGTCGAAAAGGACTATCTTGTCCTCAGCCAGAAGCATACCGAGTATATCCTCGAAGGGAGAGATTACCGATGCCAGAAGAGAAACGAACTGTCTCTGACTGCCTTTTTTTATGCCGAGATCCACTCCGTTTTCACCGACGGCACTCCATTTCGTGTACCTTGAAAGATTTGCCGCAGCCTCACTGAAGCCCTTTGAGCGGAGAACTGCCGCTATACCCCCGGGCGAGGTATCCACACCGAGAAGACCGGTAACAGATGAAAGCTCCTCACTTTCGAAGGCACCGAAAAAAGTTTTCAGCAGAAGTGAAAGAGTCTGTGACGAATAAATTTCCTTTTTAAGCAGTGCGCTGAGAGATTTTTCTTCACCCATTTCAGCTACGAACTGATCTAAAAGATCATCCACTCCGTCAGCTACTCTCTGATATTTCTCAGCATTCAGATTCGGAGTGTAAACAGCCTGACCCGGTGTAAACTGCGGGAATGCCCACTGATTGTCATTTATGACTGCCCCTGTCTGATTCATAAGAGAAACAAGCAGAGAGATAAGTGAATCCGTTTCCTTTCCGAGAACGGCAGAAAGAATCTGCTGTGTCTGTGCATCAACCCCGGCTAAAAGCTCAGCCGAAGAGGACTGATTCATCTTCAGTGTATCGATTAACCATCTTAAAAGCACGATGAAGGTATCTGCCTTGTCCGCAGTAACACTTCCGTCCTCATTCACCGTACCCAGAGATGCCAGAAGCTGTAAATCTACGGGAGCCATAGGCATACCCGTCTGAGAAAGCATATCGTTAATGTTAAGGGTAAAGCTCTGTGTGAAGCTTTCCGTATCATTAAGAAAAGAAGCAAAGGACTCTATGGGAATGAGAGTGGCGATGTTAAGCACCTGCAGACGCAGCGGACTCATAAGGGTTGCCACTGCACTGTCAAATCCACCGTTGACGAAATAGTGTGCTATGGACGGAAGACAGGATGTAAGACTGTCAAAGGGGGTATCCAGCATCTTTTCCAGATAGCTCATAAGATCGTAAGCGATGTTATAAATCATCGCTCCCTTATCCTCCTTTGCCTGCTCGTAAAAGCTCTGTGCATCGAGATAATCTTTACAGCCTATTGCCTCAAGGGTAGGAATGATAGCTGTTTCATAACCGTTTGAGCCCTTTATACCCACCAGAATTACGGGAGAATAAGAGCCCGAGCATAAAAGAGCGTAGAGAAGGTCATCAAAGGGAGAAAACATGGAAGCCACAGCCACGGAAAATTCACCTTTATCGCTGACCTCCCACTGTGCCCCCGTAAGGTCAACCTCTGACCAGGAGGAAAAGGATGAAAGCCTTTCAGCTACGGAAGGATATCTGTTCAGCTTTTTGGCAAGACCCGCCACGGAGGTGTCAACCCCCGCTGAGCTGAGAGCATCTCCTCCCTCGCTTTCGAGTGCCTTGTAAATTTCCGTAAGCATCACGGAAAGAACCTTATCGGAATAAATTTCTTTAAGAACCGTTTCTTTAAGAGAGGTATTCTGAGCCGACATAAATCCGTCGATTACCTTGTCAGCCTTTGTTATTGTTGCAAGCGCCTGTTCTTTGGAGACTCCCGCAGGATAATCCACCGCAAAACAGGGAAGAACGGAAATGCATATGATAATCACTGTAAGAACCAGTGCAAAAATGCCTCTGAAGCTTTTATTCACTTTCAAATCATTCACCTCTCCTTTCTTCTTTTTCCACTATTTCAAAAATTCTTTTCATAAGTCTGAGAAATTCTACGGAATCCTTTTCACCTAATTTATTGATAATCTCCAGCGAATTCTCCGCTGCAGTAGCTCTGAGCTGCTTACTGTATATGATACCCTTTTCGGTTATTTCTATTATGGAGCATCTTTTATCCAGCTCGTCCTGCTCTCTGACGATATATCCCTTGCTTTCCAATGATTTGATGATAGCGGAAAGCCTGGCGGGAGTGAAATCCGTGTATTCGGAAAGCTTCGACGGGGTACTCATTCCGCCGATTTCATTCAGCGTGGCAAGAAACAGGTCCTCACCCTTAAGCAGAAAATTACGCTTGGAAAGTATACTGCGCTTTTCCATACGGCCGAGTATTTCCAATATTTCCTTAGCCAATAAAGCCGTGCTCATAAAAAACCCCCTTCTACCCCATTATTTAATACTGTTAAATAATATAGCACACACTTCTCTTTTAATCAAGTTTTTTCCGGTAATTTTCCGTAATAAATTTTAAAAAAAACGTCAATGTATCTTCATAATTATATTCTGTTACCATAAAAGAAGTTTAAAATATTTAACAGTGTTAAATATTAAACTGTCCTCTATGTCTTGACACAGATAAAGTCTGTGCATATAATAATTATGTTAGCAAACTAACAGTTCGCATACTAACTAATAAAGGAGATACCTATGACAGACAGAAAAATAGGCTTCGAGCTTCACCGTTCCTCACGGATAGTGAAAAGATATATGGATAAGGATGCCTCGAAAAGCTATGTAGAAAAAATCACAGGTACTCACGGATGGGTAATAGGCTACTTATACAGTAACCGCCACCGTGATATTTTCCAGAAGGATTTCGAAAAAGAATTCGATATCCGTCGCTCTACTGCCAGTAAAATCCTCTCTCTTATGGAAAGTAATGATCTGATTACGAGGGAAAGCGTACCCTACGATGCGAGACTTAAAAGAATCCTTCTCACCGAAAAGGCTCTCGAGGTACAGAGCGTAGTGGAAAAAGCCTTTGCCTCAATGGAAGAAAAAGTAAAGGAAGGTATAACCGAAGAGGAGCTGACGGTCTTTTTCCGTGTCCTCGATAAGGTTAACAAAAATATGGAAAGGAATGACAGCGAAAATGATTAAACGGCTTTCAAAATGCATAAGAGAATACAAGGCTCTTACTCTGCTCACTCCCCTCTTTATGTCCCTGGAGGTTACTATGGAGGTCTTTATCCCTATGCTTATGGGTAAGCTCATCGATAACGGTATATATAAAACCGACACAGATTATGTGGTGAAAATCGGTCTTCTCCTCCTCGTTCTCTGCTCCTTCAGCCTTTTTGCAGGTGTGGCTGGCGGTGTTACTGCTGCCAGGGCTTCCTCAGGCTTTGCGAAGAATCTCCGCCACGATATGTTCCATAACATACAGAGCTTCTCTTTCGCTAATATAGACAAATTCTCCACATCGGGTCTGGTAACAAGACTTACCACCGACGTGACGAATCTGCAGAACTCCTTCCAGATGATAATAAGAATAGCAGTCCGTTCCCCTGCGATGCTTCTCTTCTCATTAGGTATGGCTCTTTCCATAAATGCGAAGGTTTCTCTCGTTTTCGTGGCTATAGTTCCTGTTCTTGCTTTCGCTCTTGCTTTTATAGTTTCCAAGGCGCACCCCATCTTCAAAAGAGTTTTCAGAACCTACGACAAGCTCAACAGCGTCGTAAACGAAAATCTCCACGGTATCAGAGTAGTCAAATCCTTCGTAAGAGAGGAAGAGGAAAAGAAAAAATTCGGTGCAGTTTCCGATAAAATCTATTCCGACACCAAAAAAGCAGAAGGCATCATCGCCTTCAACGCTCCCGTTATGCAGTTCAGCTCCTATCTGTGTATGATTCTTATTGCCTGGTTCGGTGCTAATCTCATCATTAAGACCAATGCCACAGATATGACCACGGGTGAGCTTTTCTCTCTTATCAATTATACTATGCAGATTCTGATGAACCTGATGTCTCTTTCCATGATTTTCGTTATGCTCACCATGTCCAGAGCATCGGGCGAAAGAGTATGTGAGGTTCTCGACGAAAAGAGTGACCTCCACAGCCCCGAAAACGCTGTAACGGAGGTAGCTGACGGAAGCATCGAATTCATCGACGCAGGCTTCAGCTATTCCTCGGATAAAGATAAGCTCTGTCTCAGAGATGTAAACATTAAAATAAACAGCGGTGAAACCGTAGGCATCATCGGCTCCACAGGTTCTTCCAAAACCTCCTTCGTTCAGCTCATTCCCCGACTTTACGATGTTACGTCAGGTACGGTAAAGGTCGGCGGAAGAGATGTAAGAGAGTATGACCTTGACACTCTTCGTAACGAGGTTGCTATGGTACTGCAGAAAAATGTTCTCTTCTCAGGCACGATAAAGGATAACCTTCGCTGGGGTAATGAAAATGCTACCGACGAAGAGATGGAAGAGGCCTGCAGACTCGCCCAGGCTGACCCCTTCATTAAGGAAATGGAGGAAGGCTACGACACCTACATCGAACAGGGCGGTACCAACGTTTCGGGCGGACAGAAGCAGAGAATATGTATCGCACGTTCCCTTCTGAAAAAGCCGAAAATCCTCATCCTCGACGACTCCACCAGTGCCGTCGATACGAAAACCGATGCCCTCATAAGACAGGCCTTCAGGGAGTTCATCCCCGAAACCACTAAAATCATCATCGCACAGAGAATTTCCTCCATCGAGGGTGCAGATAAAATCATCGTACTCGATGACGGTGAGGTAGCCGCCTTCGGCACTCACAGTGAGCTTCTCGAAAAGAGCGAAATCTACCGTGAGGTTTATCTCTCACAGACGAAAGGAGGAGAAGATAATGAGTAATCCCCGTCCCGCACCCGGCAAAATGCCTCCCCCTATGCCCCCTAACCGTCATGGCGGTACACCCGTGAGAATGAAGGGTGAAAAGCTCGATTTCAAGGTAATAAAGAGAATACTCTCCTACCTCGGTGCAAAGCAGAAAATACTTATGGCAATCGTGGTTCTCTGCATCTTCCTTTCCAGTATTGCCACTATTTTTTCTTCACGCTTCGTCGGCTCGGTCATTGACGACCATATCACACCTATGCTCGAAAGCGGCTCGGCAGATTTCGGTCCCTTCATCGTCACACTTTTAAAAATGGCAGGAATATTCCTGGTGGGTATAATCGCCACCTTCACCCAGAACCGCATTATGGTAGTCGTCGCTCAGTCGGTACTTAAGGAAATCCGTGACCAGATGTTCTCACATATGCAGACTCTCCCCATAAAGTATTTCGACACTAACAGCCACGGTGATATTATGAGCCGTTACACCAACGACATCGACACTCTCCGTCAGATGATTTCAATGACCATCCCTCAGGTTATCTCCTCCATAGTTACCATTATTTCTACCTTTATAGCTATGGTGGCGGAAAGTATACCTCTGCTTCTGGTTGTTCTTGTATGCATTTTCATTATGATTACCGTAACAGGCAAGGTAGCAGGAAACAGCGGTAAGTTCTTTATGAAGCAGCAGCAGTCCCTCGGTGATGTGAACGGCTACATCGAAGAGATGATAACAGGACAGAAGGTTATCAAGGTTTTCTGTCACGAGGACAAGGCAAAGGAAGAATTCGACGAAAAGAATGAGGAGCTTTTCCTCAACGCCTATTCCGCAAACAAGTTCGTAAATATGCTCGGCCCTATCAATAACAATCTCGGACATCTTCAGTATGTGATTCTCGCCATAGCAGGCTGCTTCCTTGCGGTTCTCACGGCACAGGGAGCATTCCCCGAAAAGGGCTTTATGAGCATTTTCTCACTTACAGCCGGCTCCGTAGCCACCTTCCTCGGCTACTCGAAGTCCTTCACTATGCCCGTAAACCAGGTTTCCCAGCAGCTTAACTCCGTGGTTATGGCTATGGCGGGCGCAAAGAGAATCTTTGAGGTTCTGGACACGGAAAGTGAGCAGGACGAGGGCTATGTTACCTTGGTAAATGCTAAAGAAACAAACGGTGAAATCACCGAAACTCCCGAGCATACAGGTATCTGGGCGTGGAAGCATCCCCACTCAGACGGAACCGTTACCTACCAGAAATTAGAGGGTGAGGTCCGTATGTTTGATGTGGACTTCGGCTACACCGAAGAAAAAACCGTGCTTAAAAACATCACTCTTTATGCCGAACCGGGACAGAAGGTAGCATTTGTAGGCGCCACAGGAGCAGGCAAGACCACCATAACCAACCTCATTAACCGCTTCTACGACATCGCTGACGGCAAGATAAGATATGACGGTATCAATATCAATAAAATAAAGAAGAGCGACCTTCGACGCTCTCTCGGTATCGTTTTACAGGACACAAACCTTTTCACAGGTACTGTAAAGGAAAACATCCGCTACGGAAATCTCGATGCCACCGACGAAGAAATCATCGAAGCGGCTAAAAAGGCAAACGCCCACTCCTTTATTTCCCGTCTGCCTCAGGGCTATGACACTATGCTCACAGGTAACGGTGCAAACCTTTCTCAGGGACAGCGTCAGCTCATTTCCATCGCCCGTGCTGCAGTAGCAGACCCTCCTGTTATGATTCTCGATGAGGCTACCTCCTCCATCGACACACGTACAGAGGCTCTCGTTCAGAGAGGTATGGACGCTCTGATGCACGGCAGAACGGTTTTCGTTATCGCACACCGTCTTTCCACCGTAAGAAACAGCGATGTTATTATGGTGCTGGAAAAGGGTGAGATTATCGAGCGAGGTACTCACGATGACCTTATAGCGAAAAAGGGTAAGTATTATCAGCTTTATACGGGAGCGTTCGAGCTGGAGTGATTTCTAAATTCGGAATGCGGAATTCGGAATTCACAATCGCGGGTAAGGTATAATAAAATATAAAGCGAAAGTCCGCCGGGTCAGAGAGATGATTCGGCGGACTGATTTTTGTTTGATTAAAATATTGATTTTCCCTTTAAAATATGGTAAATTATTCTTGCAACGCAATTTAATAGTTTTTTCTCGTTAAGGACACACTACTTTGGTAAAAGTGTGTCTCAGTTTTGATATGTCCTTTTCGAGATATATTAAATTGCGTTGCGGCTTTGAGATGCATTTTTCGGTGCGTCTCAACGGCGCACTTTTTATTTTTCACCAAAGTGGAGGAAGCATAGTATGAAAAAAGCAGGAAAAGTATTATTCAAGGTTTTGTTTATTATTTCAGTTATCTGTAATTTACTTCTGTCTTATTTTCTTTACGATAACCTCAGACCGATTCCCTCTGTTATCCGTTTCGGCTTCGGTTTAGGAGAAGAGGAATTGGTTATATACTGCGAAACATCAGCAGATGTGAATGTAACACAGGTAAATTACGATAAAAAGACATATACGGTGGGAGAAGCAGAAATTCATTATGGTGATGACATTTACTTCGTTTCTCACGGAAAAAGAATAAACCTTTCCGAAACAGGCTCACAGGCTTTCGTTATAAACAGCGACGGAGAGCTTCTTTATCAGATGGTGAAGCCTGAAAAAGAAATCAGCGAAACAGTTTTCGCCACTCCTTCGGGGAAAAAGTATCACTGCGACATTTACTGTGCAGGTAAATCAGCCTTCGAAACGGAAAAGGAAACAGCTGAGCTTTTCGGCAGAACTCCTTGCAGTATCTGTTATACATAAAAGTCAATCAAGGGACGGTTCTGTGATTGACGAAAAGTAATTACGTAACGGGCGATTTATTTCGTCTGTTTTTATTTTATATAGTAAAGACTTAATATTGATAAAAATCAGATAGTGCCACTATTAAGTCGGAAGACCAATCACAGAACCGTCCCCTTGATTTTCGCCTCATTTTGTAACTATTGCACAAAAAATAATATCTCGTCCACTGCTTTTTCTCTGCAAAATAATTCATATTTACTTGCTATGAATTAAAAAGAGTGATATACTACTTACAAAGTAGGAATTCATAATGAATCCTTAAAGAAAGGAGTGCTGAAAATGAAAATTTCCACCAAAGGCAGATACGGTCTCCGTGTAATGACGGATATAGCTGTCAATACTGAAAAGGGCGGTCTCGTCTCCCTTAAGGACATCGCTGAAAGAGAGCACCTGTCGGAAAAATATCTCGAGCAGATAGTCGGCGCTCTGGTCAGAGAGGGTCTTCTCAAATCAGTCAGAGGAGCCAGAGGCGGTTATCATCTCACGGCTGATCCTGAAAATATCACCGTCGAGCAGATACTCAAAGCCACTGAAGGCAGTCTTGCCCCCGTAGCCTGTGCCGAGGATAACGGCAGATGTGAAAATTACGGCGACTGTGTCACCTCCTTCATCTGGACCGAAATTTACAAGGCAACGATTTCCGTCGTCAGCTCGATTACCCTCAGAGATCTGGCAGAAAGAAGTAATACATTGGAAAAAACAGAAATGGAGTGTTTGAAATGAGATATGTTTATGCGGATAATGCGGCAACAACTCCCGTTTCCCCGAAGGTTGTTGAAGCAGTTCTTCCCTATATGACCGAATTTTACGGCAACCCCTCGAGTCTTTATCAGACAGGGCAGAAGGCTTTCAGAGCTGTCGATAAGGCAAGACAGCAGGTAGCTGATGCTCTCGGTGCTGAAAAGGATGAAATCTTTTTCACCTCAGGCGGTTCCGAAGCAGATAACTGGGCTATCAAGGGTGCTGCAGCTCTCGGTGCAAAAAAAGGCAAAAAGCATCTGATTACCACCAAAATCGAGCATCACGCTGTTCTTCACACTATGCAGACTCTCGAAAAGCAGGGCTTCACCGTTACTTACCTGGATGTTTACGATAACGGTATCGTAAAAGTAGAGGATGTGGAAAAGGCTATCACCGATGAAACCTGCCTCGTTACCATAATGTACGCTAACAACGAAATCGGCACCATTCAGCCTATCCCCGAAATCGGCAAGCTCTGTAAGGAAAAGGGAGTCCTCTTTCACACAGATGCCGTTCAGGCAGTAGGTCACGTAGCCATCGACGTAAAGGAGCAAAACATCGATATGCTCTCTCTTTCAGGCCACAAGTTCCACGCTGTCAAGGGTATCGGTGCTCTCTACTGCAGAAAGGGCATCCGTCTTCCGAATCTCATCGAGGGCGGCGGACAGGAAAAGGGCAGAAGAGCCGGTACAGAAAATGTTCCCGGCATCGTAGGTCTCGGCGTAGCTATCACAGATATGTGTGCCGAAATAGAAGAAAATGCTAAAAAGGTTTCCGCTCTGCGTGACAGACTTTTCGAGGGTGCAAGTAAAATTTCCCACTCGAGAATAAACGGTGACAGAGAAAAGAGACTTCCCGGTAACTTCAGCATGTGCTTTGAGGGTATCGAGGGTGAAAGCTTACTTCTTATGCTCGATATGCAGGGAGTATGTGCTTCCAGCGGCAGCGCCTGCACATCAGGCTCTCTTGATCCGAGCCACGTACTTTTGGCCATCGGTCTTAAGCACGAGGTAGCTCACGGCTCACTCAGACTTTCTCTCAGCGAAAGCAATACAGTCGAGGATGTGGACTATATCCTCGAGGTTCTTCCTCCCATCGTGGACAGACTCCGTCAGATGTCACCTCTCTGGGAGCATATTTTAGAAAATGAAAAGGAGACTAACTAAAATGGAATACAGCGCAAAAGTAATGGAACATTTCACTAACCCCCACAATGTAGGCGAAATCCCCGACGCTAACGGTATCGGAGAAATCGGTAACGCAAAGTGCGGCGACATTATGAAAATGTACCTCAAAATAGAAAACGATGTAGTAGTCGATGTAAAGTTCAAAACCTACGGCTGTGCATCCGCCATCGCTACAAGCTCAATCGCTACTGATATGATCAAGGGTCAGCCCATCAGTGAGGTTCTCAAGCTCACAAACAGTGCAGTAGTAGAGGCTCTCGACGGACTTCCCGCAGTAAAGATTCACTGCAGTGTTCTGGCAGAACAGGCAGTTAAGGCTGCACTTGCTGACTACTATAAGAGACAGGGCATCGATCCCGAACCTATCGTAGGTAAAATCGAGGATCACGATCACGATGCATGTCACATATAAAAAAAGAGGCTGTCGGAAGACAGCTTTTTTTGTTGCCCGATGTATGGTTAAAGGAGTTTCGTTTCAATGAACAATTAACCGTCATAGCTTCACAGAGTTACTTTTGTCCGTTAACCCGTAGGGGCGACCATCGGTCGTCCGTTTCCATGGTGCGGTTTATATTCTTTGTTCCAATGAATCATTTAGTCGTCATAGCTTTGTAGAGTGTACCACTTTCAAAGGAGGTAGGCTAAGGCTCTCCTTTCAGGAGAGCTGTCACGAAGTGACTGAGAGGTTTCTTCGTTTCAAGGAAATCGTTAGTCGTCCTAGCTTCGCAGAGTTACTTTTGTCCTTGCCAAAAGTAACCAAAAGCGCTTTTTTCAGCGGAACCAATCCGAACACGATAACGGAATAAAAGATACCTTTCTTTTACAGCTCACCCTTAGTCTGCCACTCATAAAAAAACAGACATTCAAGTCTACCGTTATCTATAGTTCTACGCTCAGCCTTACCGAGAGAGTGAGCGTACAGAGTGCTTTTACTGAAAGCAGTACAGAAAATTCGCTGCCATAGCTCCCTCAACGCACAGATATTTTGTCTACCCTGTGGTAACTTCCGTCACCACACGCTTCGTCTCCTTAAGTACCGTTAGTCCGACAGTCGCTTCCCGCTCTGTCATCTTTTCAGATAAGTTCTACGGTCAGTAACCCCTAAAACCTCCACCAACATAAAAGTAATAGGGGTTAACGAAAACTTTTCTGCAAATTCCGAAGCCTTATCGGTTGTCTGCACACCTGCCACGGTGTGCCCCCTTGCAGAGCGTTTCGTAAGGAGGTACTGAAAGATGAAAAAGCAGAAGCACTGCTTAAGAAGGCAAGTAAGAGAAACATAAACTTTACTGTAGGACGGCAGTTCACTGTCTGCGACCCTGCCACGGGTCGCACCCCAAGGGAAAGTAATTGTTTTAGAGCTGTAACAGAAAAATATACTCTCAATGTTTTAACAAACCTAACTGCAGGCACACTCTTTTCCCGTCCCAAAAAATGGGCGCTTTGTTTACTTTGGCGCTCGCCTGTGCCAAAGTAAAAGCCTCCGCGGCTCGAGCGGATGACGACTCGATGTTTTATTGAAACTAAAAAACCTCTCCGTCAACCTTACGGTTGCCACCTTTCCCTCCGGGAGACCGGCACCCTTTTGTCCGCTTTGCAGACATTTCCCCTACCAGGGGAATTTCCTTTCAGGCGAGGCTTTATCTCTATGCAAAAATATAACTCCGCTAAGCTATGCCGACTGAAAGGTTCCTTGAAACGAAAAAACCTCTCAGTCACTTCGTGACAGCTCTCCTGAAAGGAGAGCCTTCGCCTACCTCCTTTGAAAGAGATGCACTACGATGACGATGCAGCTCGAGCGGATGACGACTCGATGTTTTATTGAAACGAAAAAAACTCTCCGCCAACCTTACGGTTGCCACCCTTATCAAAAAAATATGAGGATGCATTTCCGCATCCTCACTTTTGTTATTTGCTTTTAGGTATCTCCGACACTCCGTAATGTTCACACAGTGCGAAATATTCATCCTCACTGATAGCAACCACAGAGCCGTGACGGGGTCTGAGATGATCTACAGACATACCTGCACGTCTTACACGGCGGAAGGATTCGAAATCTCTCGTCATCTGCGGGAAGAATGTACCTGCGCCGTATTCATCCATAATCATCACCCATGCATCGGTACCTGTGATACGGTACATAGTGCTTCCTTCTACTCCGTGCCAGTTAAGAGAGCAGATAATGTAATCTCCCTCGAAGGGACCTGTTGCACTCTTTGATCTCACATAAGCGATTTTCTGAGTGAGATCCTCTTTGAAATAAAGATAGTAGTAACCGTCTTTTTCATTGTAAATCATATCACCGTCGATGCACTGAACACCTACACCTGACCATCCGTCATCACGGGTAAAGGCTTCAGTTCTTCTGCCGTAAAGATACTCAGGTGAAGTAAAGCTCTTGAAGTCCTCGGTGTAAAGATAATAATGCTGTGCTATATCTTCATTTTCAGCTGTAGTCGGATCATCGAAGGTGGACAGGGCAAGATAAAGCATATACTTTTCTTCCTCGGCATCCCAGATTACCTGAGGAGCCCAGGCTCTGTTACAGTTTTCCCAACCGTCAAAGTCACGGATATCGAGAACATATTCGTCCTCCCAGTTAATAAGATCGTAGGATTTCCAGAAAATAACAGCGTGGTTTGAGGTCCATCCGAGACCTGCGTCCATATCTGTAGCCACGATGTAGTAGCAATCCTTACTGTTTTCATCCTTGGCGGCAAAAATGTAGGGGTCACGGATACAGCCTGTACCCTTGGTCTGGTCGATAACCGACTCGTTATTATTAAGAGCTGCGAAATTATATCCGTCAGTACTTACGGCAAGATGAACGGTCTGCTCGTCAGGCTCATTACCCACGAAATAGCAGAAAAGATATGCCCCCTCTGTGCTTACGGCAGGATAAGCATAATCGTTGAATGCATAATTGAAAAGGTTATAGGCTACCATAAATACAGCCATAACCACACGAAGAAAAGACATCATAGTCATAGTAGTACTCTCCTTATTACTTTTTTCTAAAGTTTACCATATTTTTTCGGATAATGAAATAGATTTCAAGAAAAATTTAGTTTTTTTCCTGAAAGTGTTTTTTAATGTAATGTCTTCATTCTACAAAACATTAAGGTTATACAGCTTCGCAGAGTTACTTTTGTCCGTTAACCCGTAGGGGCGACCATCGGTCGCCCACTTCTACAGTGTAGACGAAGGCTCTCCTTTCAGGAGAGCTGTCACGAAGTGACTGAGAGGTTTCTTCGTTTCAAGGAAACTATCAGTCGTCATCCGCTCGAGCCGCGGAGGCTTTTACTTTGGCACAGGCGAGCGCCAAAGTAAACAAAGCGCCCATTTTTTGGGACGGGAAAAGAGTGTGCCTGCAGTTAAGTATATGGAAACAGTAATAGTGTTCTTTTCTGTTACAGTTCAAAAACAAATACTTTCCCTTGGGGTGCGACCCGTGGCAGGGTCGCAGACAGGGAACTGCCGTTCTACATTAAAGTTTATGTTTCTGTAACTTGCCTTCTTAAGCAGTGTTTCTGCTTTTTAACCTTTCAGTACCTCCTTACGAAACGCTCTGCAAGGGGGCACACCGTGGCAGGTGTGCAGACAACCGATAAGGCTTCGGAATTACAGAAAGGTTTGATGTAACCCATATTACTTTTATGTTGGTGTAAGTTTAGGGGTCACTGACCGTAGAACTCATCTGAAAAGTAGTCAGAGCGGGAAGCGACTGTCGGACTGACGGTGCTTAAGGAGTCGAAGTGTGTGGTGACGGAAGTTACCACAGGGTAGACAAAATATCTGTGCGTTGAGGGTGCGACGGCAGCGACTTCACTGCAATAATTTCAGTAAAAGCACTCTGTACGCTCACTCTCTCGGTAAAGCTGAGCATAGAACTATAGATAACGGTAGACTTGAAAGGCTGTTTTTTAATTAACGGCAGACTAAGGGTGAGCTGTAAAAGAAAGGTATCTCTTATTCCGTTATCGTGTTCGGATTGGTTCCGCTGAAAAAAGCGCTTTTGGTTACTTTTGGCAAGGACAAAAGTAACTCTGCGAAGCTATGACGACTAAATGTTTTATTGAAACGAAGAAACCTCTCCGTCAACCTTACGGTTGCCACCTTTCCCTCCGGGAGACCGGCACCCTTTTGTCTGCTTTGCAGACATTTCCCCTACCAGGGGAATTTCCTTTCAGGCGAGGCTTTATCTCTATGCAAAAATATAACTCTGCT
>JAZLAJ010000076.1:0-124256 GCA_045613145.1 Acutalibacteraceae bacterium
GAGTGTAGAGCATATTGGTTCCTCCGTTCATGGTTTCTGGACAATTCCATTTTAACGGATTTTTACCAATTATGCTCTACTTTTTTATTTTATTTTTTCGTAGGCTCCATTGGTTACCCCAACATTTATTATAGAGCCAATTAACTTTTGGTTTTAAATCCACTCCTTCGGGGGTGGATTTTTTGTGTTATATTTGACTTTGAACAACGATAGTGATATTATTAATATAAAGAAGTATTTATTTGAAGGTAAGTTCTAAATCGTGATTGGAAAGCCTGTCAGTATTTCTGTGATGAAGATATGATGAAAAAGGAAATGGTTTCTTTTCCTGATTAATTTTAAAGAATAACTTTTCAATAAGGAGAAATAAATATGAAAAAGACTCTCTCGATAATTCTTTCAGCGATAATTCTTTTATTTTCATTAGCGTTAAGTGTGTCTGCTGCTGAAATTTCTAAGGATTACCGTTATGATAACCGCTTTAAGGCTTCTCTTGTAGCGTTTAATGACTTTTCTTTGATTACTGAAGAATATTATGCTGTTCCGGGCCTCGAAAATACTGTACTGAACGGATCGGAATGCTGTAATGCTATGACTCCGCAGGGACTCACTGTCAGCGACAATTATATTTTCATTTCGGCATACTGTGCAATTAAGAAATTTAAGACAGAGCTCGAAGAAAATATTATCTTCGGTAAAAATAAAGAAAAGCTTTTTGCTGAAAAGGAGCATAAGGTACATAATTCGGTGATTTACATTCTTGACCGAGAAACAGGTAACTATCTTAAAACACTTGTTTTGCCGGACAATAACCACGTCGGAGGTCTTGCCACAGACGGTAAAAACCTTTTTATTGCCAAAAGCACTGACAATCAGGTGAGTGTGATCACATTTGCACAGATTGAGCTTGCTATGCAAACAAAATCCTACACAGTCAAGGCTTTTTATGAGAACACAGAGGATTGCGAATGTACGGCGTCTGTCGTTACGTACCATAAAGGAATTTTATGGGTAGGTGTTTTTAACGAAAAGGAAGAGGGTGAGCTTAACGGCTTTAAATTTAACGGAAAACTTGATCTTGAAAAGGTTGTATCGGTGAAGATACCTGCAAAGGTTAACGGTATTGCTTTTTATGATTATGAGGATGAAACATGTCTTGTTGTCGGATCCTCTTACGGAAGAAAAAATCTTTCTAAAGCTTATCTTTATTCTGTAGATTCCTACGGAAAAGGCAATATGTCGCTCAGAAAGACTGACACTCTTATTCTTCCTCCTACAGTGCAGAATTTTGCTTTTTACGGTGATAAGGTTTACCATATATATGAATCGGCGGCTACCTGTTACAGTCAGGTGGATTCACCGCTTGAAATCAAATCTACTTCTTTTCTTGTTGACCGCATTTGTATAGGAAAGGCTGATAATTTGTTCAGCTGGCATTGTGAAAATCTTTTTCTTGCACGTGTTTCTGCTTTCGTAAGGGCAGCTAAAACAGTAGCAGAAAACATCATTTAAAAAATCATATACAGAGAAAGTTCAAATGAATTTTCTCTGTATTTTTTTGTATTAAAATTGAAATAAATATTCATTTTAATATTGACAAATACAATAAAAGATGTATAATATTTAGAAAATATGCAAAAATACTGCATAAATATATAAAATGAGGTATATTATGGCAAGGGTATTTATTGACGGCCAGGCAGGAACGACAGGTCTTCAGCTAAAGGCGAAGCTTTCAAAGCATCCCTTTGTTGAGCTTATTGAAATAGAAGAGAGTAAGCGTAAGGACACAGCTGAAAGAAAAAAGCTTATGAATGAAAGCGATGTAGTGTTTCTTTGTCTTCCCGACGAGGCTGCTAAAGAAGCAGTGAAGCTGATAACCAATCCGAAAACGGTTGTTATAGATGCAAGTACGGCTCACAGAACGGCAGAAGGTTGGAACTACGGATTTCCTGAGCTTTCAGATAAGCATTATGATGATGTAAAAAAGTCAAAGCGTATAGCCAATCCCGGCTGTCACGCTACAGGCTTTATTTCTATTGTCTATCCTTTGGTTTCTGAAGGAATCATTTCATCTGATTATCCTGTAACCTGTCACAGCATAACAGGTTATAGTGGCGGCGGAAATAAAATGATAGCGGACTATGAAAATCCTGAAAGGGAAGAAGAGATAGGCACACCGAGGCAGTATGGTCTTACGCAGGCTCATAAGCATCTGCCTGAGATGAAAGCAATAACAGGACTTTCTGATTATCCCGTGTTTTCTCCTATAGTCAGCGATTATTACTGCGGTATGGCAGTGACTGTTCCTTTATTTACTAAACTGTTTAAAAAGGAAATGACTTTGGAATCTCTTTATGATTTCTACTGTGATTTTTATAAAGAAAGTACATTTATTTCCGTTCATAAGACGGAGACATCTATGCTTTCTCCGATAGGTCTCGAAGGAACAAATAAAATGAAAATTTATCTGTGCGGTAATGATGAACGCATAACTGTTACATCGGTTTTTGACAATTTAGGAAAAGGTGCATCTTCGGCAGCGATTGAGAATATGAATATTGCTCTGGGGTATCCGATTGAAACTGCACTTATTTGACGGAGGTATTATTATGGAATTTATAAATGGCGGTGTTACTGCAGCAAAAGGCTTTACGGCTTCGGGTATTCATTGTGGCATCAGAAAAAATCAGACAAAAAAAGACCTTGCTATGATAAAAAGCGAAGTAAGGTGTCCTGCTGCAGCGGTTTACACACAGAATAAGGTTTACGGAGCACCTATTACCGTTACAAGAGAAAATCTTAAGGATGGTATGGCACAGGCTGTAATCGTTAACAGCGGTAATGCAAATACATGTAATCATGACGGTGTAGAAAAAGCTGAATCAATGTGTAAAATTGCTTCTGAGGCTATGAAGGTTGATGCCGATGATATTATTGTAGCATCAACAGGTGTAATAGGTATGAGTCTCGATGTCACACCGATATCTGAAAGTGCGGAAATTCTTGCCCAACAGATGACTCAAGAGGGCGGACACGATGCGGCGGAGGCTATTATGACCACTGACACTGTAGCTAAGGAATGCGCTGTAACCTTTACTCTTGGGGACAAGACAGTAACTTTAGGTGCTTGCTGTAAAGGTTCGGGAATGATTCATCCGAATATGGCTACAATGCTATGCTTTATGACCACTGACTGTGCTATTTCTTCCCCTATGCTTCAGAAGGCTCTTTCTGACACTGTGAAGGATACTTTTAATATGATTTCTGTCGACGGTGATACATCCACTAACGATATGGTCTGTATTATGGCTAACGGTAAGGCTGAAAATGCTCTTATTGACAGTGAAGATGAAGCATATTATGCTTTTAAAGAAGCTCTTTCTGCAGTTTCGATTAAACTCTCACGTCTTATTGCAGGCGACGGTGAAGGTGCACAGAGGCTTTTAGAATGTAATGTTACATCATGTACTGATGAAAAAACAGCGAAGGATATTGCAAAGAGTATTATATGTTCTTCTCTGGTAAAAACAGCTATGTTCGGCGCTGATGCCAACTGGGGCAGAATTTTATGCGCTATAGGTTATACAGAGGGAGATTTTTCCGTAGACAAGATAGATGTTTATCTTTCTTCCTGCAAAGGGAAGGTAAAGGTCTGTGAAAACGGATACGGAATAGAGTTTTCCGAGGAAAAGGCGAAAGAGATACTTTTAGAGGATGAAATAATACTCGATATAGAGATGAATCAGGGTGATTTTTCCGCTACGGCGTGGGGCTGTGATTTGACTTATGATTATGTAAAAATTAACGGTGACTACCGTACCTGAGGTGATATTATAATGGAAATCAACGATGCAACAAGGGCAAAAATTCTCACTGACGCTCTTCCTTATATTCAGAAATATTACGCAAAAACCGTTGTAGTAAAATACGGCGGTAATGCTATGATTAACCCGGAGCTTAAAAAGGCTGTTATGAGTGACATTATCCTTCTTTCTCTTGTCGGAGTCAAGATTGTACTTGTGCACGGAGGCGGTCCCGAAATCAGCGGCATGCTCTCTAAGCTTGGAATTGAATCAAAATTTGTCGGAGGTCTGCGTTACACTGATTCGGATACAGCCGAGGTTGTACAGATGGTTCTTGCCGGAAAAACTAATAAAGATTTAGTATCTCTTATCGGTGTCTGTGGAGGCAAGGCAATCGGTCTGTGCGGAATCGACGGAGGTATGATAAAGACAGAAAAATTACAGGATGATAATTTCGATTACGGTTATGTGGGAGAGATTATTTCTGTGGATCCTAAACCTATTATCAAGGTTATGGAAGAAGATTACATTCCTGTTATCGCTACAGTGGGTATAGATGAAAACGGACAGGTTTATAACATTAACGCAGATACTGCAGCTGCTGAAATTGCGGCAGCCTTAGGTGCGGAAAATATTATCACACTTTCCGATATACCCGGTTTGATGCACGATGTAAACGATAAAAACTCTCTTATACCCGAAATTCATATCGATGAAATAGATAGTCTCATAGAAAGCGGTGTGATTTACGGTGGTATGATTCCTAAGATAAAGAGCTGTGAAAAAGCGATACGCTCCGGAGTAAAAAAAGCAGTAATGATTGACGGAAGAATACCTCATTCGATAATTATTGAAATGTTCTCTAAAGAGGGTATAGGCACACTTATGCAGGGGAGTGAAACAGATGAGTAATTTTGATCTGATTAAAGGTGTTGACGAGACTTATGTTGCGGGAACCTACGGCAGATTTCCTGTGGCCATCGAAAAAGGTAAAAACGCTACCTGCTATGATTTCGACGGTAAGGAATATGTGGATTTTTCGAGTGGTATAGGTGTAAATTCTCTCGGATTCTGCGATGAAGGCTGGATAAAGGCAGTTACTGAACAGCTTCACACCTTGCAACATATTTCTAACCTATATTATACTAAGCCGTGTACAGATGCTGCGAAGCTTCTCTGTGTAAAAACAGGAATGAAAAAAGTGTTCTTTTCTAACAGCGGTGCAGAAAGCAACGAGGGTGCCATAAAGTGCGCGCGAAAATACAGCTTCGAAAAATACGGAACGGGCAGAAGTAAGGTAATAACTCTCGTAAATTCTTTTCACGGGAGAACTGTAACTACACTTGCCGCTACAGGACAGGATGTTTTTCATAAGTATTTCTTTCCTTTTACTGAAGGCTTTGAATTCGTATCTGCCAATGATATCAATGCTCTCAGAGAAGCTCTTGACGGCACCGTGTGTGCTGTTATGGTAGAGCTTATTCAGGGTGAAGGCGGTGTTGTGCCTCTTGATATGGAGTATGTCAAAGAGGTTGAAGCCATCTGTAAGGAATATGATCTTGTATTTATCGTCGATGAAGTACAGACAGGTGTAGGAAGAACGGGTGAGCTTTTCGCTTTTCAGCATTACGGAATAACTCCCGACATAGTAACAACTGCTAAAGGTATAGGCGGAGGACTGCCACTCGGATGTGTGATTTTCGGTGAAAAAACCGAAAGTGTTTTCGGTCCCGGTGACCATGCTACTACATTTGGCGGAAACCCCGTCGCAACTGCAGGTGCAGCGTATATTCTTTCACAGCTTGATGATGCCTTTCTTGCACAGGTCAGGGAAAAAGGGGCGTATATGCGTAAAAAGATAATGCAGATGCCTCATGTAGAAGGAATCGACGGTCTGGGTCTTATGATGGGTGTTCGTCTCAGTGATGGTATCAGTAGTGCAGATGTAGTAAAAAAAGCTATCGGAAGGGGAACACTTCTTCTCACAGCTAAATCTAAAGTAAGACTTCTTCCGCCGCTTACTATTACATATGAAGAAATAGATAAGGGGCTTTCTGCTATGGAGTCGGCGCTTACAGAAATTTAATGATAAAGTCACGGTTTTGCCGTGGCTTTTCTATTGTAAAAAGCAGTATAATGTGTTAATATTATAAAAAACAATTACGGAGAGTAATAATGGAAAAGAAAAAGCTTGACAGTAAGACTATAAAAAAGATGTCGCTTATGGCATCTGAGGCCTTTGCGGATGATCCTGTACATAAACACTGTACAAAGGTTGTGAAAATAAGAAAGCGTTTTCTATATCATCTGATGACTGAACGCTTCGTAGCGTCAAACGGAGCAGATTATATATGTATTGATGAAGAGCAGCGCGGAATGTGTATCTGGAGAGATGCGAAAAACGATTACACTGCACTTGATTTTCTTAAATCTCCGCATTGGATTTTTCTTGTTATCTATTGGTATTCCGCTTTACGCACCCTTTTTATTTATGCAAGAAGAGATTTATCTGTGTTTCCCGATAACACTTTGCTTATTGAGCCTGTTTTTGTAGGTAAAGAGTTTCAGGGTATGGGTATAGCAGGTAAACTCATCAGACAGGGTATAAATGAGCTTATTCCTATCGGATATAACCTCGGACTCGAAACACAGAACCCCGATAATATACCGGTTTATGAAAAGCTGGGATTTCGTATAATTTCAAAGCAGACATTAAAAAAGGATAAAATTTATAATTACTCTATGCTGTATATGGGTGAGAACGCAGAATAAAACAAATAGCCTCCGTCTGACGGGGGCTTTTCACGTTAAATACACATTGAAAAGATAATATGATAAACGGAAAATAATGTGCTTTACGGTGGTGAATTGAATGAATGAAAAAATTCTCGTAGTAGATGATGATAAAAGAATCAATGATCTTCTCAGAGATATTTTTACTATTGAGGGATATGAGGTTGTTTCAGCTTTCGACGGCGAAGAGGCTATATGTATGCTGGAGAATATAAGCGATATTTCTCTGATGATACTTGATGTAATGCTTCCTGAAATTGACGGATGGGAGGTTCTCGATTACGTAAAGAAACATTTCGATACCAAGGTAATAATGCTTACGGCAATAACAGACGAATACAGCGAAGCTAAGGGAATTCGTAGCGGTGCCGATGATTATGTGGTAAAGCCTTTCAAAAGAGCTGCTCTCGTAGAAAGAGCGAAAAGACTTATCGGTTATTCTTTTGATGAAGGAACCTGCGATCTTTTCAGTGAAGGAATAAGGGTGTCACAGAAGGAAATGAAGGTTTATCTTGATAATGAAGAGACAAAGATTACTCCAAAGGAGTACCAGCTTCTTCTCCTTCTTATGAAGAACAGTCCTGCGGTACTTAACAGAGATAAAATTCTCGAAAAGGTGTGGGGATTTGAATATGACGGAAACGATCGTACTATTGATACTCATATTAAAATGTTAAGACAGTCACTCGGCTGTTATGGTGAAAAAATAAGAACTGTGCGTGGAACAGGCTACAGCTTTGAGGGGGAAGTAAGAAAATGATGAAAAGCTTCCGGATGAAATTGATTTCATCCTTTCTCGTGGTGATTCTTCTGTCAATGATAACCCTCACGCTTTTTTCGAATGTTCTGCTTATGCCCGTTTTTATAGGCAATTCGAAAAATACTATGGAAGAATATTATCCTGCTGTAGAAACGGCTCTGACAGTTTCTCTGAATAAAACGCGTACTGTACTCGAGACGCTGAATGTATCCTACGGAATCACTACGCATGTCGTAAGTAAAGATGCAGATGTTATCTGTTCGTATACGAAAGTAAAAACAAATGCTGCAAACCGAAAAAAATTTATAAGATGGATTGAGCTTTATGAAAACCGTAATGCGGGCGATGATTATTATTTCAGAAATAAGCGTGCTGACACCGATAATGTAAAGAAACTTCTGTATATACGTAAAACCCCTGACGGTAAATATGTAATTATGAATAAAGCCGTAAAGGGTATAGAGCAGGATATTAAAATAGTTTCATTCTTTCTTCTTATAATGGGTATGACAACCGCAGTTGCCGGAACGGTCGTATGGAGTATTTTTACTAAAAGATTAACAGACAACATAAAAAAGATGAGCAGTATCACGCAGAAAATGTCTGAACTTGATTTCAGTGAGAAAATAAATCTTACACTTGATGACGAAATAGGTACTCTTGCCCGGTCTATCGACAGACTGTCCGATGAACTTGAAGCAAGCATAGCGGGTCTTAAAGAGGATATTGAAAGGCAGAAGAGATTAGTGAGAGATATTTCTCACGAGCTGAAAACACCTGTAACTACCGTGAAGGGCTACATTGAAAATGTACAGGCTCTTTCTTCGGGAAACAGAATGCTGGAAAATTACTGTAATATAGCTTCTGAGGAATGTGATGTAATAGATAATCTTGTTGAAGAGATGCTCGAAATGTCACGTCTTGAGAGTCAGGGTTACATCTGTGATATGGAAAAGGTATCCGCTTCCTCTATACGAAAGGGAATTGAAGATAAGCTGAGTGCGGAGTTCAGGGAAGAAAGCTTTAAGGTCGATTTTGAGGATGCAGAGATAACCTGTAATTATGTCCTTGTTATGAGAGCAATAATGAATTTTGTTAAAAATGCTGTCAAATACGGTGACAGAGATAATACAATTGAAATCATAGGTAAAAAAGCGGGAGAATACTATATTTTTTCGGTGGCGAACAAAGGTAAACCGATTTCAGATGATGAAAAAGAAAATATATGGGATTTGTTTTATAAAAATGATAAATCGAGACAGCGAAATAACAGTCACGGTATAGGCTTAGCTATAGTGAGACAGATTGCCGTGCTCCATAAAGGGTCTGTAAATCTCGAAAGTAAGGACGGTAAAAACGTTTTCAGCTTTACTGTACCTGTATAAATAAAAATGTGCGGTGCGATTCAGTAAAAAGAATTGCACCGTATTTTTATTTAATTTTCACATTGCGAGCTTAGAATACACAGGTTCAGAAAATTTATGCGGAGTTTATGAAATGAAGATTATCAGATCCTTATTCAAAATAGCTACTTTTATTTTTATTTTTGTGTCGGTCTTTTTTACTGTACAGAATGTTATCGTGTGTGATCCCGATTCCGCTGATCAGGCGAGACTTGATACGGCGTTTATGCAGTCAGAGAATTCTCTTGATGCAGTAATTCTCGGCCCGAGTACTACGTATGCTTCCTGGGTTTCACCTGTAGCCTTCAAAGAATACGGTATAACCGTTTATTCTATGTCGAGTGCTGCGCAGCCACTGTTTGCTTCTAAATATATGATAGATGATATGAGAAAAAAACAGCCCGATGCAGTTTATATTATCAATATAACCCACTACCTTGTTTCATTTGATAAGTATTTACCCAATTTTCTCGAATCTTATCCTCTCACTGCTAATAAACTCAGAATGACAGCTTATCTTTCTTCTATGGCTGATTTTTCGATGAAAGAAAAATTTGAGGTTTTCTGTCCCTTATTCAAATATCACGAAAGATGGAACAGCGTTTCAAAAAAAGATTTTCTGCCTTTGGAGGATAAATACAAGTCTGCAAGCTATTATTCATCTTTTATGAATAAAAGGAAGGATATCAGTGCCATACAGCAGGATTTTGACTCCTTTGAGCCGCTTTCGGATACAGACTACAAGGGTCTTGAGGACATTATGAATTACTGTAAAAGAGAAAATGTAAAGGTACTTTTCATAATTATGCCTCAGGGTGACAGTGTAAGCGGAAGAGCCGGAAAACAGAACACATCTGTTTCAATTCTGCAGTCAAGAGGCTTTGATGTGCTCGATCTGAGAAGATATGTGCAAGAGATCGGTCTTGATACATCTGAAGATTTTTATAATGCTAAGCATATGAATATAAACGGAGCGATCAAGGTTACACGGTTCGTTTCTCGGTATCTGACCGAAAAGTATGGCTTTACGGATAAGAGAGGGGACAGTGATTTTTCTGAATGGGAGGATGCACTTCAGGAGTACAGTGAACTGATAAAAACTGCAAAGGCGGTAAAATCACAGAATATTTTTAAGACGGATGTATAGTTTTCAGCTGTTTATCCGTCTTTTTAAAATTTAATTAAAATTATTCTGATAATTTAACGAATTATCGTACAGTTTATTACATATAAATTATAAGTTTAATAATGTATTGATTTAAAAATATTTTATGTTATAATCATTAAGAAATATTAAGAGGAGGAATATAATGATACTGAGGTTTATCAGAAGTGAAATAAGTGATTTGAAAAGAGAATTATCTATTTTTGAATATTCACTGTGGTGGTTACTGCGTGCTTTACAGATATTTGTTCTTGTCAGACTGATAATAAAAGATCCGACTAATAATAACGTAGTTTTACTTTCTCTTAATCTGCTTGCCACATTTACTGTGCCTCTTGTACGACTTCTTCTTTTCCCGAAAAGACTTTTTAAGAAGCTTACATTTCACAGTCAGTCCTGGCTTAACATAATGATATTTTTCGGTTCCTTTCTTGCTCAGGGACTCGAGTGGAATTTCAAGGTTACGAGTTGGGATAAGGTTCTTCATATTATGGCGGGTGCATTCGTTGTTTTTATCGGTGACGGCGTAGTGGGAATGTTTCTTGGAGAAAAAGACAGAATTTCACCATTGTTCAGAACTTATGCAAGTTCAGGCTTCTCTTTTATAGCTATGGTTGTGTGGGAGGTTTTCGAGTTCTTTTCAGATTATTACATAGTTAATTCAAATAATCAGGCTTACAATGTAACACCTGACCGTGACCCGTTCTTTTTTAATATTTTCGGTTACGGTGTACAGAATCCTGATCAGTGGAGAGTATTTGACACGAATGTTGATATGCTGTGTGCAATAGTAGGATCTGTTCCTGCGGCAGTAGTACTGTGGTGTTTTTACAGGAGAAGAGAGAAAAAAGCTTCCTGCGTAAATACTCAAGAAACGGTTTGCGTTTAGTAAAAAAATTATCGGTTCTGCTTACCGGTGTGCTTGCAGAACCGATTTTATTTTTCAGAGATAAAATATTTTTTCAAAACAGTTGATTTTTCTTTTCCTTTCGTGTATAATACACAAAGCACTTCGGGGTGTGGCGAAGTTTGGTATCGCGCTTGGTTCGGGACCAAGAGGCCATGGGTTCAAGTCCCGTCACTCCGACCATTTTCCCTAAAATGCTTGAAACTACAAGGTTTCAGGCATTTTTTTATATGTCTTGTTCGCGCTTGGTTTTTTAGTAAAAATCTAACGAACCAAGAGGGAAAGAAAATCATGAGAAAAAAGCCTACAATCCGCATGAAATCTAAGGAAACAGCCGCTGAGGTCTTTGAGTTATTTTTACTAACCAAGCGCGCTGACGGCGTAAAACCAAGAACGATCGAAACATACAAGCAACATTTTCATGCTATTTCAAAACATCTTGACATTAACCAAGAGATAGCAGAAATGACCGCCACGGACTTAAAAAAGATGATAGTGTCAATGCAGGACAAAGGACTTGCACCTAACTCAATAAAGAGTTATACAATCACTCTGAAAGCATTTTTATCTTGGTGTAATGCTGAGGGCATAACAAGCCTGAATATGAAAAAGTACAAAGGTGAAGAAACGATAAAAGAAACCTATACCGATGAAGAACTGAAAATATTGCTCCAAAAGCCAAACATGAAGAAATGTACCTTTGCCGAATACCGAACTTGGGTAGTTGTAAATTTCCTCATAAACAGCGGTAGCCGCGCCGCGACAATCCGAAATATACAAAACCGTGATGTGGATATGGAAAACAATGTAATTTATGCACGGCACACGAAAAACAGAAAAGCACTTGCTATTCCTTTATGCTCTCAGATGTCAGCCGTTCTTATGGAATACATGAAAATCCGAGGCGGCAGACAAGATGATTATCTGTTTCCGAGTGAAAGCGGTGAGCAAATGACGGAAAGCGGTTTTCGTTGCAGTATTGTAAATTATAACCGTAGCCGCGGCGTGACAAAGACAAGTACACATTTATTCCGTCACACATTCGCAAAGAAATATTTAGTTGATTGTGGCGGCAATGCCCTCATGCTTCAAAAATTATTGGGACACTCGACACTTGATATGACAAAGCATTATTGTGCTATCTTTGACACGGAGATAACAAAAGATTTTGACAGTTTTTCACCGCTTGCCAAATTAAGTACCAATAGTGAAAGAATAAAAATGCCGAAACGGTCTTGACGATGTATCACGCATCGTATAACGGCGGCAGAGGCGTTTTATTTATTATGTTGTGAAAGTTGTCTATAAAAAATAAATGCCCTCATGAGGGCAAAAAAATCAGCGGGAGACGAATATCTCCCGCTTAATCTATTTAAAATACAAATTCACCCTTTTTAGGTGGTATGTATGTTGGTCTTTTATTGCCCTATGCTGAGGGCGAGGGTATTTTTATTTCCGTTACTTTTGGTCGATAGCATGACTCAGCCTGACCAATATTTATCTCATTATTTGTTATATCAGTTGTATTATTTATTTCTATATTCTCTCTCATTACATCTTGACCGTTTTGCGGTATGCCCTCATCGGCAGCCGTGCTTGTTTCAAAATTCAATCCGTCTGTCAACACTTCATTTTTGGGGTTGTTCACGGAACGCGGTTGAGGCTTTTCGAAGAATTCAAAGGTATTGCCCGCCGCAGGAACTAAATAACCTTTATCAACAAGTATATGAAACTAATCGTGATAGGTTGACCTTGCCATACCTATATCCCTGCGAACAGCCGCAGGTGATAAGGCAATGGTATAGCCGTTGGCATTTGAGGCAAGGTAGAGGTACAGCCTCAGAGCAGTTGCTCCGAGGTCGCGACTTGCCGCCTACCAATTTTCATTTTTGATGCCGAGGAAATCAACCGTCGCGCGTTCACGGTTGATTTTTATGTTTCTCTAATTTGGATATGTTACTTTTGGCATATCTTTTTTTCTCCTTTTTCTCTAATATATTAGTTATTTCCGAGATTTTTAATTTTGTCATCGAGGTCATCAATGGCCGCAATAACTTCAGAAATATCTGCTGTTATATGTAAACGCTGAATAACTTTGTCAACAATAACATCTATTTCACGGTCGCTTAATAAATTCTGTTTCATCATTTCCTTTTGGAATTGATACTATAAAGCAATATCGGTAGACTTTGTCATAGCTTCAAGCCAACGCTCAAACACACCTTTATTCATGTGGGTTCTCTCCTTTCACATATATTTTTTATATAAGTTTTTATCTTTAACTTACATATATATTATACTAAAATTTTTATAAAAAATCAAAAGAAGACCGCCTGACGGTTAGTGTATAATTCTCCTATATGAGGGCGGGTGGTAATACGGGAGAAATAAAAATTGCATTGAGCATAGTCAATAAATGTGGGTCGCTCCGCGGGCAAGAGCGATTTTTTTTGACCGTCATCGTTTCTTTTAAATTTAATAAAATTTACCGAAATTAAACGAAATTCATTGAAATAAAGTGAATTTTTACAAAATCAAGCAAATTCGCATGTAAATTGATAAAGTTTGATGAAATTCAGACTAATTTATGATAATTCAACAATTTAAAATAATTTTTCTTAAACACTTGACAATATATATATATATATATATAATTGTTTGTATAAAATTTGCCAAAAATTGACAAGTTTTATACATTTTTTATTTTTAAGGAGGCGTATATTATGCGCGTAACAATCGACTTGGAAAGAGACATTATTATCATTCCTGACAATTTCTTTGTAAAAATCAAGGCAGACAATGAAAGATTAGCTAAATACGGTGCTACACCTGTTAGCGGCCTTGACAGAATTAAAAAAGCCTACGAAACTGCAATGAGCGATACAGATAATCGTTTACTCACACAGAGCAATGCAAAAGTAAAAAGAACTAAAAAAGAAGTTATTGAAGTTCCTGTTACTCCTGTTAGCGACTCCGTGAAGAAATAAAATTATGGCTAAACGAGTAACACCCGAAGAAATTGTTGAGATGCACCGTCTTTATGCTAAATACGGTAACTATGCCGAGGTTGGCAGACAAATAGGGCGTAGCGGTTCAACAGTTTCAAAGTATGTACAAATGATTGGTGTACCGCAGAGTATAAGAATAGCGGTACAAAATTTATCGCAGAAAGGATGAAAAAATTGGAAAATAAAAGAGTGAAATTTCCCATTGCGACAATATTTTTGATTTTGTCGTCATTAGTATTTATTATTGCTCCTTTTTTCTATTCTGTTGGTTTTATTTATATTCTTTTACCTATCATTTCGAATATTGTTGTATGCATCTTTTTATTTAAGAAAGAAATAAATAAAGTATTTTTGTTGGCAACAGCATCGTTAATGCTTCATGTTATTTTTTGGATTAACCGTTGTAGTAATTTATTTTTAGCTATAATGCTTTTTGCTGGTGTTCTTCTTGAATTTATAATTGCAGCAGAAGTAATCCCCCAATTAAGCAAGTGTAAAGATTTTACTAAAAAATTATACTTTATACCTGCGGTTTTATTTTTAGTTTTGGCCTTATGGGAAATTATAACAGATTTTTATTTTGGTATGCCTCAAATTATATTTTTAACTGAAGCTTTAACTTTTTATTTTCTTGCAAATTGGTGTGTAAATCCGTTAGAAGATGTGAAAAATATTGAAAAACATCAAACTAATGAATATGATTTTAATAAAGATAATAATTGCTGTTTGGATTATAACGAATCATATTGCGAATTAGTCAAACATATTCTTTTATCATTGTTTACTTTTGGAATATGGATGCTTATTTGGATTTATAAAACTACCAAGGCATTAAACAAAGCACCAAATTCTGAAAAATATGACCCGACAAAAAAATTACTCCTTTGTATGTTTGTGCCATTCTATATGATTTATTGGTTCTATAAACACGCAGAAAAAATTGACAAGCTCAATGCTGTTGCGGGCAATAAAACAGACAACACAACTATGTATCTTCTTTTAGGTATATTCATTCCTGTTGTTGCTTGTATTTTAATGCAAGACAACATCAATAAACTTTGCGTTGCTAATACTAATGTTGAATCCTCAATAAATTCAGAAGTGTCTGTGCGTGCACCTGCAAAAGATGAAAAAAATACAGCCGAAGCATTAAAAGAATATAAATCTCTTCTCGATATGGGCGTTATCACACAAGAAGAATTTGAAGCAAAGAAAAAGCAGTTACTTGGTTTATAATACACATAGCGGGAGCAATTCCCGCTTTTGTTATGTGTTCGCAAAGGTACACCTTTATAAACACGCAAATTCACCGTGTTTTCTTTGTTCGTTAAATATGTAAAATAATTTACAAACATATTCGCAAACGTATTGACGTTTACGAACACTTATGATATAATACGAACAAAAGATAAAGAAAGGGGCGCGACGCATGGATAGCCGCACATACTTCTACGCACGAGTATCAAGCAAAGACCAAAACCTTGACCGCCAAATATCTGCTTTTAAGTCTCTTGGAGCGACCGAGAGGGATATAATAACAGATAAGGAAAGCGGCAAGAACTTAGACCGTTCAGGTTATCAGGCTTTAAAAAATGCAATGCTTCGTCGCGGTGATACACTTGTTATTAAATCACTCGACAGACTAAGCCGAAACAAAGCCGATATAAAAAACGAACTTCAATATTTTAAGGATAATGGCATAAGGCTCAAAGTTATTGATTTACCAACAACTATGATGAACTTACCTGAGGGTCAGGAATGGGTCTTTGAAATGGTAAACAACATTCTTATTGAGGTTTTGGGAACGATAGCCGAGCAGGAACGCGAAACAATTAAAAAGCGTCAGGCTGAGGGCATTGAAGCCGCAAAGCAAAAAGGCAAAAAGTTAGGAAGACCTGCATTGACATTTCCTGAAAATTGGTCTGAGGTTTATTCCTCTTGGAAAGCAGGAGAGATAACAGCAAAGACCGCAATGGAAATGACAGAAACAAAAAGAACGAGTTTTTACAAACTAGTTAGCATGACGGAATAGTAAGGGGATAGTAATATGAGTAATAAAGAAATAATATCACGAGGATTACCGCTAATTAAATTTCAAAATGAAGAGCGCATTAAGAGTTTTCAAAGTGGAATAGTATATATGAAATCTTTGGAATATTACAGAAAGGAAGAAGAGCGAAGCGGTGATTGTACGGTTGGAGATTTGTATGAAGGTATGATACACACTAACGAAGCAACTATAATTATTCCTGAACTTGGTATAAATGAAACTATGTATGATGCGCTTCTTAATACAAGTTTCAGCAATAGTTTTGTTTTTTGTATGTTAAGTCCTGATTTAAAAACAGATAAATTCGAGTTTACAGATGAGCAGAAAGAAAAATTATTATCATTTGGTGATACCGCTCTTGTTATAACAAATAGAGAAGAATTTTTGAAAAGAGTTTATTTTGCGTTGGAAGAACATAAAATTAAGGGCTATTTTGGAAAAGTTACATATTATGATGAAACAAAGGATAACTTTGATGTTTGGCAATCATTACAAACAAATGGTATGAGTAATATTGCCTTTTACAAAAGGATGAGGTATTCTTATCAACAAGAATTCCGATTGCTAATTGAACCCCCTGAAACAAAAGATGATTATTATAAGTTGAATATTGGAAGTATTGAAGATATATCGGTTATAATACCTTCAAAAGATGCTCTGAAAATTATCATAAATCCTTGTAAGTCACAAAATTAAAATTTTATAATCCAAGTGCGTTCAAGCGTGGCGAAGTTTGGGGTTTAGTGTTGCGACAGCAACACATCGCGTCGACGGTTCGGGACCAAGAGGCCATGGGTTCAAGTCCCGTCACTCCGACCATATTGAGTATTCATAAGGGATTTGACCTGTGAATACTCAATTTTTTTTGCTTAAAATAGAGTTTTGTATTTAATTTATTAGTTTTTATGTATCGTCGCATTCCTTTCGGAGTGCGACATTTGTTTATAGTCATACGGGTTTTAGGGCTGTTCCTAACAAGTGGAATTTGTATGCACAAATTCAATCCTTGCTAAGACTTGTATGTTTCTCGCTTCATTTAGATTTATATCATAAGAGTATTCACAAAGCTTTTGAACTGTGAATACTCTATTTTTTATTTTTTGTTAAACTATTGCAACAAGCTAAATAATTATGATATACTAAATATGCCAAACAAAACCAAATAAATGTAACGGGAATGGTATTTTCTTTTTATAGGGATACCATATCTATTCGTACACTTTTTTGAATTTTGCAAAACTGCAAATTCCACAGATGGTGTGCGATGATTTGTCATTCCCATTTATCTGGTTTTGTTTGGCGACAATCGGAGTTTGCGTTTTCGGTGCGTTAACTTCGGTTGACGCACTTTTTTATTTTGCGGAGATAAAAAAGTGAACTGTTTTGTGGGTGTTCATAAAAGTCCGTAAATAAATTAAAAGGATGATGATAATGAAAAGAATTATTGCATTAGTTTTAGCCGCTGTTTTGTGTTTCTCTTTTGCTGCTTGCGTAAAGTCAGGCGATAATACAACCTATTACAAATTAGGTGATACTGTTTCATCAGATATTCTTGAATTTACATTGGATAAAGCTACATTAGCAATTGCATTAAATAACATTATTGATAACGATTATTGTTCGCCAAAAGAATATAATCCGAAAACCGATAATGACAATCCTTTCGTTTGTGCTAAAGGTCATACATATGCAGCATTCACATATACAATAAAAAATGTCGACAGAACAAATTATAACGGCGTGCTCCCTCTTGTAGAAGCAGAATATAAAGATGTTAAATCAGATAAACAAGTTGACGGTGCTCAATATTTTAGCACAAATGATGAATGGAAGCCTACGGGCAACAATGCGAATCCTCCTGTCTATAGTTGGCACTTTGTTTTGGAGCCCGAATCTTCTGAAACTTATCGTTCATATATTGATATTCCCGTTGAAGCAGATAGTTTAACGGATGATTTCATACTTACAGTTAATTTACCTGCATCAGATGGTTCAACATCAAGTTTTTCATATTTAATTACTCAAGGTTAAGTTTTTTGATTAAAATTAAATCCCTAATGAACACTCGCACCATTTAAAGAAAAGTACTCACTTAACGGTGAGTACTTTTTTGCTGCCGATTGGTCTCGAACGTGAGGGACCGGGCATCATCACCGAAGCGCACCCTGCGGATGATGAAGCGAGGGGATGGTGGCGCAGCGGTCAAAGTCGCTCGTACAATTTAATGAAAAAGCACTCACTATTAAAGTGGGTGCTTTCATATGTGCAGCAGTATTATGCGCTTAACCGAATAAGGGTCTTAATAGATTTCTCAGGAAAATATAGATGGACATAAACGGTGCTATTATTATCTTGAAGATATTAAAGGCATTAACAGATTCACTGTTATCATTGTCGGGATTATATTCTGATGTATGACTCATAAGCCATGAAATCATACCGTCAGGATATGTAAGTGTGACTTCATTTCCGTTACCGTCTACGGTTGACATATGAGGATATTGTCCGTTTTTAACCGAAAACATATCATAAGTGACAGCTTCCCATAAATAGTGCTCTGTAGGAGCGGGTGAACCGTCAGGCATACATACCTTTTCTGCAGTTGAAAATCTGCATTTTTCGGGAACGTTTGTTGTAGAAATTACAGCGCTCCAGTCTTTGAGTATTCTGTTATTGTAGTTTACGAGCGGGTCTTTTTTACCTGCGATGAGCCATACGGGCACTTCAGAAAACTTTTCAGCATCATCGTCAGATATTGTTATATACGGACAGATAGGGAATATTGCAGCAAACATATCCGGATAATTTATTGCCATTTTAAAGCTCATCATTCCGCCCAAAGAGAATCCGCCGATATAGATTTTAGATGTGTCGACGGTGGCTTTATTTTTGCTGATGAAATCGTCGATAGCAGCCTTCAGAGGAGAGACCATATCTTCACCCCAGCTTATGCCGATGTTTTCAGGTGCTCTTACTGCCATAATGTAAAAACCTTTTTCAGAGCGCGACTGAAATTCATCACTTGTCCAGTTTGCTATATCGTTTGATTCTATCTGTAAGCCTTCGTACTGACCGTGGGTGTGTCCGTGTACCCAGACTATCAAGGGATATTTTTCTGCAGTATTATTCTTTACAGGTGAATAGTATCTGTAATCGATAGAATATAGCCCTGTCTTAGGACCGCATCCGTATACGAACTGCTTTCTTAAGGCTTCCTTGCCCTCATTAAAAGAGATTGCTTCTGAAGGTATACACAATGCGGAGAGTGTGATAATAAGTGTCAGAAAAAGAGAGATAATTTTTCTGATGTTTTTCATAATAAAACCTCACTTCATATTTTTTCGTTTTTATAATTTATTTAAGTATATCATTTATCGGTCGGCGTTTCAATAGAGTTTAATATTTTTTCATTAAAATAAAGATGTTAGCTAACACTTAAGATACAATTACAACAGAAAGATTTTCAGCATTGTTATATTTCTATGTGACGGTAAAAGAAGGTGAGACAAAATAATAATTAAGTCCTCTCCGTTCACAAGAAAGCGAAGAGGACTTGCACTTTATATTATATTAAGGTTTACATTAGGAAAGGTTTCGTTTTTAAGACCTTTTTCGTAATCACGGTCTACCTTTACCGATCCGTCTTTAATCTTTGAGAAAAGCTCTTCATATTCTTCTAAAGTGAAGTTTTCCATTTTCCAACTGTCTGTTGGCAGAGAAACAGCATCATCTTTCGCTCCGAGAGTGGTCTGAATACCGCCTATTTCATTCCAGGAGTCAGAATATACCTTTTCAAGAACAAGCTCTACAGATTCACGTATACCCTTTGTCGCTGATGTTATCACGGTATCTGATTCCTCGGATTGGTCTATATCGACACCGATTACAGCTCCCTCGTTGGCTGATGCGGCAGCAAAAACTGACTGACACATTGCGCCGCCGCACACAAAGACAACCTGAGTGCCTTTTGAGTACCATCCGTTAATCATAGTCTGAAGCTCAGCTGATGCCCCGAAGGATGAACCGTATTCCCAGCTGAAATTCATATCTACTGTTATATTTTTCTCTTCTGCTGCATCCTGGGCACCCTGAACATATCCGTAACCGAATCTGCAACAGGCTGCATTGGTGCCTCCGCCTCCTCCGCTGAAGCCTAATTTAGTGTAGCCTTCTTTGACAGCTGCATATCCGGCAAGGTAACCTGACTGCTCTTCGTTGTAATCAATGGCTGCTACATTTTTGAGAGCGTCACCGTTTTCATCCTTCAGAACCCAACCGTCGATAAATACGAATTTTGTATCCTTCATTTCACGGGCTGCCTTCTGAAGTGCCGTACCCTGTAAAAAGCCTGCACATACTACAACTTCGGCGCCCGCGTCGGATGCAGCCTTCATAGCATCGTATCTGTCTTCATCTGTTGCACTGTCACCGCCTGCAGGCTGATAATATTTGTAGGATTTTCCGTTTTCATAGGCGTATCGTTTCAAGCCTTCCCAGGTACCCTGGTTGAATGACTTATCCTTTAGCTGTCCCACATCGGTTACGAAGGCTATTTCATATTTTCCGTCCTGTGAAGTCATATTATCGTTGATAGCATCGTAGTCATATTTTTCATCCCGGTTTTCAGTTGTTTCATTTTCTTGTGTAGTAGACGGGGCAGATGTGGGCGTGTTTGTTGTGGTTTCTGGAGTATTGTTCCCTCCGCAGGCGGCAAAAGAAAAGAGAATAACTGCCGCTGTTAAAATAGCGATTAATTTTTTCATAATAAAAATCCTCCTTTGAATACTTATAGTATTATCTTCAAAGAAGGATTTTATATCATTATTTTATTTTTATTCCACAGTCCAGTCGATGGGATCAAGACCGGCCTGTACGAGAAGCTCATTACATTTGGAAAAATGCTTACAGCCGAAGAATCCACCGTATGCAGAGAGGGGACTCGGATGAACCGAAATCAACTTCTTATGTATCGGATTAGTGATTTTCTCGCATTTTTTTCTTGCGTTGGCACCCCAGAGAATGAATACAACCGGTGTTTCCTTTTCGTTAAGCTTTTCTATTACGGAATCCGTAAACTGTTCCCACCCCTTATCCTTGTGGCTGTTTGCATTCGCTCTTCTTACGGTAAGCACATTGTTAAGCATAAGAACACCGTTTTTTGCCCATTTTTCGAGATATCCGTTTTTAGCCGGTGGGATTCCGAGGTCACTTTCCATTTCCTTATATATATTTTTCAGGGACGGTGGTAGAGGAACACCGGGCTTAACTGAAAAACACAGACCGTGAGCCTGACCGGGTTCATGATACGGATCCTGTCCTATTATCACGGCTTTACAGTCGGCAAATGAAGTGTATTTCAGCGCGTTGAAGATGTCGTGCATATCCGGATAAATTTCATAGGTTGAATATTCTTTTTTCAGAAACTGTCTCAGCTGCCTGTAGTAAGGCTTTTCCCATTCATCCTTTAAAATTTCGTCCCAGTCATTTCCGAGCTTTACCATTTTAACACTCCTTTATTTCATAACCCTTACTGATAATTGTGTTGACAATTAAATTGACACTGTTTTCACAAAGTACTTTGTTTTCTGCTTCTGCCATAACACGTATTACAGGCTCGGTTCCTGACTCTCTGACAAGAACTCTGCCTTCATTTCCGAGATTTTCAGATGCCTTTTCTATTGCTGTAATAACATCAGTATCATTAATTACAGCTTTTTTGTCTTTTACACGGACATTTACGAGAAGCTGAGGATAGGGGATGAAGCCGTCCGTAAGCTCACTGAATTTTTTCTTCTCGGCTATCATAACCTCCATCATTTTAAGGCTAGTCAGTATGCCGTCACCCGTAGTGGCATATTTAGAGAAGATAATATGACCGGACTGCTCACCTCCGAGCTTGCATCCGTTTTTTGACATATATTCATATACTAATCTGTCGCCGACATCAGTTTTTGCATAAGTAATTCCGAGATTTTCAAAGGCTTTATAAAGTCCGAAATTTGACATAACTGTAGTAACAACGGTGGTGTTTGAAAAGAATCCCTTTTCCTTCATATATTTGCCGAAAATGTATAGGATAGCATCTCCGTCTGCTACGTTTCCTTTTTCATCTACACATAAGCATCTGTCTGCATCACCGTCGAAAGCGAAGCCTACGTCGAGATTTTTTTCTTTTACGAGCTTCTGCAGACCTTCAATGTGGGTTGAGCCAGCGTTTTTATTTATATTTGTTCCGTCGGGATCTGCGTTAATAACGTAAGTTTCTGCACCTAAAGCGTCGAACACAGATTTTGCTATATTCCAGGAGCTTCCGTTGGCGCAGTCAAGTCCGACACGGATTCCTTTAAAGGAATAGAGACCTAATGAGATGAGATAAGCAATATATCTGCTTCTTCCCGAAACATAATCGACTGTCCTTCCTATCTTGTCCCGGAGAGCACAAGGAAGATGTTCAGGCTTTAATTTACCGTCTATATATTTTTCGATTACATCGGTTATACTTTCATCCATTTTCTCACCCTTGGAGTTGATGAGCTTGATTCCGTTATCGTAGAAAGGATTATGACTTGCGGAAATCATAATACCGCAGTCAAAGGAATCTACCTTGGTTATATATGAAACGCAGGGGGTGGTAGTCACGTGAAGGAGGTAGGCATCGGCACCCGATGCTACCAGTCCGCTTACCAAAGCGTATTCTAACATATATCCTGAACGTCTGGTGTCCTTTCCGATAATGATTTTCGCCGGTTCACTACTGCCGTTTTCCTCTTTTTTTCTGCTGAAATACCATCCTAAGAATCTGCCGATTTTATGAGCGTGGTCAGCAGTGAGAGTAACATTAGCTTCTCCTCTGAAGCCGTCTGTACCGAAATATTTACCCATAGTTTACCTCTTTTCGGTTATATTGTTTTCTCCTTTGTAAATGGAGTTTTCTTTTATGACGCCCCTTACACATGAAAGGGGATACACTGTAGTGTTTTTACCGATTACAGTGCCGGGATTAAGTACACTGTTGCATCCGATTTCTACGAAATCTCCAACCATAGCACCTAATTTTTTGAGTCCTGTTTTAATAAATTCGTCCCCGTTTTTTACAGCCACGGGGCTTTTATCAGATTTAACATTTGACGTGACGGCACCTGCTCCGAGATGTGATTTGTAACCGAGTATACTGTCACCGACGTAATTATAATGAGGAATCTGTACACAGTCGGATATAATCGAATTTTTAACCTCGGCAGAATTACCGATTACACAATTTTCTCCGATAAGAACTGAGCCTCTTATAAAAGCGCAATGTCTTATTTCGGTGTCTTTGCCGATTATGCAGGGAGAACCGATGTAAGCTGAGGGAGCTACGACCGCATCCTTATGAATCCAGACTTCGTGTGAAACCTCTCTGTACAGATTTTTATCAAGTCTGCTTCCGGTTTCTCTGATGAAGCTTTTTAAATCTTTAAGCGCATGCCATGGGTGTTCGAATGTGGCAAGATATTCCCCGGCTACAGTTTTATCAAGAGAAAAAAGCTCTTGGGTTTTAATCATTTGATCACCTCTGTTTTTATTATACTGTTCATTTACCCGATAATATAAACAAAATGTAAATTTAATTTTCTCATATTTATTGAAAGTATACAAAAACAGTGCCCGGAACAGAAGCTTACAACCCATAAATTGGCATATTTTTTTATTCGAATTGCACTTTCATAGTGCATATTATACAAAATCAAACAAATATGTTAAAAACTATTGACAGATATATTAATGATGTGTATAATAAAGATACAATCAGAAAAGAGATTGAATCAAAAGAAAAGGGGTGTTACCGATGTACTGTTTAATGTAAACTGTACGATTTGATAAGGAATTGAAAACGAGAATCAAAAGGAACCGACATAATAAACGGATTTAATAAATACCCGTAATAATATGATTTTACAGATTGTCGGATGTTCCTGTATTAAATTAAATAAAGAAATTTTCCGTACCGGGTACAGAAAATTAAAGATATATTTTCAGATTGTACAAATAAGAAAATAGTCCTGAAGTAAATGTGCAGAGGAATATGGCTTCAGGATACGAGAAAAAGCCGGTGTGTGAAGAAACATTGGCTGATGAAGAAAACATAAAAGTATCTCTGGGTATTATATATTTTCTATTATTCGGATTTTAATTTACATAAAAAGAACATAAAGGGATAAGTAAAAGGCGCAGAAGAGCCCTTATCCGAAAGTAATTTAATTAAGCTTTGAGTGTGAATAAGAGATACTTGGAAGTAAGAAGAAAACAGAATAAAATTATCTAAGAGAATTATGAGTCTCCGATAGGGAATACCTTGTCGGAGATTTTTTACATAAGATGTGACTAAAGAATAAATTTATCATCTTTTACTTGAAATATCTTTAATGTTGATATATAATACATATTGCATTTATGCGGTCAGTTCGAAACCTTCCTGACCTAAACCGACTGTTTAAATCGGTTTAAAATCAAAACTAAAGGAGTTAAAAATGAATAAGTCTGAAAAAATCCACCGTCTCGTCCTGTCGGCGGTTATTGCTGCACTTTATGTTGCTCTGACCTTCGCTCAGGAAACTATTTTTCCCACGAGTGCCACTATGGCAGTTCAGTTCCGTGTTTCGGAAGCACTTACTGTTTTATCTCTGTTCACTCCGGCGGCGATACCGGGCCTTACAGTAGGGTGCTTTATCGCTAATTTTTCCGTGTTGGGTGCATTACCGACGGATATCGTTCTCGGTTCTCTCGCATCATTTCTTGCCTGCTTCTTTATGTACAGATTAAGAAATGTCACGGTTAAAGATTTTCCTCTGCTGTCTCTTCTGATGCCTGCTGTTTTTAACGGTATTATTATCGGTGCTGAAATTGAAATCTTTTTTATTGAAGGACCGTTCAATTTCATCAGCTTTTTGATTCAGGGAGGACTTGTGGCTCTGGGTGAGCTGTGTGTACTGTTTACTCTCGGTGCTCTTCTCGTAAAGGTCATCAGAGACAAACGGCTCGGCAGATACCTTAACGGTGTTTAAAATTAAATTTTTATAAATCCAAGGAGGAAAAAACCAATGGAAAACAAACTTACCAAAAGAACCTGGCTGAATATTATTCTTTTCAGTCTTATGGGTGGTGTTGCATGGAATCTGGAAAACATGTACTTTAACACCTTCCTTTACGGTTCTGTTTATGAAGGTGTGTCCGCTGAAGCACTTGCAGGTGTAATGGCACCTACTACTGCCATCAGCCGTATGGTTGCACTTTCAGCAGTAACAGCTGTAGTTACCACATTCATTATGGGTACTCTCAGTGAAAAGATGAAAAAGCGTAAGGTCTTTATCTCTGTCGGTTATATAGTATGGGGTATAATTACCGCTGCTTTCGGCTTTATTACCAGAGATAATGTGGCTGCAGTTTTCGGTCTCTCTGATGAAGTAAAAATTCTCGCATTCAGTGTTTGGGCAGTTATCATTATGGATATGGTTATGACCTTTATGGGTTCAACCAGTAATGACTCAGCCTTTAACGCCTGGGTAACAGACGTGACTAACCCTGTAGTAAGACCTCAGGTAGAAACCGTTCTTATGTTTGTAGGTTTCTTCGCTATGATTGCTGTTATGGGTGTCGGAAGTCTTGCTCAGGCAGGTGTAGTAACCTATAAGGCATTCTTCCTCGGTCTCGGTCTTATTGTTACTCTTTGCGGTATTGCAGGTCTCTTTATGCTTGAAGAGCCGAAGATCAAGGGTGAAAAATCAAATTCAAATTACTGGAGCGATCTTTTCTACGGCTTCAGACCCTCTGTTATTTCAAAAAATTCCAAGCTTTATCTTGCTCTTGCAGCACTCTGTATTTATAACATTGCTGTACAGGTTTTCTTCCCTTATCTTTTCGTTTACCTTGAGAAGGTTATTCTTGCCGGTGCAGTATTTAACACAACTACAATCATTGTAGCAGTTATTGCAGTTGCAGCTCTTATCGCAGGAATTGTTCTTATGCTTAAAACCGCCAATAAGAATAAGCTTCTGGCTTACATCGTAACAACTGTACTTTTCATCATCGGTCTCTTTATTCTTTCAACCTCAACAAGTATCGTTGTTGTTCTTATCGGTATCGCTCCGACACTTATCGGTTATGTAGTTCTTCAGATTCAGCTCAACGCTTCCGTGCGTGACTTTATTCCTGAGGACAAGGTAGGCCTTTTCCAGGGTATCAGAATGATTTTCTCGGTTCTTATTCCTATGGTTGTAGGCCCTGCAATCGGTGATATTGCCTGCCGTACTTCAAATCTTACAATCATCGAGTACGGTGTTGAAAAGCTCGTGCCCTCTACAAGCATGTTCCTTTTCGCTGCAGTAGTTTCCGTTTTTGTATTTGCACCTCTTTTCCTTCTTGCAAAGAAAGGCGTATTCAAGAAAGAACAGTAATGATTAAACTTATAAAACAAAAGCAGTTAAGCTTCAGTGCTTAACTGCTTTTGCATATATCGGGGAGAAAGGAAAAAACATTTCTTATGCAGCATTGTTCGGTATTCTGCGGACCGTTGCAGCGTTTTTACATTTTTTTACGCTTGTACTTTTATTCTTATGAACATTTCCGTTTGAAGAAATATGTGAACGTGAATTATTTTTCTTTGACTTATTGGCTCTGATTTTATCTTCAAGTCTGATAAAATACTTTTCGAAAAGAATAAGAATGAAAAGAACTGCTGCGAGTGTAAAATATACTGCTGAAAAATTTCCTAATGTAGTGAACATAATTTATATCCTCCTTAAACGAACATTCGTTCTGTATTTACAAGTAAATTATAGCATATTTTATCGAAAAGTCAATACAAATGTTCGATAAATTTAAAAAACGAGTACATATAAAAGGACTTTGATTATAAAATTCTCCTTTTTTTATGTTTGTCAAAAAAACAGGTGTTTTTTTGTAACTTTTGCCATCTTAAATATTTTACAAAATAAATGAAAAATTTCTTATATTATGTTATACTTATTAAAATATATACTATCGGAGGCGTTATTATGACAAAAAAAGAGTTTACTTTTCCTTCTGTATCAGCTCTTGCTGATATTCACGCAGCATCATATATTCCTGAAAACGGTGAAATCAAAGCAGTAATACAGGTTGCTCACGGTATGGCTGAGCATCTTGAAAGATACGAAAAATTTGCTGCTGAATTATGTGAAAACGGATATGCACTTTACATAAATGACCATCTCGGTCATGGCGCAAGCATTAAGAATAAGGATGAGCTCGGATATTTCGGTGAAAACGACGGATGGAAATATTTCGTCGAAGACTGTCATCAGCTTACAGAAATCATTAAAAAGGAAAATCCGTCTGTTCCTGTTATTTTCTTCGGTCATTCTATGGGCTCTTTTGTTGCCAGAGCTTACAGTGTAAAATACGGCAGTGAAATAGCCGGTGCAGTTTACTGTGGTACTGCAGGTCCTAATCCCGCTGCAGGAGCAGGTATTCTGCTTACAAAAGCAATAGCAAAGCTTAAGGGAACACATTACAGAAGTAAGCTTATTGACAAGGTTGGTTTCGGTACATATAACAGTAAGTTTGAAGGCAGAACAGCTTTTGACTGGCTCAGCAGAGATAATGACGAGGTTGATAAGTATATCGCTGACGAGCTCTGCGGTTATCTTTTCACAGCCTACGGTTACCGTGATCTGTTTTCTCTGCTCAGCTATGTTTCTTCCTCTGAGTGGTTTGCGGCTCTTCCGAAGGAGCTTCCCGTACTTCTTATAGCAGGTGCTATGGACCCTGTAGGTGAATACGGCAAAGGTGTAGAAAAGGTTTATAAATCAATATGTGATGCCGGCAAGACAAATGCACAGAGAATTCTTTATCCTGATGCAAGACACGAGATTCTCAATGAGAAGGCTTGCTTTGATGATGTTTGTAAGGACGTTATCGGTTGGATAGAGGAAATATTATAAGTTTAAATTTCAAGGGGAATATAATGGAAAATATCATTATTGAAAATAAGTTAATAAAAAAAGAGCTGCATCTTAGCTCGGACAAAATTACGGGTTGGACTATAACTAATCTGTCTGACAGTAGAAAATTAAAAAGTCTTGACAAGAGTGAAGAATTTGTTCTTGATTTCAAGTGTGGCTTCAGAAAAATCAGAATCAGTTCATCTCAGCTCAATGTCTCGGGTGTTTCTTCATCCCGTGAGGATGAGATTAATAAATATACTGTATCCTTCAGACCTTTTAAACTGATGGACAGCAAAATCAAAGTAAATCTTGTTTATCTCGTGAATGATTTCCGATGCTATATCAGAAAATATCTTGAGCTCAGATATGACAAAAAGGGAGCGAAGGATGCAGTTCTCGAAAGTATATCCTTTGAAAGCTTTAAATTTGACAGTAAGCTTAAATTCTGGACTGTACCCAAACAGAAGGATGCTGAAACGAAATCCTTTCCGCTGTCTTTAGGTCAGCCGTTTTATGTTGACAGCTTTTATTTCGGATGCGAATTTCCTGTCGCAGTAAATAAAATAGAAAAAATGACTGCAAAAAGTACATATTTCAGCGGAAAAAAGCTGAGTGAGCTTATCGGTTCAGATGCTTATGTTTCTCATAAATGTGTAGCAGGCGGTGCAGACAGCGACATTTATGAGGATGTACAGAAAAGCTTTTTTGAGTACATAAAAGATATCTCAAAGCCTGTATACTTCCGACGTCAGTACAATTCATGGTACGATAATATGCTCAATATAACCAGGGAAAACATTACTTCATCCTTCCTTGAAATTGAAAAGCAGATTACAAGTACAGGTGAACCGCCACTTGATTCTTATGTAGCTGATGACGGCTGGAATGATTACGAGGGAGATTTCTGGGGATTCAATAAAAACTTCCCTGATGAGCTTTATCCGTTTAAAAATCTCGCTGAAAGTCTCGGATCAAAATTCGGTCTGTGGCTTGGTCCTCGAGGCGGATATACAAATGATACAATCAGGTTTGCCCGCAGAATTGAGTCAGCAGGCAACGGCTATGTAAACAAGCAGGCAAAGGATATCTGTGTCGGAAGTGAGAAATACACCGCAAAAACTACAGATTTACTTCTTGATTTTCAGAAAAGATTCAATATCAATTATTTTAAGCTTGACGGATTTGCTCAGTACGCTTGTAAAAGTAAAAAGCATGACCATATTTCGGGTGGATACAAGAATATCTTTTTCTTTACCGATACATGGGAGAGATGGATAAAATCCTTTGAGAAATTTGCTCAGACGGGCGGAACTGACTTCTGGATAAATCTTACCTGTTATGCCTGGCCGTCAGCTTGGTTTTTACAGTGGGTTAACAGTGTATGGATGCAGACGAGTTTCGATGTAGGCTTCATCGGAAAGAAAGGCGAGGTATCCGATAAGGACCGTATGCTCAGCTACCGTGATGAACTCTACCGCGATTTCAGCCGTGTCCGTCAGTTTCAGTTCCCGCAAAGAGCTCTTTATAATCACGATCCGATTTACGGTAAGGAAGCTAAGGTATCTATGTCTGACAGTGATTTCAGGGAATATCTGTTTACTATGGCTACGAGAGGTACGCAGTTCTGGGAGCTTTATTACAGTCATTCGATGATGAATGAGGCTAAATGGCGTATCAATTATTCCTGTATGAGATTCATAGAGGAAAATATGGATATTCTTGCCAATTCTGTCGTATTCGGCGGAAGACCGTCTGAATCTGAGGTTTACGGATTCAGTTGTTTCGGTGACCATGAGGGTATTATTTCTCTGCGAAACAGTGGTAAAAAAGAACAGAAATACATATTGAAGCTTGATGAGCTTATCGGAGTAAAGAAAAGCTTTGCTTTCGGTGAAATGTACACGGTGTTACCTTATAATACTGATGGTGCTCAGGGTGCTTATTCTTACGGTGATACGCTGGTTGTTACACTTGCACCTTATCAGACAAGAATACTTCATTTCGGCAAGAGAAAGAAGGAGCTCGAAATTACCTATTGCAAGGCTTTGAACGATAAAAAGCTTCTGGTTACCTTTAATCAGTTCGTTAATCCCGAAGGAGCCTTTTCTCAGGATAACAGCATAGTTAATACTGAGCTTCTCGAGGATTATATGTCAGTTGTATTCACATTTGATAAATCCTTCAATGAGACGAATTCTTTTATTATCTCGTCGGTGAAGGGTGCCACAGGTAATGAGGATGATGCTACGGCTGAGTTCACTTATTATGAAAATCACCTTATAACCGACGGCTCTGTAAGAGGAAAGACTGATTTCAGTGTTGAAATCAATCTGACGGAGAAGAAAAGCGGTATTCTTTACAGACAGGGTGATGAACTGGAAGTTTCTGTAGACGATGACGGATTTGTGCGTTTCAGAGTCGGTGTATGTGTGCTTAAGTCTGTATCTGCTGCTTCTGAATGTGTACAGATTACTGCCGTAAGAGAAAGAAATAATGTGCTTAAGCTTTATCTTGATAAAAATCTCGATGCCGGTATGCCCGGATTTACATACAGTCTGACAGGAAAAATACCTGAGGTTTCCGAAGGTGTAAATGTAAAGCTGTTCGACAAAGCTTTATCTTATGATGATGTTTAAAAATACTTGATTTTCTCTTGACTTTTAATATTCATATATATTAAAATAGCACTTGATATATTTAAAGAAGAAAGGGTGTTCAGATGGCAGCTCAATGTCCTAACTGCGGCAGACAGCTCAAATGGTATAATATAAAAGCTGACTGTCCTGATTGCGGTATAAGTATTCCTAACTTTAACTGGGAAGAACGTCTTGAACAAGATAATCTTTTAGCAGAAGCTAAATTTGCAAAATTTTATAACACGCTTAATAAATTAGGTTATGCTGTTTACGGTACGAAACTCAGAATAGCACGTATCCTTATGTCATTTATTCCTATCGTCGGTATTATATTACCTTGGCTGACAGTAAAAGGAGATGAGGTTGAGCTGAATTTTGATATGCTCGGTATTTTCACAGACGGTACCAATACAATTAAATTTTTCGGTCCGTTGTTTAAAAACATAGGTGGTATAATTGAAACTATGAGTGCGGAATCCTTCGGCGGTCCTGTTTCCTTTACAGTTATCGGACTTCTTTGTGTGCTTCTGAGCATCGTAGTTCTCGTAATAGCGTTTTTCCTTATTTTTATTACATTTAAAAAGCCTAAAAGCGCTGTTATCTGGATTTTTGATTTTATCGGTATACTGCTTATGGGAACGGGTGCATTTCTTTTTGCATCGGTTAACAGTAAAATAGGTGCCGATCCCTTCACTATAGCTGAGCTTAATTTCGCAAATGCCGAAGCATCTGTAGGCTGGGGTATATTTGTATTTCTTGCTCTTGCTCTTATAGCCTTTACGGGTAACTTCCTCGTTTCACGTGCTGATATAAAAACAGATGAGCAGCTCGAAGCAGAAAGACTCGAAAGAGTCAGAATAAAGGAAGAAAAAGAAGAAAAAGAGAGACTCAGAAAAGAAGCTGCCCGTGCGGAAGCTCTCGAAAGAGAAAAAGAGGAGCAGGCTGAAAAGGTCAGAAAAGCCAGAGAAGCTCTCGAAAAAAGCAGCAAAAAATAAGAAAATATTACACAGTTGAAAGAGTGATAAAATGTCAGATACAGTAAATACGAGTTCTCTTCAGGATACAGAAAAATCCGAAGAAGAGGTATTCGATAAATTAGCTTACACTAAAAAAAGATATCTTACACCTAAAGAAATAGCTGCTTTTGTTCTCGTTAATTTCGGACAGAAGAATCTTTCTCAGTTCATCGGCGGTGAAAAGCAGTTCTTCCTTATTCAGTATGCAGGTCTTAGTCAGAAGCACTACGCCAATATAGAGTTTTTTGCTACTATTTATGATGCGATTGACGATACTCTCTCAGGTCTTATCATTGACCGTACCAGAACACGTTGGGGCAGAGTAAGACCCTTCTTCATCCTTCCGCTTCCTCTGTGGATTCTCGGTGGTATGATGCTCTTCTCCACACCCGGTATTACGGGTACGGCACAGGCGATTTATGTAGCAGCAGCAACCGTTATATACGGTCTCGGTATGAGCTACTTTGGTGCATGGAACCTTATGACTTATAACATCACGCCGAACATAAATGAACGAAACAGACTTATTACCACTACGAAATTCGTTGAGCTTTTCGGTACGTTCATCCCTTCATTGCTTCCGGTTCTCGTAAAGTTTGTTCCTAAGATGAATCCGTCTATTACCAATGCTGAAGTATATAAGGCGTTTGCTGTATTTATGCTTATCTTCTCCGCATCCTTTGCAGTTTACGGATTTTTCAATATGCGTGAAAGATTTCCTCTTCAGAGCCGTGAAGAAATGAACGAGACCTCTATATTTGGTTCTATAAAAAATGTTTTCACAAACAGACCTCTTATAGTTATAATTCTCGCAGAGTTTTTCAATAACTTCAAGGCTGTAGGTGGCTCATCGGAAAGCTTTTTCTGGCTTAATAACTCAGGTAACTACGCATACCGCAGTATCTGTGGCTTGTTTACAGGTATTCCTAACTACTTTATGGTTCCCTTTGCTGCTAAGCTTGTAAGACGTTTCGGTGCGAGAACCACTGCTATCGGTGCCGGTCTTTTCGGTCTCGGCGCATATCTCCTTATGTTCGTTCTCGGTTATCCTAATGGTGCTATTTTAAGTGATAACTTCGAAGATAAGAGCGTACTTAACTTTATTCTCATTGTTATTTTACTTACTATTGCAGGTCTTCCTAACAAGGTTATCAATGTATGTAATCCGATTCTTACAGGTGATGCTCTTGATTATATGGAATGGAAGCACGGACTTCGTAACGAGGCACTCGTAACCACAGTTCAGGGTTATTTCATTAAGCTTGCAACTGCTGTCACCGGTTGGCTTTCAGGTATGGTGCTTCACTGGATTAATTATGTTCCTCTTAAGGACGAGCTCGGACACGACATCGCAAATAAGGATCCCGGTGTTCTCAGAGGTATATGGATAGTTTTCTGTATTCTTCCTGCTCTGGCAAGAGGTCTTTACGGTATTTTATTTATTTTTTATCCCATTCACGGTAAGCTTCAGGATAAAATGATTGTTGAACTTGCTGACAAGAGAGCGCAGACACTTATCGAAAAATAATATACCACTGATGAGCTTGTGTATTTTACACAGGCTCATTTTTTACGGAGCTTCTGAAAATATGATTAGTTTATTGACAGTGCTGTATTTTAACTATATAATTGTTTTAGGGTGATTGTATGAAAAAAATAAGAGGTATTACTTTTATATTTTTACTGTATATTATATCTTCGGCTGCGGTAAGTCTCTGTGGTGCGGAGCACAGTCATGAATTTGCCGAACTTTACACAGTGAAGCCTACCTGTACCGAAAAGGGATATACTGTTTTCAGCTGTGAGTGCGGTGCTTCCTGTGAGGGTGAAATAGAAAATCCACTCGGACATAATTACAGTAAGGAAAGAGTCTATTATAAAAAGGCTGACTGCACCGAAAAAGGAGAAGCGGGAAGATACTGTCAGCGTTGCTATTCTAAAACGGATATAATCTATTATGATAAGACGCTGCATAAGCCGGTAGAAAGGACAGATAAAGCAACCGTTAAAAGAAACGGTGAAATCAGAAGGGAATGCAGTGTCTGTAAAAAGCTTTACAGTAGCAAGACTATAAGTAAAATAGCATCCGTTTGCCTTGATAAAAAGACCTATACATATGACGGTAAAGTGAAAAAGCCGTCTGTGACAGTAAAGGATGCTAAGGGCAGAGTGCTCTCCGAAAACAAGGATTATACAGTTGTCTATCAGAAGGGTAGAAAGAAAACAGGCAGGTACAGTGTAAAGATAACCTTCAAGGGTAACTATGAGGGCGAGAAAACACTTTATTTTAAAATCAGACCTACTGCAGTAAAAAATGTAACTGCTGCACCTTCTTTTTCTTCTGTCTGCTTGGCCTGGGATAAGTCAAAAGGTGCAGAAGGTTATGAGATTTATCTAAAATCAGATAAAACCAAGCTTATAAAAGATACAGCAAAGCTTCAGTACACGGTTAAAAAAATAAGCGGTAAAAAGCTTAAAAGCGGAAATGATTATACTTTTATTATTAAAAGCTATAAAAAAGCAGGAGACACTAAAATTTATTCTGCAGAAAAGAAAATTAAAATAAGTACCAGACCGCAGAAAAGCCGGATAAAAAAGCTTTCGTCTTCGTCAGGTAAGACTACCGTCAGAGCAGTAAAACAGAACTGCCACGGCTATGAATTTCTTTTGGGTACAAACAAAAGCTTCAGTAATGCCTTGACTTTCAGAACAAAGGGTAAGGATAACTGCTCGTACTCTTTCAGAAATCTTGTTAAAGGAAAAACATATTTTGTAAAAGTAAGAGCATATGTGAATTCAGGCGGAGAAAAGTACGTCGGATATTATAGTGAAGTAAAAATATTTAAAGGCTGAGGGCAGGGGAATACCTTGCCTTCATATTTATGTTTAGGGTAAAAAAGGCAAAACAATAATAAAAATAAAAGAAAAATTAATTAATTTTATAAATTAATGTTGATTTAATTATTCAGATTTATTATAATATCAGTTAAGTATGGATAAAATCAATTTGCTTCATATAAATTCCCTGAACGGAGGAATGTCTGTAATGGATAACAGTAAAGAAAGAAGAACTGCTGCACAGCCGCAGAAAACTAAAAAAAGAAAAAAGAAGAAAAAGAAGCATTCTGTCCTTTATACTATGTTTCTGTTCTGCTTCTGCATTTTCGTGGCAGGTATGCTGACATTTATGATTGTCGGCGGTTCTGTGGCTTCTTATATGGATAATTATGTTAACGGTGATATTGCCGTTAATCTTGAAAACTATAAGGATTCTCAGAATCAGACATCTATAATGTACGCTTACGATAAAGATGAAAAGCTCGTCGAGCTTACGAGACTTCACGGTGAAGAAAACCGTATCTGGGTTGACTATGAGGATATGCCCGATAATCTTCTCTGGGCCTTTATCTGTCTGGAGGATTTCCGTTTTTATAACCACAGCGGTGTAGACTGGATAAGAACTATAGCTGTTATTATCAAACCTGAATATGAGGGTCAGGGTGCGTCAACCATCACCCAGCAGCTTATCAAAAACCTTACAGATGAAAACTCAGCTACTTATTTCAGAAAATTCCACGAAATCACCCGAGCGCTTAATCTTGAGAGGAATTATTCTAAAAAGGATATCCTTGAAGCATATCTCAATACAGTTGCTCTCGGTGCCGGATGTTACGGTGTCAAGACTGCAGCTGAAACCTATTTCGGTAAAGAGGTCGATGATCTTAATCTTGCCGAATGTGCGATGCTTGCCGGTATTACCAAAGCACCTTATACTACAAATCCTTATGTAAATATGGAAAAGTGTAAGGAAAGACAAAAGCGTTGTCTTAAGGCTATGGTTGAAGAAGAAAAGATTACTCAGGAACAGGCTGATAAGGCTTATGCTAAAAAGGTTAAAATAAAAAGCAAGAACTCTTCTTCTGAAAGTAATGAAACTACCGACAAATCCGAAATTATGTCCTGGTATGAAGAGTATGTAGTACAGCAGGTAATTGCCGACCTTCAGGAAAAATACGAGTACGATTATAATGAAGCTCAGAGAATGATATATTACGGAGGACTTAAGATTTATTCGGCAGTCGACCTTCGTATACAAAATATAATGGAAAAATCCTTCGAAACACGTGGTGGCTTCCCTCGTTCACATTATGACTCGCGCGGTGAGCTTCCCGAAGCATCTATGGTTGTTATGGATTATGAGGGCAGAATAGTCGGTATAGTAGGCGGTACAGGCAAAAAGACTGCTAACCGTGCTTATAACAGAGCTACGGACAGCCGTGCAAAGAGACAGCCCGGTTCGTCAATAAAGCCCCTTTCCGTATATGCTCCTGCAGTGGATATGGGAAGAATTACTTCTCAGTCAGTTATTCTCGAAGAAGCGATTATTATCAAGGGTGAGCAGTGGCCCCGTAACTTCAACGGTGACCACGGTTCCGGTGAATATGTAACTGTTGAGAATGCTCTCGCACGTTCACTTAATACTGTTCCTGTTCGTATTCTCAGTGAAATGTTAGGTGTAGAAAACGGTTTAAGATACTGTAATGAGGCATTCCATCTTAACCTCAGTGAAGGCGATAAAGATCTCAGCCCCCTTGGTGTTGGTGGTACCCAGACCGGTGTTACCACACTCGAAATGGCTGCAGCTTTCGCAACCTTCGGTAATGGCGGCAGATATTATGAGCCTTACAGCTATTTCAAGGTAACTGACAGAAACGGTAATGTTCTTCTCGATAATACAGATAATAAGCCTCAGCAGGCTATCGCAAGAAACACAGCATCCGAGCTTCTTTCAATGCTTACAAAGGCTGTAACTGAGAGCTACGGTACCGGTTACGGATCGAAAATCAGCGGCTTCCAGACCTTCGCTAAGACGGGTACTACCTCTGATAACTGTGATAAATGGTACTGCGGCGGTACACCTCAATATGTTACAGCAGTATGGTATGGCTTTGACTATCGTGCTGACCTTCGTACCGGTTCATCTAACCCGTCAAAGACTATTTTCAGACACATTTTCAGTCAGATTCACTCGGGTCTTTCTGCTAAAACCTTTAATCAGGTAAGAGAAAGTATTGATAATAAGCTTGTCGATGTAGAGCAGTAAGGAGACGCTATGGTTATTCTTTCAGTTGATTACGGCGATGTCAGAACAGGTATAGCCGTGTGTGATAAAATGGAAATTTTAGCCTCTCCGGTAACGGTCATCACGCAATCTTATGAACCTAAACTGATTGCTGAAATCGAAAAAATAATCGGTCAGTATAAACCTGAGCTTATCGTTGTGGGTTTACCTAAAAATATGGATGGATCAAGCGGTGAACGTGCAGAGAAGTGCAGAAAATTCGCTGATGCACTTTCGGAGAAAACAGGCATTAAAACTCTTATGGTCGATGAAAGACTTACTACGGTTTCGGCTCATAAGGCTCTGAATGTTACCAATGTAAGAGGCAGTAAAAGAAAAGAGATAGTTGATGCAGTTTCTGCAGTTATGATTCTCGAAAGCTATCTTGCTTCTAAATAAAATCAAAGGAACAGTGAAGTGCAAACTGTTCCTTTCATTTTTTCGAAAACAAATCCCGGATACCCATAATCAGAATGAAAACACCGAAAGCTTTTCTTAAATAATCTGCTGAAATATAATTTATGATACAGTAACCGAGAAAGACACCGATTAACCCAGATAAAATAAAAGGTTTCAGCAGTGATTTATCTATGAGGTTGCTTTTACTATATCTGAATACAGAATACAGTGCACATGGGATAAAGAAGAACAGATTTATTCCCTGTGCTTCCTTTTGCTCTGTATTTAAAAAAGTCGTAAGAAAAATAATGAGTACAGAGCCGCCTCCGAATCCCATAGAACAAAGTAAGCCTGAAATAAAAGAAGCTGCTACGGTAAAAATATTCATATAATCACCCGAAAAGCATTCGTATCCCCGACCATATCATAAATAAAGCAAATATTTTTTTCAATGATTTATTTCTGACTTTTTCTGTAATTTTCACACCTGCTACTGCGCCCGCAAATCCGAAAGGAATATATTTCAGTGCATCTGCAGGTGAATAAAATCCTTTTAACGCATAAACGACTGCACTTACTACGGTAAGCGGCAGAATAACTGTAAGAGTGGTAGCTTGTGCTTTCTTCTGAGTCAGACCGTATTTTTTCATCACAGGCACACTTACCATTCCGCCGCCTGCACCTATTGCTGAATTAATAATTCCTGTAATTATGGCATAAAGATACATATATAGTTTCATTTTATCACTCATTTTAAATTTTATTTTGTAGTATTTTTCCGAAAAATGACTAAAAATATGTATAAAGAACTGAAAAAACGAAGATTTTGTTTCTGTAAACTCTTGTAAAACTAAATATTTAGTGATATAATCTCTTTATAAATCTTAGGAGGATTAGTTATGGTTTGTAAATTTTGTGGCAATGTAATTGATGATAATTCAGATTTTTGCTTTATCTGCGGTCAGAAGAATCCCGCAGAAGAAACTCCTGCTCCTGCAGAACAGAAAAATGATATTTTCTCACAGACTCCTGTAGTTGAAGAGCCGGTAGCTCCCGCTCCTGCACAGGCTCCTGTTTTTGTCGCTCAGCAGACAATTCCCGTGGCTCCTGAAGCTCCTGTATATGACGAGGCTGCAGCTCCCATTTATGCACAGTCTGCTCCTATCTATGCACAGTCAGCTCCTGTTTATGCTCAGCAGGCTATTATTCAGCAGGTAGCTCCCGCTCAGATCGTAAAAACCAAGAGCAGTGATTCAAGCATCGCTTCAAAGGGTATGAAGTTCTTTGCTGCACTTCTTTCTGCACTCTTTATTTTACAGTTCATTCCCTGGATGTGGTATAATAAGGCTAAAAAAGATGGCTTCGAGCAGAAATCAATCGACCTTCTTAATTCAATTATGATCGGTCTTTGCATTTTTATGGCAGTTCTCGGCTTATTCTTCATAAAGAGCTTTATGCTTTGATTTCAGAAGATTTTCCCTCCTCGTCGCAGGAGGGATTTTTTTTGCATTTAAAGCTTGTGACATATAGAGCAGCTTATCTGCATATTATTTCAATGAAGAATTATTGAAAAGAGGATTTGCAGATGACTAACACAAGTATATATGAATCCATAGCAAAGAGAACAGGCGGAGATATTTACATAGGTGTGGTAGGACCTGTACGAACAGGTAAATCTACCTTTATAAAAGGCTTTATGGATGAGTTCGTATTACCGAATATTGAGGACGAAGCTAAAAAAGAACGGGCGATGGATGAGCTTCCTCAGTCCTCATCGGGAAGAACCATTATGACCACAGAGCCTAAATTTATTCCCGAGGAAGCGGCTGAGGTTAAAATAGGTGACTCGATGAATCTTAAGGTCAGAATGATTGACTGTGTGGGATATGTTGTTCCGTCCTCGCTGGGTTATATTGAAAACGAAATGCCGAGGATGGTAAAAACTCCATGGTTTGAAGAGGAAGTTCCGTTCAATATGGCGGCTGAGGTAGGCACTAATAAGGTCATAACGGAACATTCTACCATAGGACTCGTGGTAACCACTGACGGAAGCATAAGCGATATTCCCAGAGAAGAATATGCTGCTGCAGAGGAGAGGGTTATAAGCGAACTGAGAGATATAGAAAAGCCTTTTGTGGTGGTGCTTAATAGCCGTAATCCCGATTCTGCGGAATGTAAAAATCTCGTAAAAGAACTTCAGAAAAAATATTCGGCGAGTGTGGTTCCCGTAAACTGTCTGACAATGAACAGTGAACAGATAAGTGAAATATTTACCGAGCTTTTATATGAGTTTCCTATTAAAGAAATGCTTATTGATTTTCCTCGGTGGATTACTGGGCTTGAGAGAGAACACAAGATAAGAAAAAAACTCTGTTCATCTGTATTCTCTTCAGCTCAGGCTGTAAAAAAAGTAAAGGACTCCTGCATTTTTGAAAAGGAAATGGAAAAGTCTGACTTTATTGTCCGTTGTCATATAGACGGTATAGATTTATCCACAGGCTCTGTAAGAATAAAAATGGAAATTTCACCTGATTTATTTTATAATGTACTGAGTGAGAAGACGGGTCTGGAGATAAAAAATGAACAGCACCTGATGAATTCGCTTTTAGAGCTTTCTTCGGTAAAAAAAGACTGGGAAAGATTCCGTGCAGCTCTGGATGAAGTAGAAGCAACGGGCTACGGAATAGTGATGCCTACGATGAACGAGCTTTCTCTGGAGGATCCGGAAATAATGAAGCAGGGCGGAAGATACGGGGTAAGACTTAAAGCTTCCGCACCGTCTATTCATATGCTGAGAGCCAATATAAATACAGAGGTTGCACCTATAGTCGGTACGGAGAGTCAGTCCGAGGAGCTGATTATGTATCTTCTGAAGGAATTCGAAGAGGATCCATCAAAGATATGGCAGTCAAATATTTTCGGTAAAACTCTCGACAGTCTCGTGAATGAAGGTCTTCATAACAAGCTTTACAGAATGCCTGCGGATGCCAGGATAAAACTTCAGGAAACTCTCGAAAGAGTAATAAATGAAGGATGCAGCGGTCTTATATGCATAATACTCTGATCTGCGTAACCCGTCAGCTTTTGGCGGGTTTTTTCTATTGACAAAAGGATATTTATGCTATATAATCATATCGAACAAATGTTCTTTTTTTGCGAGGCGCGTGAAGATGGAGAGAGTTATTATACATTCGGATATGAATTCCTGTTATGCATCAATAGAGTGCAGTCTTAATCCTGAACTTAAAGGTAAGCCTGTGGCTGTGGGCGGAAGCGTGGAAGACAGACACGGAATAATTTTAGCTAAAACCGAGCAAGCGAAGATGTTCGGAGTAAAGACAGGAGAGCCTATATGGCAGGCGAAAAATAAATGTCCTGATCTGATAGTGGTAAAACCTCATTTCGAAAGTTATCTTAAATATTTTTCTCTTGCTCACGATATATACGCCCGATATACAGACAAAATAGAGCCTATGGGTCTCGATGAAGCATGGTGCGACATTACAGGCAGTATGATGCTTTTCGGCTCTGCAGAAAATATCGTGGATGAAATACGGGAAAGCTTCAGAAATGAGCTCGGTCTCACTGTTTCGGTGGGAATATCGTATAATAAAATTTTCGCAAAGCTCGGGAGCGATCTTGCAGATAAGGACAGTGTATATATAATTTCAAAAAAAGATTTCAGAGAAAAGGTATGGCCCTTACCTGCAGGTGCTATGATGGGGGTTGGCAGAAGAACTGCGTCGAAGCTTTATTCATACGGTATAAGGACAATAGGTGAGCTTGCATCGTCATCTCCGGACTGGCTGGTCAAGGTTTTCGGTGTGGTCGGTAAAGATATGTGGCTTTATGCTAACGGTCTGGATTCCTCAGCGGTTATGCCTGACGGATACTGTGCTCCTGTAAAAAGTATAAGTCACGGTATAACTTGTACATCTGACCTCGTTAATGTCGATGAGGTGTGGAAGGTCTTTCTTGCTCTTAGTCAGGATGTGTCAAAAAGGCTACGTATTTCCTCTTTAGCGGCCTCGGCAGTACAGATTGCCATAAGAGACAACAAGCTCGTTACGAGGCAGTTTCAGTGCGATTTGCCCTATATTACTCAGTCTGCTAAAGAGATAGCCGAGGGTGCCTTAAAGCTTTTTATAAAAAATTACAGCTGGAATTACGATGTAAGGGCTGTCAGTGTAAGAGCGATTAACCTCAGGGATGAAAATGCACCGGAGCAGTTAAGTCTTTATACAGATTATAAAAAGCATGAAAAGCAGCGTAAAATAGATGATACGGTTATGGATTTAAGAAGAAGATTCGGAGAAAAATCTATCTTTAACTGCTGTCTTTTAACTGAAAATAAAATTCCTGGTCATAATAAGGATAAAATACCGCTTCCGAAAAGAATGTACAGATAAGAAGGAAAGATAATGAATAATAAGAAAGTTTATGTAGATGTAGTCGCACATATAGACAGTGACGGAGCCATAACTCCTCTTACGGTAATATGGGAAAACGGTAAAAAATACGAAATTGACAGAGTTTACAGTATACAGCGAGCTTATGCCACTAAGGTCGGAGGAACGGGAATCAGGTACGAGGTTTCGGTTTCCGGAAAAAGAACTTACCTTTTTGAAGATGAAGGTAAGTGGTTTGTTGAGGCTAAGACTTGATTTTTTCGTAAAAATAGTGTAAATTATAACTGTTGTGTTGATTTTTAGAAAGTTATACAATATTTGGTGTATAATTCTGAGTTTCAGATGAAAGGATTAAGATAAACAATGGCTAAAAAATCCGATTATTCAAATGACGATATTTTAATGCTGGAGGGTGCCGACAGAGTCAGAAAAAGACCTGCGGTTATTTTCGGTTCTAACGGTCTTGCAGGATGCGAGCATTCTATTTTTGAGATATTATCCAACTCTATCGACGAAGCCAGAGAAGGTCATGGTGACAGAATCGTTGTAACACGTTTCTCTGACGGTGCTGTCGAGGTACAGGACTTCGGTCGAGGTATACCTGTCGGATATAACAAAAAGTACGACAAGGAAAACTGGGAAATCATTTTCTGCGAAATGTACGGTGGCGGTAAATACAACACCAATTCCAGCGGTAGCTATGAGTATTCTCTCGGTCTTAACGGTCTCGGTCTGTGTGCTACACAGTATGCCAGTGAATATATGGAAGCAGAAATAAAAAAAGACGGTGAAAGACACACCCTCCGTTTCGAAAAGGGTAATAATGTCGGTGGACTTAAGAGCGAACCTTATGCGAGAAAGGATACAGGTACCCGTATTAAATGGAAGCCTGACACAGAGGTTTTCACGGATATAGATGTTTCTCTCGAATATTTTCAGCAGGTAATGCAGAGACAGGCTATCGTTAATCCTAAGGTTCGTTTTGAACTTAAGAATCAGATTAAGGGTGGTTTTGAAACCTTTACTTACTATTATGAAAACGGTATCAGCGACTATGTTAAGGAAATAGCAGGGGAGGATGCCATTTCTTCCGTGCAGTTCTGGCAGGCTGACAGACAGGGTAAGGACAGAGAGGATTTACCTGAATATAAGGTCAAGCTTAATGTAGCACTTACCTTCTCAAACAAAAAGCAGCTTATCGAATACTACCATAACTCCAGCTTCCTTGAATTCGGCGGTTCTCCCGATAAGGCTGTAACCAATGCACTTGTTGCACAGATAGATGCTTATCTCAAGCAGACGGGTAAATATTCAAAGAGTGATGCTAAAATCAAATTCCAGGATATCTCTGACTGTCTGATTCTCGTTTCATCTTCTTTCTCCACGGAGACATCTTATCTTAATCAGACTAAGAAGGCTATTACAAACAAATACATCCAGGAGGCTATGACTGAGTTTCTTCGTCATCAGATGGAGGTTTACTTCATCGAAAATAAGATGGAAGCGGACAAGATTGCCGATCAGGTGCTTATTAATATGCGCAGCCGTGTCAAGGCTGAGGCGGCAAGAATAAACATAAAAAAGACTCTTGCTTCTTCTAATGATATGGCTAACCGTGTGCAGAAATTCGTTGACTGCCGCAGTAAGGATATAGACAAGCGTGAGCTGTTTATAGTGGAGGGTGACTCTGCTCTCGGTGCCTGTAAGCAGGCGAGAGACTCTGAATTCCAGGCTATTATCCCTGTAAGAGGTAAAATTCTTAACTGCCTCAAATCCGAATACGATAAGATTTTCAAAAGTGAAATCATAACTGACCTTCTTAAGGTTTTAGGCTGCGGTGTTGAAGTGCATTCCAAGGCGATGAAGAATATGTCTACCTTCAGTCTCGATAATCTCCGCTGGAGTAAAATCATAATCTGTACCGACGCCGACGTGGACGGTTATCAGATAAGAACTCTTATTCTGACTATGATTTACCGTCTCGTTCCGACTCTTATTAAAGAGGGTAAGGTGTTCATCGCAGAATCGCCCCTTTATGAAATAACATGCGGTAATGAAACCTGGTTCGCTTACACAGAAAAAGAAAAATCCGATGCCATCGAGGAAATCGGAAACCGTAAATATACCATTCAGCGTTCAAAGGGTCTCGGTGAAAATGATGCTGACATGATGAATCTTACCACTATGAACCCTAACACCAGAAGACTTATTAAAATTGATCCTACCGATGCGGCTCTTACGGCAGAAAAGTTTGATCTTCTTTTAGGTGATAATCTTTCAGGCAGAAAAGATTATATTGCAAACTACGGACATCTTTACATCGATATGACGGATGTAAGCTGATTATAGCGAGGTAAAAAAATGGCAAGAAAAAAAACTACTAAAAAGCAGGATGACGGTGATCTTCTCAAAAATACCCACATATCCAATGCGGGTGAAATGATTGAGCAGCATATTACCGACACACTTGAAATAAACTATATGCCCTATGCAATGAGCGTTATTCTGTCCAGAGCGATTCCTGAAATCGACGGCTTCAAGCCCTCTCACAGAAAGCTTTTATACACCATGTATAAAATGGGGCTTCTTACAGGCGGAAGAACCAAATCCGCTAATATAGTCGGTCAGACCATGCGTCTTAATCCTCACGGTGATGCGGCTATTTATGAAACGATGGTACGTCTCTCTAAGGGTAATGAAGCACTCCTTAATCCTTTTGTAGACTCTAAGGGTAACTTCGGTAAGGCATATTCACGTGATATGCATTATGCTGCTGCCCGTTATACCGAGGCTAAGCTTGACGGTATCTGTAATGAGCTGTTCCGTGAAATTGACAAGGATACAATAGACTTTGTCGATAACTATGACAGCACTATGAAGGAGCCTACACTCCTTCCCGTAACCTTTCCGTCGATTTTAGCAAATACCAATCTCGGTATCGCTGTCGGTATGGCATCATCTATATGCTCATTTAATCTTAAAGAGCTTTGTGAAACTACTATCGAGCTTATCAAAAATCTCGAACATAACTGCATCGAAACTATGCCCGCTCCCGATTTTGTCGGCGGAGGAACTATAGTTTATAACCGTGATGAAATGGAAGAGATTTACCGTACGGGCCGTGGCGGTATAAAGGTGCGTGCGAAGTACGTTTATGATAAAGAGTTCAACTGTATTGACATTAAGGAAATTCCACCTACGACTACTGCTGAGGCTATAATTGATAAAATCATCGAAAGAGTCAAGGCGGGATCTATCAAGGAAATCACTGATGTCCGTGACGAAACAGATAAGAACGGTCTTAAGATCACCATCGACCTTAAGCGTGGTACAGATGCGGATAAGCTTATGCAGAAGCTTTACAAGCTTACTCCTTTAGAGGACTCCTTCTCGTGTAACTTCAATGTTCTCGTAGACGGTTACCCGAGAGTTATGGGCGTAAAGGATATTCTTATCGAATGGATTCGTTTCAGAGGCAGATGCGTCAGAAGGAGAGTTCAGTTCGATCTTAATAAAGCCGAATCAAGACTTCATCTTTTAAGAGGTCTCGAAAAAATACTTCTCGATATAGATAAGGCTATCGCTATTATCAGAAAGACTGAAGAAGAAGCAGAGGTTGTTCCCAATCTTATGATAGGCTTCGGCATTGATGAAATACAGGCTGAATATGTAGCTGAAATCAAGCTTCGTCATCTTAACAGAGAGTATATTCTCAAACGCCTTAAGGATATCGAAAACCTCGAAAACACCATCAAGGATATGAAAGAAATCCTTGATTCTAAAGCTAAAATCAAAAAGATTATTATCGGTGAGCTTACGGATGTAATCAAAAAATACAGTAAGGAACGAAAGACAGATCTTTACTATGTTACTGATGAGGATGATGCGGAATATGTAGAAGAAATACCTGATTATGCCGTTAATCTTTTCCTCACGAAGGGTGGATACTTTAAGAAAATCACACCGCTTTCACTTCGTATGGGTGGTGAGCATAAGTTCAAGGAAAACGATGAAATTTTCCAGAGCTTTGAAACTACTAATAACAATGATCTTCTCTTCTTTACAGATAAGTGTCAGGTTTATAAGGCTAAGGTTTCTGATTTTGCCGATTCAAAGGCAAGTGTTTTAGGTGAGTATATCCCTTCCAGACTCGAGATGGAGGAGGGAGAAAATGTAATCTTTATGGTTGTAACTAACGATTATAAGGGCTATATGATGTTCTTCTTCGATAACGGTAAGACAGCTAAGGTTACTCTCGAATCCTATGCTACAAAAACAAACAGAAAGAAGCTTATTAAGGCTTACAGTGATAAATCACCTCTTGTTACTCTTATGTATCTTCACGAGGATAAGGCGATAGTTCTCGAAACAACCGGTGGCAGATGCCTTCTTATCGATACAGCTGTTATTTCACCTAAGGCTATGAAGGATACACAGGGTGTGGGATGCATCACTCTTAAGAAAAATCAGAAGCTTTCAGTTGTCCGTGATTATGTTCAGGGTGAATTTGTTAAGCCGGCAAGATATAAGGCTAAAAATCTTCCTTCAGCAGGTGCGATAATCAGTAACGAGGATGTAATGAAGAAAAATAATATTACATTCGAAGGATTTGAATAATTAAATGAAATACCGACAGCAATTTTTTAGTGCTGTCGGTATTCTATGTTATGAAAGCTTAATTTCTATAGGATCGTAGTCGCTTATTCCGATATAATATCCGCTTGCCTGATAACCGTCATAGCCGGTGGTCAGGCTCGTTTTATATTCTCCGCAGAACTGCAGACCCTTTTTATCGTATATGCTTAATGAAAAATTGCCTTCTCTGATTATAGGTGAGTTATCTCCTCTGGAGTTTGTAACGTAAAGCCTCTCACCGTCCCATTTAACGTCGAAATCATTACCGCCTAAATAAAAATCTCCGCCTGCATATTTGAATGAATCTTCATCTGAAACGATCTCAGTTTCATCTTCTACATATTGCAGTGTGGTAAACTGTTTATCGAATCCTCCTTTTCCGTCAGGTGTGTATAATGAAATTTCGGGGTCATTGTAAGGATGAGAATGTGAAATAACTATAAAATCTTTATCTATAAATCCGAAATGAGAGCTGAGTTCTTCACGGTCAGAAACAAGTGTTTTTGATTTTTCTGTATGAGTTTCTGCATCAATTACCGTTAAATAACATTTATTGCCTTCCTGTGACATCATATAAAGCTCTTCTTTATTTGCACTTAATTCCAGTTGATAAATACTTTCACTTTCTTTTACAGGAAATACATTTCTGAGATTTTCTGTGTCGAAGATAACTTCCTTTCCTGTGTCAGAGTAGGGGAGAGAGTATATACCGTAACCGCCGGGAATAAGGCTAATGTCGGGCTTCGGACCGTAGTTGCTTCTGTTATCGAAGTAAATAAAACATTCTTTCTCTGATACAGCACTTTCAGCATAGAAAGAGAATAATTCATAGTCACCATCTTCAGTTACTGTTGAGGTACCGCTGTGCGTAATATTTCCGTTTTCGTCAACCTGGACATGTAACCGTATTCTGTGGTTTTTTATTACAGGGATTCTGAAAAAATCTTTCAGAGCCTTTATCAGTTTACCTTCAGGGGCTGTTGTTTCTCTGTGGAACGAGCTGTCAAGATAGAAATTTTCGAAAGCAACATCTACATTTATAGGATAATAATCGGTGTAATCTGAAATATATACTGTTTTTTTCACTTCTTCATAGGGGGCAGCAGTTTCAGCCAGCTCTTCAAAGGCATTGTTCATTGGTGAGTTATCTTCTGTTTTACCGAAATGGTTATAATATAAAACGGTGTAAAGATTAAGTTCATTCTGAGATTTAAAATCTCTTCTTATCCTGTCTTTATATATAGAAAAATCAGTTTCAGCCTTACCAGAAGCTATATCATATTTAATATCCCACAGTAAGTTTTCTGAATACAAGGCTTTGAAATTAACATCTACATTTTCTGCATAAGTTTTATCGCCGTAAATATATTTTTCGGATATAATTACATTATCCTTCTCTTTATTTACAGCGGTAAATGCCAAAGAATATGCGGATATGAGAGCGATTATCAAAGCAAGAAATAATGCTAAAGTCTTACGCATATTTACTCCTCCTTACTGCTTAGCTTGTCGAGGGCTTTTGCGACTCTGTCTTCTCGGTAATTATAGGTTTCCTTGATGTAGGTAATAAGGTCGCTGCCTTCGTCCTCGAGCTCGGATGTTGTCTTGTCGCCAACGATATGTCCGTCGTGGATAAGTATAGCTCTGCCGATAAATTCGGACACTTCTTCAATGAGATGAGTTGAAAGCAGAATGGTTTCATTGGGCTCAAGAATACCTAAAAGCACCTTGTAAAAATCTTCACGGTTAAAAATATCGTTACCTGCGAAGGGCTCGTCCATAAGGATGTAATCAGCACCCTGAGAAAGAGCTAAAATTACCTCAAACTGATTTTTCTGACCTGTTGAAAAGCTTTTAATGTTTTTCTTGTTATCAAGAGAGAAAAACTCCATCAGCGCATCAAATCTTTTTTCGGAAAATGAGGGGAAATGCGCTTTGTAAAATTCCTTGTGTCCTTTTGCATTAAGGTCAGGAAAGAAGGAATGCTCACTTGTAGCGAAGGATATTTTGGCTATGTTTTTATTGGTGATTTTTTCACCGTCGAGAGTAATATTGCCTTCATATTTTATAAAGCCGAGAATTGACTTCATAAGGGTTGTTTTTCCGGCACCGTTTTCGCCGAAAAGACCGACGATTTCTCCTCGGGGTAAGGTGAGATTAACTCCGTCAAGAGCTGTCTTTCCTGAATATTTTTTAGTAAGATTTTTAATTTCTATCATAATGAGTCTCCTCCGTAAATCATATTGACCCAGAACATTTGCCATTGGTTTCCGGATGGCATACATTCGGTCGGTGTCATAGTCATATAATGGTGATAAAACAGTGAAATTAATAAAACAGAAAGTGTTATACACAGCATGATGCTTACTGAAGGAAGAGTAATGCATCTTATATGCAGCTCTTTTTTCTGCGGTAATCTTTTCATGGTGTAAATGCTTTTACTGTCTTTATAATGATAACCGTAATGAAAGAAAATCATAAAAATGAAAATAAAAAGAGATATTACAAAACCGTCGAAGCAGCCTTCTGTTATGGTGCAGAAATCACGCATCGTTTTCGCTTCGTTGAGTATTTTCTGTCCGTCTCTGAATTCGAAAAGATAGTTATACGAGCTTCGGTAATTCAGGTAAAAGAATAAGGCACGGCAGACTGAAAGTGCAAAAGATGAAATCAAAATGAATATCTCGGTATTGGCATTCATTCCTACGGGGATGATTTTTTTGATTTTATCAGTCATAAGCCTGCACCTCCGCTGAAAGTCGGGCTATTATAATTCCGACGATGAAAAGACTTACACCGATGATTATCATATCGTAGGTCATTTCTCTCCAGGAGCCCATAAAATTGATTAAAATAACGGGAATCATAATAAATGTTTCGATGAAAAGCTTCTTTCTTCTCATAAAGTAAGAGACAGAAGCGGTAGAAAGTCCGAGAGCAGAAATCATAACGAAAGTGCTGATGTGCTTCAGAATGTCTTCCATCGGCATCAGAGAATGTAAAATGTCACTGCGGTAAAAGGCAAGAAATACAGTCTGGTTAGTCAGAAAACCTTCAAAAGCATTTGGGTTACCTTCAGCGAAGTTTACGAAAACGAGACAGAAAACATAGTAGAGAACTGCTTGAGAAATAAAGAAAATACCGTAAACAGATGTGCCGTAAAGACTCTGACATAAAAGTACAGTTTTTTCTTTTACATTGAGTCTGCGGAGTGTGTAGCCTTGCTTTACCGAAAATTCACATCCTGTAAGACAGAGAAGAAGAGTAACTGCAATAAATCCTGCGGCAAGCAGAAGTGTAAGTGTATCATTTGACTCTATGATTTTCTCGATGCCGAGCAGATATGTTTTACCTGTTTCTGACACATATTCATTTTGTAAAACCTTGTCGGAGTTAAGCGTATGTATAAAGCAGAGAGCTTCTGCAGCAGAAAATGCAGTGATAATAAGAAGTGTTTTTGTAAGATTACGTTTGATGAAAAGCGAAAATACTGATAAAAATTTTTTCATATTAATTTTCCTCCTTCCAGAATTTTTCGAGTAGACCGATAGCTTCATTTTTACTTATACCCATATGCTTTAACATTGTAACGGCGTTTCGTGCCTCAGTTTCAATCAGTTCATTTTTTATACTTGTTCTCTTTTTTTCGTCGAGTATAACGAGGCTTTTTGCACCTGAACGGGACTCTATAATACCCTCGTCTTCTAAAATTTTATATGCCTTCTGAATAGTATTCGGGTTAATGCCTAAAAGCGCTGACAGCATCCTTCTTGAGGGTAGTTCATCTTCATGAAGGATAGTGCCTGAGGATATTTCTCTTTTTATGTACAGGACTATCTGTTGATAAATCGGTCCCTCACCCGGAATAAATCTTTCGAATGAAACCAAATTTTAACACCGCCTTTCTTAAAAGTGTATTAATCGATTAATACGGTTTACAACTGTATTATACACATAATACAGTTTGCTTGTCAATAGCTTTACGAAAAAAATAAACCCCTCTGTCTCTTCTGAAACAAAGGGGGAATCTATGATTGCACAGGACTTTCTCCGCACAACCGACGGAGAAGCCACAAACGCAATCGACTTATCCGCTGATTATATTATGTGAAATGTCCGCTGATATATATATGGAAAAATATGTTATTTAAGACGCTTTACCATCATTTGTGCCGCTTTATAAATGTCGCCGCAGCCGAGTGTAATAATAATGTCTCCGCTTTTTGCATTAGCTAAAACGTGGTCACAGACCTCTTCAAAGGTATTAAACCAAACACTGCCCGGAATTTTGTCGGCGAGATCTTTGGTGTAAATGCCGATAGTGTTAACTTCTCTTGAACCCATAATTTCTGTCATAACGCATTTATCGGGAATTTTTAACACTCTTACGAAATCGTCGAACAGTATGGACGTTCTCGAGTAGGTGAAAGGCTGGAAAACTGCCCAGACTGTATTATAACCCATTTTCATTACTGCCTCAAGAGTAACCTTAAGCTCGTTAGGATGATGTGCATAGTCGTCAGCTATGGTGATTCCGTCGATTTCACCTAAAATCTCGAATCTTCTGCCGGCACCTGAAAATGCAGCTATACCTTTTTCGCACTCTTCGGGTGTGCAGCCTGCATTGATTGCAGCTGCGAATGCAGCCAGAGAGTTAAGGATATTATGTTCACCGGGAATGTTAAGAGTAAGATGGGCTATTTTTTCACCCTTACTCATAACATCAAACTCAGCAAATGAGCCACGGTTATAGGTAATGTTTGCAGGATAGTAGTCACTATCGTCAGTGTTACCGAAGGTGATTTTCTTTCTGTCTACATTTTCTACTGCTTTTACGGTTTCCTTATCGCTGTTATTGTAAATAAGTGTGGTTGAGGTCAGAGTGGCAAATTTTTCAAAAGAACAGATAATGTTATCCAGATTTTTAAAATATTCGAGATGATCCTCATCTACGTTAAGAATTACAGATACATCAGGTGAAAGGTCATGGTAATGATCACAGTATTCACAGGCCTCGCAGACAAAGGTTTCTGTCTTTCCTACTCTTGCGTGGCTGTCGATGAGAGGAAGTCTGCCGCCGATGAGAGCTGAAGGATCTTTATCAGCCATAGTAAGAATCTGTGTAAGCATAGCTGTAACGGTTGTTTTTCCGTGTGTACCGCAGACGCTGATGCAGTTGCTGTATTTGCGGGTGATAGCGCCGAAAATTTTACTTCTTTCGAAACAGGGAATACCGCTTTCCTTTGCAGCTACAAGCTCAGGGTTATCCTTAAGAATGGCAGTTGTATAGATAATCATTTCGGCACCGACGATGTTTTCGGCCTTCTGACCCAGAACTACATCAATACCCATAGAGCGAAGCTTTATGATATTGTCACCTGTGTTATTATCGGAGCCGGTTACTGTGTAGCCCCAGCTGTGCAGAATCTCGGCAATCGGACACATACCTGAGCCGCCGATACCGATGAAATGGATTCTTTTTACTTCTTTTAACAATTTATCTATTTCGTACATTTTAAGCACCTCTTATTTCTATATACCCTATATTATATTGCATCAATAAAAAATAGTAAACACTTTTATGCAAATTAACACTAATTTTTTTTCATCATATTATGGGGTATATCATCTTTGCGGAGGTTTCTATGAATAATATTATAATAATCGGCGGAGACAAAAGACAAATCGAGCTCAACAAAATCCTGTCAGCCGGAGGTTTAAACAGCAGACATATTAATTCATCGGATGCGGAGATAAAAATTAAAGCAGGGGATATTATTATACTCCCCGTTCCGCTTAGTAAGGATAAAGAAAGTATATACTCTTCTGACAGTGGTTTCAATATCAAAATTAAAGATGTGCTGAATAAAACCGATGAAACAAATGTAATATTTGCAGGAGGGCTTTCTGATGCCGTAAAAGCTTACCTTGAAGAAAAAAATATTAATTATTCAGATTATCTTGACAGTGAGGAAACCGTGCTTTATAACGCATATCTTACAGGACTCGGAGCAGTGAGGTTACTGTCAGAAAAGGTATGTGAGGATATCACGGATAAAAAGGTACTTGTAACTGGTTTTGGCAGAGTAGCTGAATTCACAGCTCAAGCACTTAAACGAACGGGCTGTGATGTTTATGTTACGGCAAGAAACGGACTTCAGCTTTTACGGGCTGAATGTATCGGCTATAAAATCATTGATTTCAAAAAGAGAGACTCTTTTCTGTATCTGTTTGATTATATCTTCAATACAGTACCCGAAAATATTTTTTCTCAGGAGGATGTAGCTCACATCAAAGGGAAGTATATTGAACTGGCCTCAGCTCCCTATGGGGCAAAAAAAGAACTTTTTATTAACAGAGAGAATGACTATATTGATGGCAGAGCTTTACCCGGCAGATATCTCAGTCGTTCAGCTGCAGAAAAATTAGCCGGGATAACACTCGAGTATTTAAATTTAAGAAATGGGGGAGATTGATGAAAAAGCTGACCTTCGGTTATGCACTTACGGGTTCATTCTGCACCTTTGAAAGGTCTCTTACACAGATGGAATACATCATTTCTGAGGGCATAGATATTTTACCGGTTATGTCTTTTAATGCTTCGGGAATTGATACTCGTTTCGGCAAAGCAAAGGATTTTATCGATACAATAGAGAGTATGACCGGGAAAAAAGTCATAAAAACTCTCGGGGATGCAGAGCCGATAGGACCCCGAAAAATGACAGACCTGATGATTGTTCTGCCTTGTACCGGCAATACTCTTGCCAAGTTGGCATCGGGTATATATGATACACCGGTCACTCTGGCGGTAAAATCTCATCTTCGTAATCAGAAGCCGGTTCTCATAGGCGTTTCCACTAACGATGCACTTTCTTCTTCCGCAAAAAATATAGGTATTCTGATGAATTATAAAAATTATTATTTTATACCGATGAGACAGGATGATATTATAAATAAGCCTTATTCGATAGTATGTGACTTCGAAAGGGTACTCGAAGCGGCTTTTTCCGCTCTCGACGGCAAACAGATCGAGCCGATGATTTTTTAGTATTTTTATTGACAAGATAAACAGATAAATATAAAATGGTAATATAAAAAAAGGAGGATTGTTATGAAGCTTTACATTAAACAAAAGGTTTTTTCGTGGAATGATAAATTCAAGGTATTCGATCAGCAGGGCAGAGAAAAGTATTTTATCGAAGGCGAGCTGTTTTCTCTCGGTAAAAAACTTCATATTTATGATTCACAGAAAAAGGAAGTAGCTTTCATAGCACAAAAGGTTTTCAGCTTTCTGCCACGTTATTTCGTTTACATTAACGGTACTGAAACAGCAGAAATAGTAAAACAATTTTCCTTCTTCAGACCGAAATATACTATTGAAGGACTTGGCTGGGAAATCAGCGGTGACTTTTTTGCTCACGATTATGCTATAAATAAAAACGGCAGGAATATCGTTTCTATCAGTAAGCAGTGGATGACCTGGGGCGATTGCTACGAGCTTGAGATAGAGAACGAGAATGATGAAATAATTTCTCTCGCTGTAGTGCTGGCTATCGATTGTGTAATGGCAGCTCAGAGTGCTGCAGCATCATCGGCAAATTAAACGTAAAATGACTCGACGGAATGTCGAGTCATTACTTTTATGCAGTTATAACGCTTTGAAGGTTTCTTTGATTTCAGTAGCTCTTCCGCAGGTCATTCTTCCTTCGGGACAGAAACCCGAAGCATAGCAGCTCGGACCGTAGAAGGAGAAAAGATCAGGTGCAATTTTACGAAGCTTTTTAAGAAAATCGACAGCAAATTCCTGTATTTCCCATTGTGCACGTGTACAGCTTCTGAGCTTAAAGAAGAGCATCATTTCTCTTGCGTTCATTGTTGTGACGAAATCAAGTGTATTACCGCTTAAAACAAGGTAAACGAGTGCCGAATTATCATAGCCCTTTTCTGTGAAACAAGAGTAGAGCATATTCATTTTTCTGAAGCAGTCACAGTAAATATCCAGAGCATCCTTATCTGCCTTGACGGTTCCGGGAATCACATAGCTCTCTCTGTCAGCACGGATAAGCTCGGGTATCGAAATGCTCTGTATTCTGTGTCTTGCGAAATGAGTGAGACAGGCGAGAGAAACCTTATTGAATCTTACGGTACAGTTAAAATGCTCGAGAGCTCTCGGTCTGGATGATTTTGTAACCTCACTCAGTATTTTAATGAGATTCTCTCTGCTGCTGATTATTTTCTCGGCCTGAGAAGAGGGATAATTATATTTTTCAATCAGTGCGGCTCTCGCAATATTCTTTTCACCGTCAGTAGTGTAAGAAAGAATTTCACAAAGCTCATCCGAAACGTATTTTTCTTTTTCTTCACAGAAATCAGGACAAAAGCTGTCATTGTATTTTTCACCTTTCTTTTCGAAATCTGTAAAAATACCGGGTGTTTTTCCTTTACACTGTTCGTAAAGAGAGAGACCTAACTCATATATTTCCTTGATTTTTCTTCCTCTTCCGTAAATCATAGCATTAAGGAGATTTACAAGCTCTCTTCCACCGAGAGAACAGAGGAAATTACTGTAAAAGCAGTAGGGGAGAACGAAACGGGCATCCTCTTTGGGTATGCCTTTTTCTGTTAAAGCGGAATATGCACCGAAAAGGCTTTCCATAGTTTCGGCATAGAGTGCTTTGTCATCTTCGTTTTTGAATTCGGGCATAAAATATCCGCATGATGCGAAATCAACATATCTTCTCGATTTGACAGTGAAGGATGCGAGTCTGAATTCGATTAAAAACTGTTCTACGACTACAGAAACATTCTCGAAGGCAAGATTAAAAAATACGTGCTCAATTGTGGAGGTGTGACCTGATGCAGTAACCTTTCCTATAAGCTTGGTATTTTTATCTTTATCCTGTGATTTATCGAATATTTCCAAAGCTGTTCCGTCCTGAGTGGAAATTCTGCCTGCAGCTGCGCAGACCTTTTCATCGCAGTCGGAAATACCGATAAGATATACACCGTGTTTAAACATAATTTCACTTCCTGTTACTTCATATTTTCCTATATATTTTATGACATTAAATTCTATTTGTCAATCTTTTTTCGTTTTACTGTAAAATTAACAGAAAATGAAAGAAAAAATTAATAAAAAGTCATTGATTAAAATGTAATTACTTGCTATAATCATATGGAATATCAAAATTTATAATAGGGGTAGTGTGAATTATGATAAAAAGAAACGCAGAAATGATGACAGACATAAAAAAAGAGATGCGTGGCGGTAACGGTCAGGCTGTTATCAGAAACGTTTTTAATAAAGATGAATACAAAGGTTCATCAAGACTAGTTGCGACTATTACACTTGAACCCGGCTGTTCTATCGGTGCTCACGTTCACGAAAACGAAGAAGAAATTTTTTACATCATAAAAGGAACAGCTACATATAACGACAACGGTAAAACTGAAATTCTCAACGAGGGTGACAGCTGCATCTGTCTTTCAGGTCAGGAGCATTCTATCGCAAACGAAAGTAATGACGAAACGCTGGTTATCTTCGCTGTGATACTTACTTATTAAGAGGTGCCTTATGGGTAGAATGGTTGTTATTGAGGGACTTGACGGAAGCGGAAAGGCTACACAGGCCAAGCTTTTGTCCGAATACCTTATCAGTAAAGGGCATAATATTTATAATCTTGATCTCCCTTTTTATTCTGACAGCTCAAGTACGCTTGTAAAAATGTACTTAGGCGGTGAGCTCGGAGACAAGCCCTCTGATGTAAATGCTTATGCAGCTTCAACTTTTTATGCTGTTGACCGTTATGCAAGCTTCAAAAAGCACTGGCAGAAGGAATATGATTCCGATAAAATAACGGTGGCTAACAGATATACAACATCAAATGCGGCTCATCAGATGACAAAGCTTCCCGAGGAGCAGTGGGATGAATATCTCGATTGGCTCTTCGAATTTGAATATAAAAAAATCGGTGTTCCCGAACCTGATTGTGTTATCTATCTTCAGATGCCTGTAGATATCTCTCAGAAGCTTCTTCTGAAGCGTTATTCGGGAGATGAAAATAAAAAGGACGTTCATGAAAGAGATGTCGATTATCTCATTTCCTGCCATAAAGCTGCTGTGTATGCGGCGGAAAAATTAGGCTGGGAAGTAATAAAATGCGGTGAAAACGGCGAACCTTTTACTGTAGAATATATTTCAGAATTGGTTTGTGCTACAGTTGAAAGGAAGCTTTTTGGTAATGATTGATTTTCGAAAGCCTGAAATCAGTGATAAGACATGGGTGAAGGAAAGGTTATCCTGCCGTGATGATCTTACATGTGAATATTCTTTTTCGAACATTTTTTCCTATACTGCGAAGATGCGTCTTGAAATTGCTGATGTAGACGGGTGTCTTGTGACACGCTGCTTTACGGGTGATACTATCGGATATTGTTATCCTGTAGGCAAAGGTGATATCATAAAAGTAATTTCTCTTATTATTGAAGATATGAAGCTTCAGAAAGCACCTTGTTATCTGTTCGGTGTGGGAAATAATGAAGCTGAGGTTCTGCGCAGTTGTTTCGGTTCACAGTTTAATATATTACTTGACAGAGACGGCTTTGATTATATTTATAAGAGTGAAGATCTGATTAATCTTACAGGTAAGAAGTATCAGGCTAAGAGAAATCATATTTCTTTCTTCAAAAAAAACTACAACTGGTCATATGAAAGTATGTCTGCCGAAAATATTGAGGATTGCTATAATATGAATGTAGAATGGCTGCAGACCAGCGGAAGTCTCTACAGCGAAGAACTCGAAGGTGAATTGATGATTGTCAGAAGAGTGTTCGAAAATTTCGAAGCTCTTGACTGTAAGGGTGCTGTTTTAAGAGTTGACGGAAAGGTTGTCGCTTTCGCTATGGGCGCACAGATAAGAAGTGATACCTTCTGTGTTCATTTCGAAAAGGCTTTTTCGAACATCCGCGGAGCTTATCCGATGATTAATCAGCAGTTCGTAGAAAATGAACTGGCGGATTATAAATATATTGACAGAGAAGATGATCTCGGGCTCGAAAATCTCAGAAAGGCTAAGCTTTCTTACTATCCTGAATTTCTACCCGATAAATATGAGGCGTGGTTAATTAATGCTGATTGATGTAAATATGTACAAGGATTCACTGAAAAAGCTCTGGTCAGAGACCTTCGGTGATGACGGTGAATATGTAAATCTGTTTTTCGATTACGATTATACAGCAGCTGAGTGCTTTGCTCAGCTTTCGGAGGGTGAGGTTATATCTGTACTTTATCTTCTTAAAGGATATATCACCGCTGAAGGAAAAAGCTTCGAAGGAAGATATCTGTATGCTGCCGCTACCGATCTGAAGCACAGAGGCAAAGGCATAATGTCAAAGCTGATCAGAGAGGCTCAGGAGTATATAAAAAAGAAAAAATTGTCTTTTATCTGTCTTGTGCCTGCTGATGACGGTCTTTATGATTACTATGCAAGATTCGGTTTCGAAGCGCTGATGAAAAATTATGTTTCCGAAGCCGGTGACAAAGCTTTCAGTGATGAGCGTACTTCTGCAGAATTAAAAGAGTATCTCTCTGCAAGAAGTGAATTGACAGTTCCTTATTTCAGTTTCGCTGAGAATGAATGGAAATATGCTTTTTCCTGTCTGTCTCATACTGATTACATCATTATCAGAAATACACAAGACAGCTATTACATTATTGATGAAGATGAGAATGAAGTACTCGAGTACATTAGCTCTCATAAAAATTTCAGACAGAATACGGAAAAATTTTTTGATAAATTATCTGAAGGTACTACTGTTGTTTCACCATACGATTTAAGTGATTTCTGTGAGTGTAACGAAAAAAGATTCGGCATGATTTACTCTGCAGATGATTTTTTGAACAAATATATTTACGGCGGAGTGTATATGAATATTGCACTCGATTAAAGGAGAATTAAAAATGATTTACTGTTTTCTTGCAGAAGGCTTCGAAGAGGTTGAAGCTCTCGCTGCGGTTGATATGATAAGACGAGCAGGACTTAATCTCAGAACAGTAGGAGTCGGTAATCTTATGATTAACGGTGCCCACGGTATTAAGGTTGAATGTGACTGCACAAAGGATGATATTATTCTTGACAGTAATTTAAGTGCGGTTATCCTTCCCGGAGGTATGCCCGGAACAATCAATCTCGAGAGAGATGAAACTGTTCAGAAGGCTATAGATTTTGCTGTCGAAAACGAAAAGCTTATATGTGCTATATGTGCCGCACCTTCTATTCTCGGTCATAAGGGCATTCTCAGAGGCAAGGAAGCTATAGCATATCCCGGTTTTGAAAAGGATCTCGAAGGTGCAGTAATCAGTAAGAAACACGTAGTCCGTGACGGAAATATTATTACTGCCAAGGGCGCAGGTGTTGCTGTTGATTTCGGTTTAGAAATCGTAGCATACCTTTCCGGTGAGGAAAAAGCAGAAGAAATCCGTAAGGCTATTCAGTGCAGATGAAAGAGGATAAGATCTTTCTGAGAAATAAATTCAGAGCTGTACGAGGTGCTGCGAAAAGTACAGAGAAGGATGCAGAAATTTTCACTCTCGTTACAGGCTGTAATGCTTTTGTGAATGCCGATGAAATTTTTACATATTATTCTGTCGGCAGTGAAGCTGATACTGTCAGAATAATCCGTTATGCCTTATCAGAAGGGAAAAAAGTAGCTCTTCCGAAATGTACTGACAGAAACGGCTCGATGGATTTCTATTATATAAGTGACTCTGATGCTTCGCTAACAGACGGAATGTTTTCTTTGAAGGAGCCTGATACTGATTTTTGCATAAAGGCTCAGGGTACAGAGAGCTCACTGTGTATCGTACCTGCACTTGCAATTGATAAACACGGATACCGTCTCGGCTACGGCAGAGGGTACTATGACCGTTTTTTAAGTAATTTCAAGGGAATAACAGTAGGATTGTGCTATGAAGAATGTCTTTGTGATAGTCTTCCCTTTGATAAATATGACATCAGATTAAATATGATTATAACAGATAATAAAATTTTCGAATTAAAGTAAAGGAGGATTTAATATGGATGACCGTTTCCGTAATGAAGATGTAAACCTTTCAGGTAAATCATCGCCGGTTGTACCGCCTCATATTACAAAGTCAAATTCTCTGGGTGACTTCAGTGAAAATATTCAGTCTACCCGCGGAAGAACAGGAGCAGCTCAGAACGGTTCTGTTAAGCCGAAAGTCACTAAATTCCAGGTGCATTTACCCGAGGAAGCAAATTCTATACCTGATATTGCGCCTGCCTCATCATCGTTTAATTCCGGCTCTTCGGTCAAAGAAATTACGGGCAAAGAATATCTCGAATCGATACAAAAGAAAGCAGATACTGCTACCCGTGCAGTTCCTGTCAATAACATTCCGAGAAAGGTTAATCCTCCTGTAACATCTCAGAAAAACAGACAGGCTGTGCCTTCCGAAAGACGTCAGGCTCCTCCTGTCAAACGGACTGTAACGCAGAGCAGTAAAAATACATCTCAGAGCAAAGGCTCTGTAGGGAAAAAGAAAAAGTCCTCTGCCGAGAGAAAATATAATTTCATAAACTCTGTGCTTGTTGCATGTGTTTGTGTGATTTTTATTGCTATTCTCACAGTTACTGCTTCCACAGTGGCTATGACTACCATCAATGATATTCTTGTTATCGACAGAAGCGGAGAAAGCGATTACATTTCTGTTTATATTCCTCCTGAGGTAACAGAGTACGAACAGGTATTCGAAATAGTCAAGGATGCAGGGCTTATAAAACAGCCGCTTATCACTGATATTTTCTGTAAGTTCCGCCATTATGACGAAGTCAGAGTTAAAAATAAAGAGACACAGCAGTATGAAACCGTCAGAATAAAGTATTCTCCCGGAACCTATTTCCTTAATTCTGAGATGGGCATTGAAGGTATTCTCGAAGAGATTATGGTTTCAAGCAGCGGGTATAAGGATACAGTCCGTCTTACCTTCCCCGAAGGCTGGACAGTTGCCCAGGTTTTTCAAAAACTCGAAAAGTACGGAGTATGTGAGGCTGAGAAGCTTTATGCCAACCTCGGAATTACAGGTAATCAGTATGATTTCATCAGCAGTATCGGAACGGTCAACGGACGATATCTCAATGCAGAAGGATATCTTTTCCCCGACACTTATGATTTCTTTATCGGCGAGAATGCCGGCTCTGTAATTAAGAAGCTGCTTAATAACTTCGAAAATAAATGGAAAGACGAATATAACAGCAGAATCAAGGAACTCGGAATGTCTGTGGATGAAATTATCACCATAGCTTCCATCATTCAGAGAGAGGCTAAGGATACTACACAGATGGATGCTATTTCTTCTGTAATTCATAACCGACTTGCTGATAAGGCAACATATCCTTCTATTGATATGAACTCTACGAAGGACTATGTCCTTTCACTTAAGGAATTTAATCTTTTTACTGATTTCTACTATAATATGTATCTCGGGTCATATAACACTTACAGTAATCCCGGATTACCTCCCGGACCTATCTGTAACCCCGGTGCGGCCGCAATAAGAGCTGCACTTTATCCCGAGGACAGCAATTATCATTTCTTCTGCCATAATGATAAGGGCGAGATTTTCCTTGCTGAAACTGCAAGTGAGCATCAGGCAAATACCGAAAAAGTTCTTTACGGCAGATAATGGAGAATACAATGGATAAAATAATCAAAAAGCCTGAGCTTCTTGCTCCTGCAGGAGATATGGAAAGGCTTAAGGTTGCTATAAAATACGGTGCAGATGCAGTTTATCTCGGAGGTACGGTTTTCGGTATGAGAGCCGCACCTGCGAATTTTGATAAGGATGAGCTTTGTGAGGCAGTCTCTTATGCTCATGAGCACGGAGTCAAGGTATATCTTACCTGTAATGTTTTACCGAGAAGTAATGAGCTTTCTCAGCTTCCGGAGTTTCTTGAGAACGCTGTAAAAGCAAAGGTGGATGCGCTGATAGTTTCAGATATGGGCGTACTCGATTACGTTAAAAAATATGCTCCTGACATTGAGATTCATATTTCTACTCAGACAGGTATAGTTAATTATGCTGCTGCAAATGCTTTTTATAATCTCGGAGCAAAGCGTGTAGTTACTGCCAGAGAGCTGAGTATGGAAGAGATAAGACTTATGAGCGAAAACATTCCTTCTGATATGGATATAGAATGTTTTGTTCACGGTGCGATGTGTGTTTCTTTTTCGGGAAGATGTCTCATTTCGAATTATCTTGTAAACAGAGATGCCAATAAAGGTGAATGTGCACAGCCTTGTCGCTGGAAGTATTCACTTATGGAAGAAACACGGCCCGGTCAGTATTTCCCGGTTTACGAGGGTGACGGAGGGACATATATTCTTAATTCTAAGGATATGTGTATGATAGAACACATCCCTCAGATGATTAAATCAGGCATTACCAGCTTTAAAATCGAGGGCAGAGCTAAATCGGAATATTATGTAGCAGTCGTGACAAATGCTTACAGGAAAGCTATCGACGGTTATATAAAAAATCCGTCAGACGACTACAGACCTGAACAGTGGATTCTTGACGAAATGCGCCGTGTAAGTTACCGTGATTATTGTACAGGCTTCTTTTTCGGTGATCCGTCTGAGGACGCTAATGTAAGCTATAAGGGCGGATATAACAGAGAGTGGGATGTTGTTGCTATTGTTGACAGATATGAAAACGGCAGGGCATATTGCACCCAGAGAAACCGTTTTTTCAGCGGTGAAGAGCTTGAGGTTATGCCTGTCGGTGAAAAGCCCTTTAAGGTTATTGCCGAAAACTTAAAAAATGCTGACGGTGAAGACATCGAATCGGCAAATCATGCTATGATGAAATTTTCTTTCAGCTGTGATACGCCGCTGGAAGAGGGTATGATATTAAGAAAAGAGCGTGAAGAAAAAGCACGTGTCATCATTTAAAAATAATACTGAAAAGATTAAGGAAAGTTGTTAACGGAGGTGGATTATGCCGTCTAAGTACAGTGTTTCTCTTGCAAAATTTTTGAAAGATTTACAGATGGAAACTTTATTTTTACCTAAAGCTCCCGATGAAATCTTTATTTCGTCGCCTGATGTAAACAGACCTGGTCTGTTCATTTCAGGTTATGAGAATTTTTTCGATAATACGAGAGTTAATTTCTTAGGTAAAACCGAGGTAGAGTACATAAACAGTTACCCTGACAAAGAAAGAAAAGAGCGTGTAGAGCGTTTTATGTCAAAGGAGCCTGCCTGTATAATAATTACAAGAACGCTCCCGTGTCCTGCCGAAATTCTTGAATTTGCTCCCAAATATAATGTGCCTGTTCTTCTCAGTAATGACTCGACCTCCCGTGCTATGGCTGCGGTAATCGGTTATCTTAATGTTGAGCTTGCTGAAAGAATTACCCGTCACGGTGTTTTCGTAGAAGTATACGGTGAAGGTGTTCTTATTTTAGGTGACAGCGGTGTCGGTAAGAGTGAAACAGCTGTCGAGCTTATCAAAAGAGGCCACCGCCTCGTGGCTGACGATGCCGTAGAAATTAAAAAAACAGGTGCAAGAACCATAGTAGGCTCCGCTCCCGACAATATCAGACATTTTATTGAGCTCAGAGGTATCGGAATAATTAACGCAAGAAGAATTTTCGGTATGGGTGCTGTAAAGCTTGCGGAAAAGATTGATATGGTTATCGAGCTTGAACCCTGGGACAGTGAAAAGGTTTATGACAGAATGGGTATGGAAAGTGAGTACACAGAAATTTTAGGTGTTAAAGTACCTTACACTGTCGTACCTGTCAAGCCTGGTAGAAATCTTGCCGTAATCATCGAGGTTGCAGCAATGAATAACAGACAGAAGAAAATGGGCTATAATGCCGCTCGTGAGCTTATGCATAATCTTGGTATGGCTGACGATATTATTCCACAGGAAGAAGAATTAAAAATATGGGGCAACTTCTGATTGCCGTAGCGAAGGAGATTTATTATGTATAAAATTGGTGTAGATTTAGGCGGAACAAACATCGCTGTAGGTGTTATAGACAGCGAATATAAAATTATCGGTGTAGGTAAAGCAAAGACAAATATTCCTCGCCCCGCCGAAGAAATTTTTGATGATATTGTAAAGTGTATTTTTGCTGCCTGTGAAAATGCTAAAATTGATATTTCAGAAGTAGAGTCAATCGGTATTGGCACACCCGGTTCGTGTGATAAGGAAAACGGTGTAATTCTTTACGCTAATAACCTTTACTTTGACCATGTTCCTGCCGTAAAGCTTATTAACGATAAAATCCCAGGTGTAAAGGTTTACATCGAAAATGACGCTAACTGTGCTGCTTTAGGTGAAGCACTTGCGGGTTCGGGCAGAGGTAAAAAGAGCTTTATTGCCATTACTCTCGGCACAGGCGTAGGCGGCGGTGTAATTCTCGACGGTAAGGTTCTCGCAGGATGTAATGATGCAGGCGGTGAGCTTGGCCATATTACCATAAAATTTGACGGTGAAGAGTGCAACTGCGGCAGAGTCGGATGCTTCGAAAGATATGCTTCAGCTACTGCTCTTGTTAATCAGACTAAAGCCGCTATGGAAGCTCACAAGGACAGCAAGATGTGGGAGCTTTGCGGCGGTGACATCAACAATGCAGGCGGAAGAACTGCTTTTGATGCTATGAGATCCGGAGATAAGTACGGTAAAGAAGTTGTAGATAATTACATAAAATATATTGCAATCGGAACAACCGATATAGTTAATATTTTCCAGCCTGAAATGATCTGCTTCGGCGGCGGAATCTGTAACGAGGGAGAAACCTTGCTTGCACCTCTGAGAGAATATGTAGCAAAATGGCGTTACAGTAAAATGCAGGAGAAGCAGACTGAAATCTGCAGAGCTACTCTCGGTAATGATGCCGGAATTATCGGTGCTGCATTGGTTACATATTAATTCTGGAGGTAATCCTTTGAAAAAATTGATTAACAGTCTCGATGAGAAAAGAATTCCTTATCGCATCGATGAACCGATGAAGCTTTACACTACCTTTAAAACGGGCGGACCTGCCGAAGTTTTCATCATTCCGCGTGATGAGGATGAACTGAAAAATGCAGTTTCCCTTTGTGAGAAGGAAGGCATTGAGATATTCATTCTCGGAAAAGGAAGTAATCTTCTTGTAAGTGATGAAGGAATCAGAAATAAAGCGGTAATTTATATCGGTGAATCCTTCGATTTTATTAAAGAAATCGATGAATGTACTTTTGAAGCGGGGGCAGGAACGAGTGTGGCTTCAATATGTAAGTACGCTTTATCAAAATCCCTTTCCGGACTCGAATTTGCATACGGTATACCCGGATCGGTCGGCGGTGCAGCATTTATGAATGCCGGTGCTTACGGCGGTGAAGTCAAGGATGCTATAATTCTTTGCAAACATATTACCAATAAAGCAGAAAACGGTCAGTTTAATGCTGATGAGCTTGATTTTTCCTACAGACACAGTATTTATTCTGATGGCGGTTATGTTATAACAAGTGTTGTTTTTCGTCTTAAAAAAGGTGAAAAAGAACAGATTGAAGCCGCTATGTATGATTTCATTTCCAGAAGAAAAGATAAACAGCCGCTCGAATTTCCCAGCGCGGGAAGTGTATTCAAGCGTCCCGAAGGACATTTTGCAGGCGCACTTATCGAGCAGAGCGGTCTGAAGGGTAAAAGAATCGGCGGTGCTATGGTTTCAGAAAAGCACGCAGGATTCATAATTAATTATGAAAATGCAACTACTGACGATGTTATCAGTCTTATCAGACATTGTCAGAAAACAGTAAAAGAGAAATTTTCTGTTGATTTAGAGACAGAAATTAAGTTTGTATAATATTCAGCCTGAATGAAAGGAGGGCATATATGTCATTTTCATCGGATATTAAGGATGAGTTAATTAAAATTGAAGATATGCCCTGTTGCTGTATCCATGCGATGGCATACGGAATGTTTTTGTTCGGCCGTTCTTTTTCTCTGTCAGATATTTCACTGATGACAGATAATGAAAATGTTGCTGAGAAATATCTCTATTTGTCGGAAAAAGCATGCGGTATAAGGGCTCAGCTCAGTGTCTCACGTGCATCGAAATACACGGTTTCTTTTGAAAATGAAGAAAGCAGAGAGAAGGTTCTCTCGGTATTTTCCTGCACGGGGAATGAAAGAACTCACCGCATTGACAGAGGAAATCTTACAAACGATGCAGTTGACAATGAGGTGAATCTCAGCTGCTGTGATGCTGCTTTTCTGAGAGGTGCTTTCTTGTCTTGCGGTACAGCCAGTGACCCTAACAAAAGTTATCATCTTGAATTTGTTGTTCCCTATAAAACTCTTAGTCTTGATCTTATGAAAATTCTCAATGAATACGGAATCAAGGCAAAGCACATGGTAAGAAGATATGTAAATGTAATTTACATAAAAGACAGTGAGTCAATAGAAGAGCTTCTGACTATGATGGGTGCTCATATCGCTGCTATGGAGATTATGAACATAAAAATTTATAAAGATGTACGTAATCTCACGAACAGACGTAATAATTTCGAAAATGCTAATCTGTCAAGAACTGTTTTTGCATCTTTTGATCAGGTAAGTGCTATCGAAAAGCTAAAATCGAGCGGTGCATTTGTTACTCTCAGCGATGACCTTAAGCAGGTTGCTGAGCTCAGAATCGAAAACCCGGATGCAAGCTTAAGAGAAATAGGGGATATGTGTGAGCCGAAGATGAGTCGCTCGGCAGTTAATCACAGACTAAAAAAACTTATGAGTATTTCAGAAAATCCCGAAAAGGAAGAAGATAAAATTGACGAAGAATAATTTTTCTGTCCCTCAGGCAGAGCTTGACAAACAAAAAGAATATACTGAGCTGGTGAAGACCGTTCTTGCTTCACGCTTCCCTGAAAATAAACCTAAAGCTTATGTTCACACCTACGGATGCCAGGGGAATGTTTCTGACGGTGAAAGATTACAGGGTATGCTTGCTGAAATGGGATATGAGTTTACAGATAGTGCCGAAAAGGCCGATTTTGTACTGTATAACACCTGTGCGATCCGCGAACATGCCGAAGACAGAGTTTTCGGAAATGCCGGTGCTCTGAAGCCTGTAAAAAAAGTAAATCCCGATATGATAATCGGTCTTTGCGGGTGTATGACTCAGCAGGCAAGTGTAGCTGAACGACTCAGAAGAAGCTTTCCTTTTATCGATATTGTTTTCGGTACACATGTTTCCTATAAGTTACCCGAGTTTATCTACACTGTCCTTTGTACAGGAAAAAGAGTAATAGATATAACGGACAGTGAAGGAAATATTGTAGAAGGCTTGCCGATTAAAAGAGACGGCACATTCAAAGCCTGGGTACCTATAATGTACGGATGTAATAATTTCTGCTCCTACTGTATCGTGCCTTATGTCCGTGGCAGAGAAAGAAGCAGAGATTTTGACACTGTTTTAGAGGAAGTAAAAGGACTTATTGAAGCAGGCTATAAGGAAATCACTCTTCTCGGTCAGAACGTTAATTCATATAACAAGGATTTGTCTGAAGATAAGCGTTTTCCGGCTCTGCTTAAGAAAATCAGTGAAATTGACGGAGAATTCATCGTAAGGTTTATGACTTCACATCCGAGAGACTGCACAAAGGAGCTTCTCGATGTTATGGCTTCATCCGACAAAATCGCCAAACATCTTCATCTTCCTTTCCAGTCGGGTAATGACAGAGTTCTCAAAGAAATGAACCGTCATTATGACAGAGAAAAATATCTCAGTCTTATCGAATATGCTTACTCGCTTATGGCTGATCTTTCGATTACAAGTGATGTTATCGTAGGCTTTCCGGGTGAAACCTATGAAGAATTCAGAGATACACTTTCACTTATCGAAAAGGTAAAATATACCTCACTCTTTACATTCATATTCTCTCCGAGACCTGGTACAAAGGCTCACGATATGCCTGATCCTGTTTCGAGAGAAGAGAAAGGTAAATGGTTTAAAGAGCTTACCGACTTGCAGGAATCTATCGCAGGAAAAAGAACAGCTTCCATGAAGGGTAAAACCTATCGTGTTCTTGTAGAAGGCAAAGCAAAAGGTGACGGTGTCCTTTCCGGAAGAACAGAAGGTAATGTAATAATAGAATTCAAAGGTGATGAAAGTCTTATCGGTACTTTCGTCAATGTAGAAGTTACCGAGCCGAAAACCTGGGTGGTTTACGGTGAATATAAGGGATAATTTACACTTACATCTGTAAGCTGTATTTATTATAAAAAATATAATTTTAAGGAGTACGACAAATGGACGTAATCAAACTTACACGCGAACTCGGTGCTGCTATCCAGCAGGATGAACGCTACCTTGCATTCGCAAAGGCTAAAGAAGCCAATGAAAACGACAAAGAACTCAATGACCTTATGGGCAAGCTTCAGCTCGTTCAGATGAATTATCAGATCGAAGCTTCCAAGGAAGAGCCTGACGCTGAAAAGATGCGTGCATTCGAAGAAGAGTTCAACGAAGCATACACTTCTCTTATGGATAATGCTAAAATGCAGGCTTACGACGAAGCAAGAACTGCTGTAGACGAAATGATGAATTACATTATGCAGATTTTAGGACTTTGCGTAAACGGTGCTGATCCCGCTACATGTGAGCCTCCCAAGGCTGAAGAGCATAGCTGCGACGGTTCCTGCTCATCCTGCAGCGGTTGCCACTAATCTTTATTTAAACAATGTAAAAAACTCAGGAGGAAAAACAATATGTCCGAAATGACACCGATGATGGCACAGTACTTTGAAATTAAAAAGGAATATCCGGATACTATTTTGTTTTTCCGACTGGGCGACTTTTACGAGATGTTCTACGATGATGCTAAAATAGCTTCATCCGTTCTTGAGCTTACTCTTACGGGCAGAGCCTGCGGAGGCGGAGAGAGAGCGCCTATGTGCGGTGTTCCTTTTCACTCTGCCGACAATTATATCGCTAAGCTCGTAAGCAGAGGCTACAAGGTGGCAATATGTGAACAGGTAGAAGATCCGTCTACAGCTAAGGGAATCGTAAAGAGAGATGTTATCCGTGTTATTACAAAGGGTAGTATTATCGAGAATTCTATGCTTGACGAGTCAAGAAACAATTACCTTACTTCTGTGTACCTTAACGATGAAGGTGCAGGCATCAGTTTCTGTGATGTTTCTACCGGTTCGGTAAACCTTACATTTGTAGAAAACTGCAAAAACTTAGAAAATAAAATCATCAATGAGCTCGGTGTTTTTTCTCCGAGTGAAGTAGTTCTCAGCAGAAGTGTATCCGAAAACAAAAATATTTCAGCCTTTATAAAAAAGAAGGTTGATGCTATATGTGAAATTCCCGAAGATGCATTTTTTGATTATGAGGATAATTATAAGGAATGTGTCGGTCATTTCGGTGAAGAAGCTCTTTCTTCATTGAATATAGACAAATGCCCTGATGCTGTGATAGCTTTAGGTGCAGCTATAAGATATTTAAAAACAGTACAGAAAAACAATCTTGACAATATCCGTGAAATTAATTTTTATTCTGACAGTCAGTATATGAAGGTAGATTATTCTACTAAAAGAGACCTCGAAATCACGGAAACGATGAGAAGCAGAGAGAAAAAGGGTTCTCTTCTCTGGGTTCTCGATAAAACAAAAACGGCTATGGGTAAAAGACTTTTACGCTCATGGCTCGAAAAACCTTTGATAAATTACAACCTTATTACCCGCAGACATAATGCTGTAGGTGAATTGGTTGACAACAGTATGAAACTTTCGGATTTGTCTGAGGCTCTTTCAGGTGTGTTTGACATCGAAAGACTGATGACAAGAATCGTATTTGAAAGCGCAAACGGTAAAGATCTTAACTCCTTAAAGCAGACTATTTCTGCTTTACCTCAGATTAAATCTTTACTTTCTGATTCTGCCTGTGCATATTTAAAACAGCAGTACGATAATATAGATCTTCTTGAGGATGTCTATAATCTTATCGATGCTGCTATTGATCCCGAAGCTCCTTTCAGTATAAGAGAGGGCGGTATAATTAAACCCGGCTTCAATTCCGAACTTGATTCTCTTAAGGATATTAAATCCAACGGTGAAGGCTATATCAGAGAAATTGAAGCACGTGAAAAAGAAAGAACAGGCATAACCAAATTAAGAGTAGGCTATAACAGGGTATTCGGTTATTATATTGAGGTTACCAACTCATTTAAGGAGCTTGTACCCGATGACTATATAAGAAAACAGACACTTGCAAACGCTGAGAGATATATAACTCAGGAGCTTAAGGATTACGAAAGCAAGGTTCTCGGTGCAGAAGAAAGAATAGTTAAAATCGAATATGAGATTTTCTGCCAGATAAGAAGAAGCGTCGCAGATGAATTTAACAGAATCAAATCAACTGCTTCGGCAATAGCGGTTACAGACGTTCTCTGCTCCTTCGCTAAGACAGCTATAGCTAATAATTATGTGTGTCCTGTTATGAACAATACATCTGTAATTGACATAACTGAAGGTCGGCATCCGGTTGTTGAATTACTTCTTGACGGAGCGCCTTTCGTTCCGAATGACACATATATGGACTGCAGTGACGACAGATGCGCTATAATTACAGGTCCTAATATGGCGGGTAAATCCACATATATGCGTCAGGTGGCACTCATCTGTCTTATGGCACAGATAGGCTCATTTGTTCCTGCAAGGAGGGCTGAGCTTTCCATAATCGACAGCATCTTTACCCGTGTGGGTGCTTCTGATGACCTTGCCACGGGTCAGTCGACATTTATGGTTGAGATGAACGAAGTGTCCAATATAATTAAAAATGCAAATAAAAACAGTCTTATCATTCTCGACGAGGTAGGTCGAGGCACATCTACCTTTGACGGTATGAGTATAGCAAGAGCTGTTCTCGAGTACATAGTTGATAAGAAAAAATTAGGAGCCAAGACTCTCTTTTCCACTCATTATCACGAACTTACTGAACTCGAAAGCCAGATAGAAGGTATAAGAAACTATAACATTTCCGTCAAGAAAAAAGGTGACACCATCACTTTCCTCAGAAGAATAGTCCGAGGTGCTGCTGACGGCAGCTACGGTATCGAGGTTGCTAAGCTTGCGGGTATTCCTAATGCAGTTGTATCGAGAGCCAGACAGATACTTGCAGAGCTGGAATCAATGAACCCTGAGCAGAAGTCCCTGATGAAAAATATCGTTTTTGAGGAACAGGAAGAAGAAAGTCTTCAGATTTCTCTTAAATCGACCTTTGATGATGAAATAATAGATACAATAAAAAACATTGATATTAATACACTGACTCCTCTTGAAGCTTTGACGACACTTCACGAGCTTGTTACCAAAGCTAGACAATCAGGTATGTAAAAGAAAGGAAGCGATAACTTTATGGCGAGGATTAATGTATTATCAAAGCATATAGCAGAATTAATTGCTGCCGGTGAAGTTGTCGAAAGACCTGCATCGGTAGTCAAGGAGCTTATGGAAAACTCAATAGATGCCGGTGCAACAACAATAACCCTCGAAATTAGAAACGGCGGCGTTACATATATCCGTATAACCGATAACGGATGCGGAATATGCAGAGAGGATGTTCCGAAGGCATTTCTGAGCCACGCTACGAGCAAGGTAAAAGATGTGGATGACCTTAACTCAATCTTTACTCTTGGATTCCGTGGTGAGGCACTTGCTTCAATAGCTGCCGTCTCCCGTACTGAAATTCTTACCAAAACCATTGAAGAAGAAATGGGAACGGCTTACACCATTGAAGGCGGTGTCCAGACAGCATATGATGCGGCGGGATGTCCTAACGGTACTACGATAGTTGTAAGAGATTTGTTTTATAACACTCCCGCACGAATGAAGTTCCTTAAGCGTGATGTTTCTGAAGCTAATGCTGTAGCTGATGTTGTAGACAAGATAGCTCTTTCACACCCGGAAATCAGTATAAGATTTATCCGTGAAGGCAAACAGGCACTTATTACACCCGGTGACGGAAAGCTTCTTTCATCTATCTATTCTGTTTTCGGCAGAACCTTTGCAGAGAGTCTTCTTGAGGTGGATTATGAGCTCGACGGAATCAGGGTTAACGGTTATGTATGTAAGCCTGTATGTTCACGTCCGTCGAGAGCTATGCAGTATTTCTTCCTTAATAACAGAAACATAAAATCACGCTCCATAATGGCTTCAATGGAAAATGCATATAAGAATACGATTATGGTCGGTAAATTCCCGAGCTGTGTTCTTAATGTATATGTCAGACCGGAAACAGTAGATGTAAACGTGCATCCGGCAAAAACGGAAGTCCGCTTCAGCGATGAAAGAAAGGTTTCCACAGCTGTTTATTATGCAGTTAAGGGTGCTTTGTCTGAATTTGACAGCGCACCTCAGGTAGATGCCAATAAAATGGCTAAGCTTACTGAAAAGGCAAAGCCGGATTATGCTCAGCTTCAGATGGTCGAAGAAGATATTCCTACACCTGTAAAACAGGCACAGGAAAAAACATTAAACGGTTCTGTAGTCAGAAATGTCCCTGCATCACCTGTTCAAAACGAAAAGCCTTTCTGGAAACAGATGTCATCTACGGAATTCAGAAATGCTTCCTCTGTTTCTGCTCCCAAGCAGATAAATAAAGGATTCAGTAATGCTGATGAGCCTGATCTTGTATCCGGTTTCAAAAAGCGTACTCAGGCACCCTCAGTTGCATCTTCATCCGTGAAGGAAAAGACCGCTGAGAGCAGGGGAGTTGTTCAGCCAGTAAAAGCAGTTACTGCTGAACCGGAAATAAAACCTGTGCAGAAAACTGAAGAGAAGAAGGTTGTAATTACCGAATCTAAGCCTGCACCCCGTCCTTTGAGACTGCTCGGTGAGGCATTTAAAACCTATGTAATCTGTGAATACGATAATAAAATCTGTCTTATCGATAAGCACGCTGCTCACGAAAGAATTATCTATAATAAAATCAAAAAGAATGCAATGGATAATGTCTCTTCACAGGTGCTTCTGACACCGATAACCGTGACTCTTAATAAAAATGAGTACAATACTATAATTGAAAATCTTGATGTGTTTTCTAAAGCAGGTTATCTTGTGGAGGATTTTGGTACAGGCACTGTTATTGTACGTGAATGTCCTATGCTCATTTCCGGTGATGATATAGAGGATACAATAGTCGAAATGGCTCTTTATCTTTCCGAAAACAGAACAAATATAGAAACAGAAAAAATTGACCGCATTCACCACACTTCCGCCTGCAAGGCTGCAATCAAGGCCGGCTACAAAAATTCTACAGCGGAGATGAAGGTGCTCGCTGAAGCGGTGCTTTACGATGATGAGGTCAGATACTGTCCCCATGGAAGACCGGTTCTGCTCGAGCTTACCAAATATGAGCTCGAAAAGATGTTCGGCAGAATACAGTAATTTGGAGTATTTTTAATGAAAAAGCCTTTAGTAATTGTTATTGCAGGACCCACAGCTTCGGGAAAGACATCTCTTGCTATTGAAATTGCGAAGAAGTTTGACGGTGAAATAGTCTCAGCGGATTCTATGCAGATTTATAAAAAAATGGATATAGCTACGGCAAAACCGACTGCAGATGAAATGTCTGAGGTAAGACACCATCTTATCGGGTTTGTTGACTGTAATGACGAATACAGCGTAGCGATGTACAAAAGTGATGCTCTCAATGCAATAAGAGATATTATCGCACGGGGTAAGCTTCCTGTTGTTTGCGGAGGTACAGGCTTATACATTGATACTCTGATAAAAAATACGACCTTCTTTGATTATGATAAAAGTGATGTCAGAGCCGACCTGGAAAAAGAGGCAGACGAGAAGGGGATAGAGTTCCTTTTCGAAAGACTCAGAGAGGCAGATCCTGATGCAGCTCAGAGACTTCACATCAATGACAGAAAAAGAATCGTCCGTGCTCTCGAGGTTTTTCTTACAACAGGTAAGACTATTACTGAACAGGACAGGATGTCGCATCTTGAAGAAAGTGAATTTGATTGGTGTGTTATCGGTCTTACTGCTGATGAAAGACAGTTCTTATATGACCGCATAAACAGACGTGTTGATATAATGCTCGAAAGCGGTCTTCTTCGTGAAGCTGAGGATTTTTTTAGCAGTGATTACTCATCTACTGCCAGACAGGCTATAGGTTATAAAGAATTAAAGCCTTATTTTGACGGCTTTGTTTCACTGGACGAAGCAGTAGAAAAGTTAAAAATGGAAACGAGAAGATATGCCAAAAGGCAGCTTACCTGGTTCCGACGTAATGACAAAATTAACTGGCTCGAAATTGACAGGTACAGTGGCGGTGAAATAATTAAAGCCGCATCTGAAATAATAGAAAAATATTCAGGTGATTAAACTATGAATTCATCAAAAGATAAAAAAATTGTACTGATTATGCTGATTTCTTTTGCAGTATTGGCTGTGCTTTATGCAGCTCAGTATGTTTACTCCAAAAGTACAGGAAAGATAGAATTCGAATATGCACTCAAGTACACACAGGAAGAAAAGCTTAATGTAAAAGGTTTTGCTGTCCGTGACGAAAACAGAATCAATGACGGAAAGAATATCTCTATACTTAGAAAAGACAGCAAAAAGGTTTATGTGCCGGTGCTTACTGACAGTGCCAATGTCGGAAAGGATGACACAATAGCCATTACCTTTAAAACAGAAGAGCAGGCAGAAAATTATCTTAAGCTGAAAGATCTTGAAGCAAAGCTCGCCGATTTAGAGAATCTTAAGAGTCAGGGTGAGCTTAATTATATAAATGTTGTCTATCTTAATTCCAGTATTTATAATTCTGTAGATGATTATGTCAGTTCGGTAAACGGCGGTGATCTTTCTTCTCTTGACGATTCCGTAAGCAGCTTCATTTCTAAGGTTTCTACGAAGCAGATTGCCACCGGTTCAGGCTTTGATATAGATTCACGGATAAAAGATATCAAAAAAGAAATAAAATCAGTAAAAAAATCATTTAAAAAGAGCGGTGAGATCAAATCATCATATTCAGGGTATTTCGTTGGAAATGTTGACGGATATGAATCTGTAAAATCCTATGAGGATGTCAGAAAGAAGAAAGTTTCTGTTAACGAAGGCGCCAAACTTATAAATTCAGAAAGAACATCCTACGATAATGCCTTCGGAAAGATAATCGCTCAGCACACATGGTATTTTATCTTTGATACTTCTATAACGGACGCATCTGTTATCAGAACCGGTTATTACGTAACCGTTGACTTTCCGGAAAAAAATATAGAAGATATAACAATGAAGGTTTACAATGTATCTGAGCTTAACGGTGACACAATTACGGTAGTTCTGCAGTGTACATCGATGAACGAGGAACTCGCAAATCTCAGAATCGAAGAAGCAGCAATAACAGTAAAGGATTACAATGGCTTCCGCATTAACAGTAATGCCATCGTTGAGAATGAAGAAGGTGTAAAGGGTGTTTATGTAGCGCTCGGTAATTATGTTAAGTTTACACCTATCAGTATTTCTTATTACGGTGAGGATTATGTTATCGCAAACAGATACGTCGTATATAAGGAAGATGAAAAAGGAAACAAGATTATCGATGAGGAGGCTACAGACAAACACCGTAGTCTTGACCTTTATGATAAAATTATAGTAAAGGGGATGCATATTGAAGATGGAATGCTTATCAGTTGACGAACGTTTCAGAAATATTGATTATAATATAGAGTTCATAAAAGAGAGAATTGCTGATGCGGCTGCTAAAAGCTCCCGTTCTTTCGAGGATATCAGCTTTATGGCTGTAACTAAAACCGTAGAGCCGATTTTCATTAATCGGGCTATCGAAAAAGGAATAACTCTTATCGGTGAAAACAAGGTACAGGAGCTTCTTTCCAAAAAGCCGTATCTTAAGCTTGATAATTGTCAGGCACATCTGATCGGACATTTGCAGACAAATAAAGTAAAGCAGATTATCGGTGAAGTCTCGATGATAGAGTCTGTCGATTCTCTGAAGCTTGCTTCAGAGATTTCGAAAAGAAGCCTTGCTATGGGTATAACTACTGAATGTCTTATTGAAGTTAATATAGGCGGTGAGGAAAGTAAGACAGGCATACCTGCTGAAATGCTCGAGGATTTACTTTATCAGATAAGCGAGCTTCCTGCTGTAAAGGTGCGCGGTCTCATGACAATTCCTCCCATCTGTGACAGTGATACAGAGTTGATGAAATATTTTTCAAAAATGCACGAAATTTTTATTGACATAAAGAGTAAAAAGTTAGATAATACAGATATATCAATTCTTTCGATGGGCATGTCCGGAGATTATGAACAGGCTATACTTTGCGGTTCAAACCTTGTCAGAATCGGTTCATCTGTTTTCGGACCGAGATTATATTAAATTTTGAAAAGGAGTAATTAAAAATGGGCTTTGTTAAAAATATCAAATCTAAATTTGAGGAGCATTTTATTCCCGATGAAAGAGAATATGATGATACCGATGTTGAATATGAGTATGAAGAAGAAGGTTACGGATACGAAGGAAGCGATAGCAGCTATTACGAAGAAGAATCCTCTGCCTTTGATTATTCTTCTGATGATTCAATCAATCCTCCCGAATATGTGAAATACGGTGATACTGCTTCAAGGCAGAGAAAAACAGAAAAAAATGTAAATGAGTTCAAAACTGTAAAGCAGCAGCCTAAGAGTAATATTTATAATATGTCAGGTTCTGCAAAGCAGGCTAAGTTCAAGCTTAATTTTATCGCCTTACACGATATTTATGACGCTAAAAATGTTGCTAACCTTATGATTGATCAGAATGCTATGGTTGTGGTAAATCTCGGCCTTCTTTCAGATGAGCAGAAGAGAAGAGCTATGGACTTCCTTGACGGTGCTAAATATGTAACAAATTCAATTTTTACACGTTTTACCGAAAACATCTGCGCTTTCCTTCCTGAAAGTGTGGAGCTTCACGGTGATTTCTACGGTCAGGTTGATCTTGACGAATTCGGTAATTTCTGATAATAATTAAGTTAAAGGAGAGATTTTTATGATGCTTCCCAATCAGATAATGAATCAGCGTTTTTCACAGGCAGGCAAAGGCGGTTACCGTGCGAGTGAGGTTGACGCTTTTATTCAGAGAGTTTTTCAGAATTATAATAAGCTTTATAATGATAATAATGTTTTGAAGGAAAGACTTTCGGCCATCACTCCTTTAATCGACGAATATAACGAAAACAAAAGAGCGATAGCTGATGCTCTTATCTGGGCTAAAACAACTTCTGACAAAACAGTGGAACAAGCTCAGGCAGAAGCCAAGGAAATACTCGAGGTGGCAAATGCTGACGGGCAGAAGATTATCGCTGAAAAAACAGCTGAGGCTCAGTCTGTCTATGCTCAGGAGCTTAACAGTACTGAGATAGCACTCGAAAACGCCAAAACTGAGCTCGAAATGACACGAAGTCAGGCTAAATCTTTTTCAGAAAGATATATTTCCGAAATCAATGCCAAAGCTGCTTCCCTTATTGAAGAAGCAAATTCAAATGCTTCTAAAATTGTCGCTGATGCCTATAAGGATGCACAGACAGCCAGAGATAAGGCTGACGCCATAATCCGTAAGGCAAATGAGGAGCTCGAAGCAATTAAAGCCGAAGCTTCCAGATTAAAAGCTGAGATAGAAAGAGCAGTTAAAATGGCTGCCGAATCTGTGGCTGAAATCACTGTGGAGGATATTGAGCCTGAGGTAGCTCCTGATGCCGAGGTAATTGAAACCAAGCAGATTGATATTTCTGAAATCGAAGAATTTACCTTTGATTTTGATATGGAAGAAATCGAAGCTGAGGATTCGGATGCAGTTCAGATATCTGAGCCTTCAGAGGAAACTGACGATACTCCTTCTTTTGAAGTTGAAACTGTAGTTGATGATATCACTTTAGATGAAAGCGAAGAAATTAATGAAGGTACAGATGACTTCATTTCCGGCGGATCGGCTTCTATGCCTGATGTAAACGCATACATATCAAAAATCTTTGACTCTGCCGGAAGCGGAGACAGCGATTTTTCGTCTTTTGCCGATGGACTCAGCGATGCCTTCGCACAGTCTCTTGAGGACAGTGACATAAGCTTTGACGAGCTTAAGAAGGTTATCGAAAGCGGCGACAGTAATGATGAGTAAGAATAAAATACGTCTGTTTTCTTTGTCGGTGATATTTTCGATGGTTGTGACAGATCAGGTGATAAAATATTTCATCGATCTGCATCTTAAGCCTGTATCCGTGAAAATGCTGTTGCCCGGATTTTTACAGCTTCATTATTTCGAAAATGACGGAGCGATGATGGGCTTTATGAGCGGAAAAACAGAACTGATGACTGTAGCTTCTGTTATATGTATGACAGGAATACTTGCTGTTATACTGTCGGGAAAATTCCGCTTTGGTGTCGATTATGTCTGTCTCGTCTTTATGGCTGCAGGCGGATTTGGTAATATAATCGACAGGATTTTCAGGGGCTATGTAATAGATTATATTGAGGTTTTGTTTGTAGATTTTTATATATTTAATTTTGCTGACTGTCTCGTAACATGCAGTGCCTTTATTCTTATATTTTATGAAATTTATTCTGTTTACAAAGAGTATAAAAACAAGAAAGAGAAAAATGTCTGATGGTAGATGCGCAGATTTTTGCTGTAAATGATGATGACAGCGGAGAACGTATAGATAAAATTATTGCTTTACACTGTGACGGACTGAGCCGTTCGGCTGCTCAGAAGCTTATCGATGACGGAAATGTAACTGTTAATTCGCTGGTAATCACAAAGAATTACAAGGTCAGAGCCGGTGACAGAATCGCTGTAAGAGTTCCGAAACCTAAAGAACTTGAGATAGTTGCTGAAAATATACCTCTCGACATCAGATACGAGGATGATGATTTGCTCGTCGTCAATAAAGTAAAAGGTATGGTTGTTCATCCTGCAGCGGGTAATTATGACGGTACATTGGTAAATGCCCTTATGTATCATTGTAAGGATTCACTTTCCGGTATTAACGGAGTAATCAGACCGGGAATTGTTCACAGAATTGACAAGGATACGAGTGGTCTTCTCATAGTTGCTAAAAATGATTTTTCACATATTTCCCTCGCTGAGCAGATTAAAGCTCATTCCTTTACACGTGAGTATCAGAGCGTAGTATACGGAAAATTCAAAAACGAGGACGGAACAGTAGATGCGCCCATCGGCAGACATCCCGTGGACAGAAAGAAAATGACTGTTACGGTAAAAAATTCAAAAAATGCAAAAACTCACTACCGTGTAGTAAAGCAGTATAAAGATTTCTCACATCTTGCATTGAGACTTGAAACAGGAAGGACACATCAGATACGTGTCCATATGTCTTACATCGGACACCCGGTGGCCGGTGACCCTGTTTACGGACCTAAAAAAGTTATAGAATATCTCGGAGGTCAATGTTTACATGCGGGACTTATCGGTTTCAGACATCCGAGAACCAATGAGTATATTGAGATTCAGAGCGAATTGCCTGAATATTTCACCTCGTTTCTGAGGAGGTTAAAAGATGAATAAAGAAAAAAAATATTTTTCAGACTGGCTTATCGCATCCGATATAGACGGTACAATTAATGATAAATCAAGACATCTGGTAAAGAGAAATTACGATGCAGTTCAGAAGTTTGTAAAAGAGCATAAGGGTAATTTCACTCTTGCTTCAGGACGGTCACCTAATTCTATGCGCAAGCATTATAAAAGACTTAATATACCTGACGGAAAGGCTGTCGTGATAAACGGAGCCGGAATTTATGATTTCTCACAGGAGAAAATGGTGTGGTCGAGTCCGCTTAACGATTTTTGCATTGAGCTTGTAAAAAAAAGTGTAAAAACCTTCCCTTTTCTGGCTTTTCAGGTTATTTCCGATAAATATGTTTATATTTTCAGACCTACACCTTCTGCGAGAATTCTTGCAATCAATGCAAAATTACCTATAAAGTATTATTATAATTTCGATGAAATTCCGAAAGATAATTGGTATAAGGTTATTTACACAGCCTTGCCTTTTCAGATAAAACAGGTTGAAAAGTTCCTTAAAAGCAATTCAAGGACTCACGAAAACCTTATGGCTTCATCGCTCTTCAGCTACGAAATGGTAAACGAAGGCACTAACAAAGGAAATGCAGTTCTCAAGCTTGCTGAAATGCTTGGTGTGGAGAAGGAGAAAACAGCGGCAATCGGAGATTATTATAATGACTGGGAAATGCTTAAAGCCGTTGGTTTTCCTGCCTGCTGCGGTCAGGCACCTGATGATATTAAAGCTATTTCAAAGCTTGTAACCTGTCACTGTAACTACGGTGCGGTTGCGGATTTGATTGAGCATATAATTAAAAACGGTTAATTATATAAGGAGGAATATTTATGGAAGAAAACAAAAAGCTCGAACTGAAAAAATTAGCAGTTCAGGTAAGAAAGGGTGTCATTGAAGGCACCTACAATGCAAAATCGGGTCATCCGGGTGGATCTCTTTCTATTGCAGATATAATCACTTATCTGTATTTCTCAGAAATGAATGTCAACCCCGAAAAGCCTGACTGTGAGGATAGAGACCGATTCGTTCTTTCTAAAGGACACACAGCCCCTGCTCTTTATGCTGCACTGGCTCTTAAAGGCTTTTTCCCTTATGATCTTATCAAAACCCTCAGAAAGCCTGACTCCATTCTTCAGGGACATCCCAGTATGAGATATACACCCGGTGTGGATATGAGTACAGGCTCACTCGGACAGGGTATTTCTGCAGCTGTGGGTATGGCTCTCGGCGCTAAACTCAAAAACAAGGATTTCCGTGTCTATACTGCTCTCGGTGACGGTGAAATCGAAGAAGGTCAGGTATGGGAAGCTGCTATGTTTGCAGGTAACAGAAAGCTTGATAATCTTGTGGCTATCGTTGACTATAACAAGCTTCAGATAGACGGAAGCATCGATGAAGTAAACTCACCTTATCCTATTAAAGAGAAATTTGAAGCTTTCGGCTGGAATGTTATCGAAATCTGCGGTCACTGCTTCTGCGAAATCGAAGAGGCTTTCGAAAAAGCTAAATCCTGCAAGGGTAAGCCAACATGTATCGTGGCAGAAACTGTAAAGGGTAAGGGTGTTTCCTTTATGGAGGATCAGTGTGATTGGCACGGTACAGCTCCTAAAGCTGAACAATATGAACAGGCAATGGCAGAACTTGACGCTGCACTTGCAGAATTGGAGGCGTAATTATGGCAGATGTAATTAAATGTGCAACCAGAGATGCTTACGGTAACGCTTTGAAGGAGCTCGGAACAAGAGACGATATTCTTGTTCTTGATGCTGACCTTGCTAAAGCAACAAAAACAATAGCTTTTAAAAAGGAATATCCCGATAAATTTATCGATTGCGGTATTGCTGAAGGAAATATGATGGGTATAGCTGCAGGTCTTGCTACCACAGGTTATACAGTATTTGCTTCTTCCTTCGCTATGTTTGCAGCGGGAAGAGCATTTGAACAGGTAAGAAATTCTATCGCTTATCCTGGTCTTAATGTTAAAATCGGTGCTACTCATGCCGGTATTTCCGTAGGTGAAGACGGTGCGAGTCATCAGTGCTGTGAAGATATTGCTCTTATGCGTTCTATTCCGAATATGGTTATTATTAACCCTGCTGACGATGTTGAGGCAAGACAGGCTGTTCTCGCAGCTGCTGAGCATGAAGGTCCTGTTTATATGCGTTTCGGAAGATTAGCAGTTCCCCGTGTTAATGCTGAGGATTATAAGTTCGAAATAGGCAAGGGTGTCACTCTTAAAGACGGTAAGGATGTTACAATCGTTGCTTCAGGTCTTTTGGTAGCTGAAGCTCTCGAAGCTGCTGTAAAGCTTGCTGAAGAAGGCATAGATGCACGCGTTATCAATATTCATACCATCAAGCCTATCGATAAAGATATTCTTGTTAAAGCAGCAAAGGAAACAGGTGCTATCGTGACTGCTGAAGAGCACAGTGTTATCGGCGGTCTCGGCGGTGCTGTATGTGAGGCTCTCAGTGAAGAGTATCCTGTTCCTGTAATCCGTCTCGGTGTCAATGATACCTTCGGCAAATCAGGTCCTGCTCTTGAGCTTCTCAAGATTTACGGTCTTGATGCTGAAAACATTGTAGCAAAGGCTAAAATTGCTATTGAAGCAAAAAATAAAATATGCAAATAAACTCCTGAAAGGAAAGTAGTACGATGAAAGAAATTACAAAAGATATGCTTATCGGTAACATTCTCGATGAAGACAGAGGTACAGCAGTATTTTTCCTCGAAATGGGAATGCACTGTCTCGGTTGTCCCGCATCAAGAGGCGAAACTGTTGAAGAGGCCTGTGCTGTTCACGGCGTAAACGTTGATGAGCTTGTTGCTAAAATCAACGAATATCTTGCTTCTAAATAAGCAAATTCAGCAATGAGCCACCTGTTTTCGGGTGGCTCTGTTTCTTAAGAGAGGTAATTATGGGTAAAATTAAACTTGACGCAAGACTTTCAGCTGTGGCTTCCTTAGTGAGAAGGAACAGCAGAGTAGCTGATATAGGTACTGATCACGGGTATCTTCTTGCATGGCTTATAGAGAACGGTATTTCGGTAGGCGGAATAGCTGCAGATATTAATAAAGGTCCTTTGGAAAATGCGAGAAGAACTGTTATTGAGTCGGGAATTTCGGATAAGGTGGAGCTTATCCTTTCAGACGGACTTAAAAATATTCCCGAAGGATCCTGTGACGATATTGTTATTGCAGGAATGGGTGGGAATCTTATAGCAGATATACTTTCCTGTTGTCCGTGGATTTATGATAAAAATCTGCATATTGTAGCCCAGCCTATGTCTCACGGTGAAGTTTTGCGTGAATTTTATGTAAAAAACGGTTTTGAGATTCTTGAAGAAAAGACTGCTACTGACGGTAAACGCCTGTATTGTGTTATCTCTGCTGTTTATACCGGTGTAAAAGCTGAAAGGGACATTTCGTACATATATATCGGTAAGTTGATCGAAAACAAGGATGATACATCAAGGAAATATATAGAAAAGATCCTTGCTGCTTTAGAAAAAAAACATTCGGCTCTTATGAATGCAGGTAAAGAAGACGAGAATAATTTAGGCGAGATAATTTTTTCGGTGAAAAAGAAAATTTCGGAGGCTTATGATGGTAACTGTTAAGGAAATATCTGATTATATTAATGAAATTGCACCATATTCCACTCAGTGTGAATGGGATAATTGCGGACTTTTAGTCGGTGACAGTGATAAGTATGTAAAAAAAATCGGTTTCGTTCTCGATCTTACACCTGAATCCTTGGCTGATGCAGATAAAAACGGAGTTGATATGATTATCACACATCATCCCGTTATTTTCAAAGCACAGAAAAATTTTCTTAAAGGTAATTTAGCATTTGAAGCTGCATCAAAAGGGATAGCCATACTGTCGGCACACACGTGCTTTGACTGCGCTGATGACGGTGTAAATGATGTTCTTTGTGAAGTTCTCGGAATCAGTAATGCAGTCGGTGTTCCATCAGAGGAGTGTACTGTTCCGATGGCAAAAATAGGTGATGTGGCTGAGTGTTCATCCATCGGATTTGCTAAGCTTGTTTCTGAAAAGCTCGGTTCTGTATGCAGATTGGTTGACAGTGGAAGAACAGTTAAAAAGGTTGCTGTGTGCGGTGGTGCCGGTGCAGATTTCCTCGAAGATGCAGCACGGATGAGTGCTGATGCTTATGTTACCGGTGAAATGGATTACCATGAACTCCTTCTTGCATCGGAGTTAGGAATAACTGTTATTCTTGCAGGGCATTTTGAAACAGAGAATCCGTCTGTTTCTGCTCTTAAGAATAAAATCTGTGACAGATTTACTGAAATTGACGGGATGATACTTAAACAGTCAAACCCTGTAAAATATATTGATTAAGGTGTATTATGGCATTAGACGGAATATTTTTATCGAAAATTAAAGATGAACTTTTAAATAAAGCTGTGGGCTTGCGTGTTGACAGAGTCAATCAGCCTACAAGAGATGAAATAATACTGAATCTCAGAGGAAAGGGCTGTTCTTACAGGCTTTTATTCTGTGTACGGGCGGACAGTCCCCGTGTTCATTTCACATCGCATAATATTGACAACCCGCCTGTTCCTCCTATGTTCTGTATGCTTATGAGAAAGTATCTTACAGGTGCTCTGGTGAAGAATATTAGACAGCAGGAAATGGACAGAATACTTTTCGTGGACTTTGATGCGACTAACGAGATAGGTGACAGAATTGAACTTACGCTATGTATCGAAATAATGGGTAAATACTCAAACCTGATTCTTTTGAATGGCAGTAAGGTAATTGATTCGATCAGAAGAGTAGATATAACTACCTCTTCCGTCAGACAGATTCTGCCCGGAATCGAATACAAGCTTCCTCCTGCTCAGGGAAAGCTTGACATAGAGAGTACTGAATTATCTGTTATTATGGACAGGATAATGACTCAGAACGACAAACTTCTTTCCATAGCGGTGATGAACTGTATTCAGGGTATTTCTCCTGTAGTTTCCAGAGAGATAGCCTACAGAGCTTCCTTCGATGACTGCACAGTGTCTTCTCTCAGTGATGAACAGACAGAAATTTTGAAAAGTGAATTACAGTACATTAAAGATCATCTTCATTCATCTGATGAGTTTTATATGCTGACAGAGGAATCGGGAAAGCCTAAGGATTTGTCTCATTACGATATAAGACAGTATTCGGGTAAGTTAAAAGTAAAAATATATAACAGCTGCTCAGAGCTACTTGATGATTTTTATTATGAAAGAGATAGAATTAATCGTATAAATCATCGTGGGCATGAGTTGATAAAGCTTATAAGTAATCTTATCGAGCGTACATCGAGAAAAATTGCTGTTCAGACTGAAGAACTGAAAAAATGCAGAGATAAAGAATCCTTACGTCTTTACGGTGAGCTGATTCTCGCTAATCTTTACAGACTCACTAAGGGTGTGTCTTATTATGAGGTTGAGAATTATTATGATGACTGTAAAATAGTGAGAATACCCTGTAATCCTGCTCTTTCACCTACAGAGAATCAGAAGAAATACTATAAGGATTACCGTAAAGCTCAGACTGCTGAAAAAATGCTTGAAAAGCTTATTGAAGAGGGTAAAAATGAGATAATCTATCTTGAATCTGTACTCGACGAGCTTTCCCGTGCAGACACAGATACAGAAATTTCACTAATAAGGCAGGAACTTGCTCAGAGCGGTTACATTAAAAATATCAAAGGTAAAAAGCAGAAGCCACCTAAAGAATTACCTCCGCTGGAATTCCGTTCAAGTGACGGTTACCGTATTCTCGTCGGTAGAAATAACGCGCAGAATGAAAAACTGTCTCTTAAAACAGCGCTGAAAAGTGATATGTGGCTTCATACACAGAAAATTCCCGGCTCTCATGTAATTATTTTCGGTGACGGAAGAGAAATTTCTGATGAATCGATAGAGGAAGCCGCTGTTATTGCGGCGTACTACAGCAAGGCGAAGGACTCGTCTCTTGTACCTGTAGATTACACGAGGGTTAAAGCACTTAAAAAGCCTAATGGTGGAAAAACAGGTATGGTGATATATCACGAATATTACACTATTATCGTTAATCCGGATAAAGATAAGGTAGAAAAATTAAGAGTTAAATAACAAAGGAGGGATGGTATGTCTTTCACTCATTTACATCTTCACACGGAATACAGTCTTCTTGACGGTGCCTGCAGAATAAATCAGCTTATTGACAGGGTTAAAGAACTCGGTCAGACAAGTGTAGCAATAACTGATCACGGATCAATGTACGGTGTTGTCGATTTTTATAAGGCTGCAAAGGAAAAAGGCATCAAGCCGATTATCGGATGTGAGTGCTATGTTGCTAAAAGAAGCCGTTTCGATAAGGTTCACGGTATCGATAACGAAAGACATCATCTTGTTCTTCTTTGTGAAAATAACATCGGGTATCAGAACCTTATACAGATGGTCAGCAAGGGATGGACAGAGGGTTTTTACACTAAACCGAGAATCGATAAAGAGCTTCTCGAAAAGCATCACGAGGGTCTTATTGCTCTTTCAGCGTGTCTGGCCGGTGAAATACCGACTATGCTTGTCAGGGGAGATTATGATGGTGCAAAAAATACGGCACTGTGGTATAAAAGTGTGTTCGGTGACGGAAAATATTTTATTGAAATACAGAATCACGGTTTACGTGAGCAGCTCGAAATACTTCCTGAGCTTGTGAGACTTTCCCGCGAAACGGGAATACCGCTTGTGGCTACTAATGATGCTCACTATCTCACCAGAGAGGATTCATCTGTGCAGCAGGTCCTGATATGTATTCAGACTAACCATGTTCTCGGTGAGGAGACAGGTTTAGAATTCAGTACAGATGAGTTTTATGTTAAAAGCGAAGAGGAAATGCGAAGTGCTTTCGCTGATATACCTGAGGCAGTCGATATTACCGAAAATATTGCTCAGATGTGTAATGTAGAATTCGAATTCGGTAATACAAAGCTTCCGCATTTCGAGGTTCCGAATCAGATGGATCATTTCGAATATTTCAGAAACCAGTGCTTCTTCGGACTTAATAAGCATTTAGGTGATAATCCGCCTGAGGAATATATCGACAGACTTAACTATGAGCTTGATATAATCAACAGAATGGGATATGTTGATTACTTTCTCATTGTGCATGATTTTATCCGTTATGCAAAAAGTAAAAATATTCCCGTAGGCCCCGGAAGAGGGTCGGGTGCAGGATCATTAGCTGCTTACTGTATCGGAATAACAGGTATTGATCCGCTGAAATATAATCTGCTCTTCGAACGATTTCTTAATCCTGAAAGAGTCAGTATGCCTGACTTTGATATAGATTTCTGTTACGTAAGAAGACAGGAGGTAATAGATTATGTTATCTCCAAATACGGTTCTGATCACGTAGCACAGATTGTTACCTTCGGTACTATGGCGGCAAGAGCTGCTATAAGAGATGTCGGCAGAGTTTTAGGACTTCCTTATGCTGTTGTCGACGAAGTGGCTAAGCTTATTCCTCAGGAGCTTAAAATTACAATAGATAAAGCACTGAAAATGTCTGATGAGCTTCGGACTCTTTATCAGAATAATGAAGATGTAAAAAAGCTGTTGGATATCTCTAAAAAAGTAGAAGGTATGCCTCGCCATGCTTCTACTCACGCCGCAGGTGTGGTTATTACGAGAGATCCTGTCTCATCCTATGTTCCTCTTGCAGTAAATGACGAAAGCACAGTAACGCAGTTTACGATGGTTACACTGGAACAGCTCGGACTTTTAAAAATGGACTTTCTCGGTCTTCGTACTCTGACAGTTATAAACGATGCTGTACAGATGGTCAGAAGAACTGTTCCCGATTTTTCTATTGATAACATTGCACTTAATGATAAAGTAACATTTGATATGCTTTCCGAAGGAAAAACCGACGGAGTATTTCAGTATGAATCAGCAGGTATGAGAAGTGTACTTACCAGACTTAAACCCGAATCCCTGGAAGACCTTATTGCTGTAATTTCTCTTTACAGACCGGGTCCTGCCGATTCTATCGATACCTATATTCATAACAGGCATCATCCTGAGGATACTGTATATAAAACAGAGCTTGTCCGTGATATACTCGATGTTACCTACGGGTGTATGGTTTATCAGGAGCAGGTAATGCAGATATGCCGTAAGATTGCAGGCTACTCTTATGGAAGAGCTGATCTTGTCCGTAGAGCAATGAGCAAGAAAAAGCTTGATGTAATGGAGAAGGAAAGAAAGAATTTCATTTACGGTCTTAAAAATGAAAACGGTGAAACAGAGTGTGTCGGTGCATTGGCTAACGGTGTAAGCGCTGATGTGGCAAATGAAATTTTTGATGAGATGTCTAATTTTGCAAAATATGCATTTAATAAATCTCACGCCGCTGCTTATGCCTATGTATCGTATCAGACTGCATGGCTTAAGGCTCATTATCCATGTGAGCTTATGGCTGCGACTCTTACCAGCGTTCTTGATTCATCAGTTAAGGTTTCGGGTTATATTGCTGAATGTACAAGAATCGGAATAAAAGTTCTCGCACCGAATATTAACAGCAGTTTCGAAGGCTTCACCGTAAAAAACGGCCAGATTCGTTTCGGTTTGCTTGCTATTAAGAATCTCGGAAGAAATTTCATTAAAACTATTATCGACAACCGTGAGCAGGGGGGCAAATACACTTCGTTTTATACCTTCTGTAAAAGAGTTTATTCCAAGGAGTTTAACCGACGTGCTGTCGAAAGTCTCATTAAATGCGGTGCCTGCGACGGACTTGATCTCAACAGAAGACAGATGCTTTATATGCTACCTGTTATCGTTGGAGAGCTGGATGCAGATAAGAACCGTAATGTTGTAGGTCAGATCGGCTTTTTCGATGCTGATTCAGGATTTTCCTTTGAAAGTGAAATGAAGGCACCTGCACTCGAGGAAATGCCAAAAAATGAGCTTCTCGCCTTCGAAAAGGAAATCACGGGGCTTTATATTTCTGGTCATCCGATGGAGGAATATGCCGCTCTTTCAGAAAAAATTAGATGTAATAGTATAGCTGATATATTAGAGAACAGCGAAGGTTTTTCTGCTAAATACAGAGATAATAGTACGGTTCAGATTTTTGGTATTATTTCGAGGGTGGAAAAGAAGGTCACAAAGAACAATTCGACAATGTGCTTTATTGAGCTTGAGGATATAGGTGCATCGATTGAATGTATAGTATTTTCCAAGCTTTATGCAGACAGAATCAATTATCTTAAAGCCGGAAATATTATTCTGATAAGAGGAAGATTAAGCCTAAGAGAAGACAGAGAGCCATCTGTTATTTGTGAAAGCATAGAGCCTAATCCTAAAAATCTTTATAAGGATTATTCCGTGAATAAAAAGACGGTTACGGTAAATCTTGATAAAGAGGAAGTCGAGAAGCTAAATAAAATCCGTATTCTTGCTGAGCTTTTTCCGGGAACAACTTCTTTATGTCTTAAATATAATAACAGTGACAGAGTAGCGTACGAACTTAAATTTCTGCTGTGTAAAGAGACGGAAATACAACTGAAAACGGTTTGCGGATCTGAAAATATTATTGTTTCGGAATAATAATATGCGTAATCTGTCGTATGCTGTTGATTTTTAGAATAAAACTTGACTTTTATATAATATTGTGTATAATATTTCTAAATGTTTAAACAGTACAAATTCATCATTTACGATGTCAGGAGGACGTAATAATGATTAAAACTATTGGTGTTTTAACTAGTGGCGGTGACGCTCCCGGTATGAATGCAGCTATCAGAGCTGTAGTAAGAGCCGGCTGTGAACTCGGTATGAAGGTTTACGGTATCAGAAGAGGCTATAACGGTCTTATGGACGATGATATGTATGAAATGAATCTTCGTTCGGTTTCCGATATTATTAACAGAGGCGGTACTATTCTTTATTCAGCAAGATCTTCCCGTTTCAAGACTGAGGAAGGTATGCAGGATGCTATTGATACCTGTAAAAGAAGAGGTATCGAAGGTCTCGTAGTTATCGGCGGTGACGGTTCCTTCAGAGGTGCCAGAGATCTTTCACTCAGAGGTATTCCCTGTGTAGCTATTCCCGGCACTATCGACAATGATATCGGCTGCTGTGATTACACTATCGGTTATGATACAGCTATGAACACTATTATGCAGATGGTTGACAGAATCAGAGATACTGCTGAATCTCATGACCGCTGTGCTGTAGTAGAGGTAATGGGCAGAGGCGCAGGTTATCTTGCTCTTTCATCAGGTATCGCCTGCGGTGCTACTTCTATCCTTATTCCCGAGGTTCCTTATGATTTCGAACGTGATGTAATCGAAAGAATGAAGAGAACTCAGAAGAGCAATAAGGTTCACTTCGTTATTCTCGTTTCAGAAGCTATCGGCGGTGTCGAAGAAATGGCAAAGAGAATTCAGAGCGAAACAGGCGTAGAAGCACGTGCTACCATTCTCGGACATGTTCAGAGAGGCGGTTCTCCCACGTCTAAGGACAGAATCGTTGCCAGCCAGATGGGTTACCATGCTGTTCAGCTTCTTAAAGAAGGTATCGGTAACAGAGTTGTAGCCATTAAAAAGGAAACAATTATGGATTTTGATATTTTCGAAGCTTTAGGTATGAAAAATTCAGTTGACCTTGATATGTACAAGATGGCTCTTGAAATATCTATCTGATTTTATTGTTAAAAGATGAAAATTGCGGGAGGTCTTCTTTGAAGATCTCTCGTTTGACTTTGTTAATGGAGAAGCGAAGATGAGTGAAAACAAAACTTCAAACAAAAAGAAATTACCTGACCATTCTCATAATTTTCACCGCAAGCATATGAGAGAACGGTTTTATGAAGCAGGCTTCAGAGGTATGGCTGACCATAACGTGCTCGAAATGCTCCTTTATTACGGAATTCCCCGTAAGGATACAAACGATATCGCCCATGAGCTGATAAACAGATTCGGCAGCTACGCTGATGTGTTTGAGGCTAACTTTCACGATCTGATGAAGGTGAAGGGTATGACTGAAACTGCAGCATATCTTATAAAAATGATAATTCCCTTTTATAACAGATATGCCGAAAATCTTTCTGCGCGAAAGCCTGCACCTGTTTTAGCTGAAGAAATCGTTGATTACCTTCGTCCTAAATATTATGAAGGAAGCTGCCGTGAAAGGGTTTTTGTTCTGTGTTATGACAGTCTTAATCATCTTATTACCTGCCGTCTTCTTAATGAGGGTGATATATGCTCTGCTGCATTTGACATAAGAGAGTTAGGAAGAATAGTTTTAGAAACAAACTGTTCGAGTGTTATAATATCTCATAATCATCCGCATTCCGTTTCTTTACCGTCAAACGAAGATATAAGAATGACCAAAGCTGTGATCAATTTTCTTGAAATACTTAAAGTTTCACTTAAGGATCATATCATCGTAGATGATGACGGATATACTTCTCTTGCCTCACATAAGCTTACTATGCCGATGTTTTACGGTATTGAGCTTCTTGATGAAGTTAACAAAAACGGACTTAATAAATAATAATTTATGTACTGCTTATACATTTATGCCACCTGTAAAGAATAATCTCTTACTCGGTGGCAATGTAAGCAGTACTTTTTTTCAGAAAATTTATATTTATATTTACTTTTATTTGTAAAATGATATATAATATAAAGAGTTTTTATAAAGAAAGGGTGTATGTATGGATTGCTTTAAGTTAGTTTCGGATTTCAGTCCTACAGGCGACCAGCCTGAAGCTATTGAAGCTTTGGTTGTCGGTGTCAATAAAGGTTATAAAGAGCAGACACTTATGGGTGTTACAGGCTCAGGTAAGACCTTCACTATGGCGAACATTATTGCAAAGCTTAACAGACCTACACTTGTTCTTGCTCATAATAAAACTCTTGCAGGACAGCTCTGCAGTGAATTCAAAGAATTCTTTCCCGAAAATGCAGTGGAATACTTTGTATCCTATTATGATTACTACCAGCCTGAGGCTTATATTCCTACTACTGATACCTATATAGAAAAGGATTCAGCCATAAATGATGAAATAGATAAGCTTCGTCATTCGGCAACTTCTGCACTTTCGGAAAGACGTGACGTTATCATCGTGGCAAGTGTTTCCTGCATCTATACTCTCGGTAACCCTATTGATTACCGTAATATGGTTATTTCTCTACGTGTGGGCATGGAAAAAAGCAGAGAAGATCTTATAGAAAAATTAGTAGAAATTCAATATGACAGAAACGATGTGAATTTCGTCAGAAATAAATTCCGTGTAAGAGGAGACGTTGTAGAGATTTATCCGGTTTACACCTCTGATACAGCAATAAGGGTGGAGTTTTTCGGTGATGAAATCGACCGTATTTCTGAGATTAATCCGCTTACAGGAGAGGTAAAAAATAATGTTTCCCATGTGGCGATTTATCCTGCATCCCATTATGTGGTAGCTCCGGATAAATTGGAAAAAGCTCTGGAGGACATTAAACAGGAGATGGAGGACAGGGTAGTAGAATTCACTAAAGCCGGCAAGCTTCTCGAAGCAGAGAGAATTAAGCAGAGAACCCTTTACGATCTCGAAATGCTTAGGGAGACAGGCTTCTGCAAGGGGATAGAAAACTACTCCCGTATCATGTCAGACCGACCTGCAGGTGCGGCGCCGTTCACGCTGCTTAATTATTTCCCGGACGATTTTCTTTTGTTTGTAGATGAATCCCATGTTATGCTTCCTCAGGTAAGAGCGATGTACGGCGGTGACAGATCGAGAAAGGAATCTCTTATCGAATACGGCTTCCGACTTCCCTCCGCATACGATAACAGACCGCTTAAGTTCGACGAATTTTATGATATGGTCGGTCAGAAAATATTCGTAAGCGCTACGCCGGGTACTTTCGAAAAAGATAAAAGCAGTCAGATAGTTGAACAGATTATCCGTCCGACGGGGTTGCTCGATCCTGTAATAAGTGTGAGACCTACTGACGGACAGATAGATGATATCGTCAGCGAAATTAACATCCGTACTCAGCGAAAGGAAAGAGTGCTTATAACGACTCTTACTAAAAAAATGGCTGAATCACTGACCGATTATCTCGATAATTTCGGCATCAAGGTAAGATATATGCATTATGATGTTGATACTATGGAGCGTATGGAGCTTATCAGAGATCTTCGCCTGGGCGAATTCGATGTTCTTGTTGGTATTAACCTTCTGAGAGAAGGTCTTGATATTCCTGAGGTTTCACTTGTTGTAATTCTCGATGCTGATAAGGAAGGCTTCCTTCGTTCTGAGACCTCATTGGTGCAGACTATAGGAAGAGCGGCAAGAAATGCTAACGGTGAAGTTATTATGTATGCAGACAAAATAACACCGTCGATGAGATTTGCAATAGAAGAAACCAAAAGACGCCGTGAAATACAGAATCAGTATAACATCGATAACAGAATCGTGCCTAAAACCATTGTCAAACAGGTTCGTGATGTTATCGAAATCTCAGAAAAGAAGCTCGATACCGACAAGGCATTTTCTAAGCTTTCCCGTAATGAAAAAGAGAAGGTTATAAGACAGCTTACGGCAGAAATGAAGGAAGCAGCTAAAATTCTGGAGTTCGAGCACGCGGCATTTCTGCGTGATAAGATCGAAAAGTTTAAAAATATGATGAAATAAGAGGTGCTTATGTCACAGAAAAATATTATTATCAAAGGCGCACGGGAGCACAATCTGAAAAATGTGGATCTGACTCTTCCGAGAGATAAATTTATTGTTTTTACAGGGCTTTCAGGTTCGGGAAAATCTTCTCTTGCTTTCGATACGATTTATGCTGAAGGGCAGAGAAGATATGTGGAGTCTCTTTCCTCCTATGCCCGACAGTTTCTCGGTCAGATGGACAAGCCCGATGTGGATTATATAGAGGGACTTTCACCCGCTATTTCCATCGACCAGAAAACAACATCGAAAAATCCCCGTTCCACTGTGGGTACTATAACTGAAATATACGATTATCTTCGTCTTCTTTATGCGAGAATAGGTATTCCTCACTGTACGGTCTGCGGAAAAGAAATCAAACAGCAGACTGTTGATCAGATTGTGGACAGGGTACTCGGATTAGCAGAAGGAACTAAAATTCAGCTTCTGGCTCCGATAGTAAGAGGTAGAAAAGGTGAGTATGTAAAAGAGCTTGAAGGTATTCGTAAGTCAGGCTTTGTCCGTGTAAGGATAGATTCTGTTATCTACGATCTTTCCGAAAGCATAAAAATAGATAAAAATAAAAAGCATAACATTGAGGTTGTTGTTGACCGTCTCGTTGTAAAGGAAAGCATAAAATCACGTCTTGCAGATTCTGTTGAAACTGCTACAAAGCTTGCAGACGGACTTCTGATAGTAGATGTCATAGGTGATAGAGAAATAACCTTTTCTCTGAACTATGCCTGTCCTGATCACGGAGTGAGCTTCGGTGAAATTACTCCTCGTATGTTTTCCTTTAACAGTCCCTTCGGGTCCTGTAAAAAGTGCTCGGGTCTCGGTGTTTTTATGGAAATATCTCCTTCTATGATTGTTCCTGACAGAAAGCTTTCCATAAGACAGGGTGCGATTAAAGCAGCAGGCTGGCAGTGTAAGGACGAAAACTCCATTTCGGGGATGTATTACACTGCAATCGGAAAAAAATACGGTTTCAATCTTGATACTCCGATTGAGGATTTATCATCTGAAGCTTTCGATGCTCTTCTTTACGGCACAAAAGGTGAAAAGCTTAAAATGGAAAGAACCACAAGTTACGGCAGCGGTACTTATTTTGCTGAGTTTGAAGGTATAGTGAATAACCTTCAGCGCAGATACTCCGATTCATCTTCTGAGGCTTCAAAAAAAGAAATCGAGTCTCTTATGACTGTAACCGAGTGTAAAGAATGCGGCGGTGCAAGACTCAGCAAAGAAGCTCTCAGCGTTACTGTTGATGGTAAAAATATTCACGAGATATGTTCCCTTTCTATCTTCGAAGCTTTGAATTTCATAAAAGAGCTTCCCCATAAGCTCAGTGAACGTGAAAAAACTATAGCTAATCTTATTGTTAAAGAGATAAAGGAGAGATTGTCATTTCTTAACAGTGTCGGACTCAGTTATCTTACTCTTGCCCGACAGTCAGGATCTCTTTCCGGCGGTGAGAGTCAGCGGATAAGACTTGCGACACAGATAGGTTCATCTCTTGTAGGCGTCCTTTATATTCTTGATGAGCCGAGTATCGGTCTTCATCAGCGTGATAACGGTAAGCTTATCGGAACACTGAAGCATCTCCGTGATATAGGAAATACGCTTATTGTCGTTGAACACGATGAGGATACTATGCTCGAGGCTGATTATGTGGTCGATGTAGGCCCCGGTGCAGGTATTCACGGCGGTAAAGTAGTGGCATATGGTACTGTGGAGGATATTCTCAGATGTGAGGAGTCAGTCACGGGACAGTATCTCAGCGGTAAAAAGGTAATCCCCATACCTGAGGAAAGAAGAAAGGGTAACGGCAAGCTTTTAAAGATTTACGGTGCAGCACAGAATAATCTTAAAAATATTGATGTTGAAATACCTCTCGGAGAATTCGTGGCTGTAACCGGTGTTTCCGGTTCTGGTAAATCTTCTCTTGTCAATGAAATACTTAACAAGCATCTTTCAAATGAGCTCAACGGTTCTAAGCTTGTACCCGGCAGGTTCAGAAAAATGACGGGTATTGAACATCTCGATAAGGTTATAAACATTGATCAGTCACCGATAGGCAGAACACCACGCTCCAATCCCGCTACTTACACAGGCGTTTTTTCAGATATACGTGAATTATTCGCTGCAACAACAGATGCAAAAGCTAAGGGCTACACTGCAGGCAGATTTTCGTTTAATGTAAAGGGAGGACGCTGTGAAGCCTGTGAGGGTGACGGTATAGTAAAAATAGAAATGCATTTTCTCGCGGATGTTTATGTACCGTGTGAGGTGTGTAAGGGTAAAAGGTATAACAGCGAAACCCTTAATGTAAGATATAAGGGAAAAAGTATTTACGATGTTCTTGAAATGACCATCGAAGAGGGTATGATTTTCTTTGAAAATATACCGAAAATTTATAAAAAGCTGAAGACTCTTTACGATGTAGGGCTCGGTTATGTTAAAATAGGTCAGCCAGCTACTACTCTGTCGGGCGGTGAGGCTCAGAGGGTGAAGCTTTCTACGGAGCTTGCAAGACCGTCGACGGGTAAGACAGTGTACATTCTCGATGAGCCTACTACAGGACTTCATACAGCTGACGTACACAGACTTATCAATGTTCTTCAGACTCTTGTCGATAAAGGAAACAGTGTCATAGTTATTGAGCATAATCTCGATGTTATAAAATCAGCAGATTATGTTATTGACCTCGGACCTGAAGGCGGTGATGGGGGAGGAACGGTCGTAGCTACGGGTACACCGGAGGTTATCGCAGCCGATGAAAAATCATATACGGGACAATATCTCAAAAAGCATTTAAAATTTAAATAAACTGTTAATTAGCATAAAGGCAAGTGTTTTTAACTTGCCTTTAATTTTTTATTATGTTATAATTGTAAAGTTAAAAGTACATATATGGTGTATTTTAGTAAAATTTCACAAATGAAAGGAAAAAGGAAAACATGAAAGTAAATGAGTTTTTACACAAGCTGTTCGGTACTACACCGGGCAAAGGTGTTCAGCCCAGAGAAGCTGTAGCTTACGGTGTTGCCGGTTTCGGTCAGAACTTTATATGTACCATTATCGGTTCATACATAACAGTGTTTATGACTGACGCTCTTCTTTTCGGTGCTGAAGGTGTTAAGGTTGGTGCTATGGAAGGTGCAATTGCTGTTGCATTCCTTATGCTCGGTACGAGAGTATTCGACGCATGCAACGACCCGATTATGGGTTCAATCGTTGACAAAACAAGAACAAAGTGGGGTAAATGCCGTCCTTACCTCAAATGGATGGCTATTCCTATCGCTATCTGCACAATCCTCTGCTTCCTTCCTATTTACGAAGCAAAGGCAATGTGGACATTTGCTACAATTTCTGTTCTTTATGTTATCTGGTCTGTTGCTTACACCGTTGCTGACGTTCCTTACTGGGGTCTTGCAACCTGTCTTACAAATGACACAACTGTAAGAGGTAACATTCTCACTGTTGTACGTCTTGTATGTACAGTAGGTGCAGGTATCGTAACTGTAGGTGTTCCCATCATCACAAACGCTGTTACTGCTAAATTCAAGTACACAGAAGCAGATCTTGCTCTTATTATGAGTGATAAAGCAGAACAGATCGCATCAATAGTTACCAATCAGGGCAAAACAGCTGAGGAAGCTGCACGTACATTTATCGGTACAGTTATGAACAGCAGCATTGTAGCAAATGCTGAAACACTCAAGTGGACATATTTCATCTGTGCAGTTGTTTTCGTAGTTGCAGCTGTTCCTATGTTCTTCTATGGCTTTAAAAACACAAACGAATATATCACTGCTGATTATGATGAAGTTCCTTCCTTTATGCATAATCTTAAGCTTCTCTTTAAGAATAAGGAGCTCCTTCTTATCGTTCTTTCGGGTGTTCTCGGCGGTGCAAGAATGGTGTATTCATACACTGGTGGTCTTTACTTCGCTAAGTATGTTCTTAAAAATGAAGGCTTATACGGTATTATCACACTTCTCGTTATTCCCGGTGGTCTCGTTGCTTCTGTACTCGTTCCCTGGCTTACTAAGAAGTTTACAAAGAAATACACCTATATTCTCGTTCACTTATTCGGCGGCGTAGTTATGGCTGTTATGTACTTCGTAGGCTATGATGCTCCCTGGAAGCTTGCTGTAGGTGCTGTAGGTCTCGTTCTTCTCGGTATTCCTCAGGGTGTTAATAACATTATGAGCTATGCTATGATCGGTGACACTGTTGACTATCTTGAATGGAAGACAGGCGAAAGAGGTGAAGGTATCTGCTTCGCTATGCAGACACTCATTAATAAGATCGGTATGGCCGTAGGTGCTTTCATCGGTGTTATGTCAATGAGTATTGCAGGTATTGATGCTGCTACAGGTCACGTTGCAAGTCCTGACAAGCTCTGGAATGTTCTTATCCTTTCAGGTGCAATCAGTATGTTTGCCTGTGCTATTCCCATGTTCTTCTACACTCTTACAGAAAAGAGACAGAGAGAAATCGTTGCTGATATCGAAGCAAGAAAGGCTTCAAAAGCTAAATAATCGCACAATAGAAAAATATGAGCTGCTCGGTGACGGGCAGCTCTTTCTTTATTCTTTTTGTTTTGCCGGATTACAGCTCTTTGCAGTGAATCGGAGTACTGTGATTTAACTATTGCCTTTAAAGCGTGTTACAGAGTAATATTTGAAAAAATATAAGGCACCTTATTAAAAGGTGCCTGAAACTGTTAATAGCCGATAGCTGTTCCGAGTGTCATAATACCGACACTTGCTATAAATTCCATCAGAAACAGCTTCCATGAGATTTTTATGTATTTGAAATAGGAAATATTTATAATGCCGAGAGCGATGATAAGAAGTCCGTTTGTCGGGAAAAGTACATTACAGAGTCCGTCGCTCAGACAGAACGCAACAATAAGATTCTGTCTGCCGATTGAAAGCATATCTACGAGAGGAATAAGAATCGGCATAAGAAGGAAGGCTTTAGCCGAACCGCTTCCTATGAAGAATTCAAAGACACATATTACAAGGAAAATGATTACTATTGAAATATACGGGTTAACACCTTTTATAAGATTATAAACCCAATAAAGAAGTGTATCAATAATCATTCCTTGCTTAAGAATATAGGTTACACAGATGATAAGTATTATAACCGGAGCTACAGGTAAAATGGTTTTTGCACCTGCGATGAAGTTGGAGAAGAGCTCTTTCTTTTTAAAGCCTGAAATATAACCTGCTCTCATACCGCCTATAGTAAAGAATATAGCCATTGAAACGAGAGGAGCGTATCCGATTATATCAGATATAGTTCTGTCTTCAATAAAAGTATTGGTGACAAGACATATAACTGTGATGACAAGCACTGCAAGTAATGCCTTGATAAAGGCTGCTGAAGCTTTTTTCATCATCGGATTACTAAGAGCCTTTTCAGTTTCTGCTTTATTGAGAAAACGTTCACGTAATTCCTTGTCACTTTCGTAGCATAGAGAATGGGTTGGATCCTTTTCTACTTTTTTTGCATACCGTACCAGGAAGGCAGTTAGTATGGAGTAGATTATTACGAATACGAAGCATCTGAAAAGAACACCTGAGAACATAGGCAGATTAGCCATAGACTGAACAATTCCGACATTGAACGGATTAAACGTCGCAGCCGAATAACCGAAAGCAACGGAAATAAGGCTGAAGCCGAGGCCAACAAATGAGTCCCAACCAAGAGAAAGAGAGATTGCTACCGCAAGAGGAACTAGGGTGATTGATTCTTCGAGAATTCCTGCAAAAGAGCTTAAAAGCATACAGAAGAAAATCATCACTGAAAGTAGAATGTATTTTTTGTCGGAAAATTTATTCACGACCACATTCATCATATATTTCAGAACGCCGCTCTTATCGAGTATCAGGAATGTTCCGCCGATAAGAACTATGACGAGGATAATAGATATACCTGTCAGTGCATCACCGGTGGAATATATAAATGTTTCAATCGGTGACAGAAATACTCTCCAGAAGCTGTATCCGACCTCTTCACGGTCAATTTCGTGGTAGGTGCCGTTAATAATCGTACCGTTTGAATCGGTATGATATACGCCTGTGGGAACTACCTGTGTAAGAATACCGGCAAAAATCATAATAGCAAGCAGCAGGACAGTAATTCCGACTATGGTTTTTTTCTCGATTTTAATACCTGATGTTATATTTTCCTTTTTGTCCATTTTTTAACCTTCTTTATATTTTTAATTCCAAAATTTCTCTGTTTACGTAGAAAGTAATATTCTCGAAACCGCATTCCTTAGCGATCTGAACACCTTCATTTATTCCTTTGCCGCAGTCGTTTGCATCGTGGGCATCTGAGCCGATGGTAAGAAGTCTGCCACCGAGTTCCCGGTATCTTTTTATGATGTTCACATCCGGCATAGTACGGCCTATTTGCTGTCTCAGCCCGGAGGTATTGATTTCCAATGCTTTTCCGTAGCTTATCATTGTTCTGAGAAGTTCATCGGTTACGGAGCTGATTTTCGAATAATCGAAATCAATATTATATTTACCCTGAATTCTTCTCATAGGGCATGTGATGTGTGCAAGAGCGTCACAGCCGTCCCATTTTGCTATTTCAATTAGCTGAAGAAAATAATTCTCCATAAATTTGTATACGTCGAGTTTATCATATTCGATGTTTTTAATGTCTTCTGTGAAGCCGTCGGGGGTATGAATGCTGCCTAAAATGAAATCGTATTTATGATGTTTTACTATTTTATCTGCTAACTCTTTATCTGACAGAGGCTGACCTATTTCGAGACCTATCAGTACAAGCAGCTCACCTTCAAAGGCTGATCTTGCTTTGCTTGTTTCAAAGAACGAATGAAAAATCATATTGTTGTATTTTTCATCGAAAAAAGTATCAACTTCACAATGATCAGTTATCGCAATAGCGCCGAGGTTGTTCTTTACTGCACATTCACATATATACATCGGTGAATGTATGCCGTCAGGTGAATTATCTGAATGAACATGCATATCGATTAATCTTTGACCGCTCATTGTAATCTCTCCTAAGTTAATTTTTAGTATTATACAGCATAAAGTAAAAATATGCAAGTTTTTTGAAAAAATATGCATAATAAAATACCGTTTTTTTCAACAGGATTTCCAAATAGTTACATTAATATAATTGACCTATAAGCACAAAATATATTTGCAAACGCAAAAAGTTTTCAGAAGGAGAGTGAAAGATATGTCTAAAAACGGTTCATCCAAGGGTATGGTACCCGAAGCAAGAGATGCTCTTGACAGATTCAAGATGGAAGCTGCTGCTGAAGTAGGTGTTGACCTTAAGCAGGGCTACAACGGTCATCTCACATCTCGTGAAGCCGGCAGCGTTGGCGGCCAGATGGTTAAAAAGATGATCGAATCATATGAAAGAAATATGAAATAAATCTTTACGAAAACAGCCCTTCGCATCAGAGCGAAGGGCTGTACCTCTTATAAATCAATCTGTTCTATTTCTACGAAAGGTAGAAATACTTCTTTTTTTACATAGGTGTTTTCGGGGTAAAAAATTTCCATTTTAACTGTTTTCTCATTTATGAGTTCCTTCGTTTTACACTGTGGCTTTGAATCGCTTTCTTCAACTACAGTTAAAAACAACTCTTCGGTGTAATCGGTGCTTAAAGGTGCAAAAATCGGGAAATATCTCTTTTTGTTCTGCTTTTTACGTTTCTTTGTTATCAGGACTAAAGCGAAAATTATGAAAGCGGTAGCCAAAGAAATAACGATGCCGGTTTTAAAGCCGGGAGCCTCATAGACAAATTCTATGTTATGGTTGCCTTTTTCGAGCTTAGCAGCAACGAGACAATTTCCGTATTTAATAATTTCATCTTCACTGATTTTCTTGCCGTCGATTACGATACTCCATCCCTTATCATAAGGAATAGATGTGTAGAGTAAACAGTCTTTTTTAGCGGTAACACGACCTGTTATGTGTGTATCCTCAAAGGATTCAACAAGCATCTGTGTGTCAGCGAGAATTTCGTAGCCTTCACGGAATATTTTTTCATCTATTGTATAAGCATTGAATTTAAGCGTACCGTTATTTTCTTCGAAAGGAACGGTTACGGTTATGGTTTCATTTACATCGTAATACCCAAGATCCAATATGCAGTTCTGATGAGCGTACTGTGTAATTGTACCGAGTGAGGAAGTGACGGTTACACTTTTATCTGATGCTCCGGTGACATCGAAGTAGATGTAAACATTACCTTTTTTCTCTGTAGTGAGATAGAGAACTGCTGAGCCGTCTGCATCGGGAGTAGTTTTTGAGTAACTGAAATTTGTGGCTGAGAGACTTTCGGTAAACGGTGAAATATTTGAATATGTTGCATAGGATATATCCATCTTTTCGAAGGGATTACCAACTCCGGTAGCAAGGTCGAAATAATCACCCTGAAGCATAAACGGATCTGAGCCTGTTTCTAATTTCCATACATTCATGTAATCTTCATCTGCCCAGTTTTCAGCTCTGCTGTCAATACAGTAGGCTATAGGAAGACAGTAGTTATTCTTGTACGCTGAATACTTATCGTTTCTCAGTGATGCTGAATAGAAAGGTGATTCAAGCGTATTCGGGGCTTCGTTGTTTACGATGTATTTCAGTGAAAACATCATATTATAGATGGGGGTCTGCGGATTGTAGGTGTAGCTGTTTATCCGGTTACTCATCATACCGAGATCATCCTGAAGATTCGATAATGACTCAAAAGCCATAGAAGAGAACACAGAAGCTCCGTTATAACCGTACCAGCTCGGATCCATTCTTGTTCTTAAATTTGTAAGCTCCATTCTGTAAAACTCGCCGTCTTCAGCAGTATCAAGAGCATCTTTAAGAGTTCTGAATTCGTCATAATCTGAGGAATATGAATCCTTGGTAATGGTGATGCTTATTCTGCTCGAATCGCACATTACTACCTCACTGCAGATACATACAAGCATTAAAAGCGCAAGTGAAGCAGTATGATATCGTTTATCCTTGAAAAGAGTGAGGAGAATTACGTAAAGCACAGTAAGAGAAAGGGAAAGTATAACAGTAACTGAGTTTACATTTTTTGAAGTAATGTCTTCTACAATAAATATGAATGCTATTATAGCTACGCCCACAGCACCTATCTGTCGTGAGGTGAATTCATTAAGTCGGATAAATACCTTGTAAGACATTACAAGTAATATAAACGAATATATAAAAGATTGTCTGTAGGGAAGGTCATTAGGGAAATGGAACCCGTGCCAGATATAATTAAGATAGTTTACATTGAATGAAAAGAAAAGCGCGGTGAGAAGCACAAGAGATGCAATTTTCTCTTTCTTGGAAATGGATTTCGTGAAGAAATATAAAGGTGCAAGAATGAGAGTAGCTGCACCGCAGTAAACATTCGGAAGAACATCGTCACCGCTGCTTCGGATTGTAGTTTCGAGACTTGAAAGATGATTTGCGAAGAAATCAAAGAATGTAAAATAACTTTTCAGCTCATCGGGAAAGGTGCCTGATGTGGCTGAGCTTGATCTGAGAATGTTATAAACGGGAAGCAGGACTGCCGCCATAAGGCCTGCTGCTGCGAGAGAAGAAAAGGCAAAAATAAAACCGGTTCTGAAAAAGCGTTTGTTGGATAATGTCTGTATAAGGCCACGTTTTTTACGTGCGTAAACCTTACTGATAAGTGCTCCGCTTTCATAGGAGACGATGTAATAATAACAGAAATAAATTACTGCAAAAATACAGAGCATATATGACATATAGTAGTTCGAGAACATAGAAAGAGCGAGTCCGCAGATATAGGTCGCAGGCTTTCCGTGATCAATAATTCTTTCTATACCGAGAAGAATTACAGGTAGAAGAATCATCGCATCAAGCCACATTACGTTCCAGTAGTATGCGAGCATATAACCGCAGAACGCATAAAGTATACCGAAGGATACGACGGCAAAATTCTGGTTTTTAAGTGAGTTTTTGATGTAATAAGTAAAAGCTGAAGCGGAAAGTGCAGCCTTGATAAGCACCATAGCACCGATTGATTCAGGAATGTTTTCATGGCCGAAGAACATTATTATCGCACCGACAGGACTTGACAGATAATTAAAATAATTACCGAGGAAACAGCTGCCGAGACCTGATTTCCAGGAATAGAAAAAGCTTCCGCCTTCCTTTACGATGTCATAAAGCTCAGCAAAAAGCGGTCCGTACTGATGGTACAGATCCATTCTGAGAATAGTTTTATCACCGAAGGGTATCATCGCATTACAAAGATATACCGCAAGCATAGTGACGCTTGTGGCAAGAAAAGCGATGATAATATACTGATTATCAGCTAAAAAAGATTTTTTGTTTTTAACCATAATGAACCTCTCTTTAAAGGATTAATAAATATATAATACATTAAACAATGTTAATCTTCAAGATGTTTTATTAAATTTGTAATAAAATCGGACACGCTTTCATAGTTTTGAATGTAGAAAAAAATAAGGCGGTATATAATATGGATTTCAAAGAAGAAAATTTCGACAGTGCGGTAAATATTCTTTCACCACTTCTTAAAAGTAAGATGATGAATCTTAACTGTGTAATTAAAAGTGATACCTATGAAATAAGATTGAGGGCAGGAAAGCCTGTCCTTCTCTTCGGCAAATACGGTTATCTTTTTCTGAAGAAAAACGGTGAAACTTCATCCATCTATGATGAAAGCTGCTATATAGGAAATCCGGAGATAATAAGTGAAGCATTTAACAGACTGTGCTGTTATTCCGTTTACAGTCACTTGGAAAGCATAGTAAACGGGTACATAACATTTCAGGGTGGACACAGAGCGGGAATAACAGGTACTGCCGTAGTAAATCAGAATGGTGATATTACATCAGTAAGAGACATTTCATCTCTGAATATCAGAATAGCAAGACAGATAAAAGGTGCTGCAGACAAAATTACCGAGCTTATAGGTAATGAAAAAGATTCTGTTCTAATTGCAGGTCCGCCCTCATCAGGTAAAACTACTGTTCTGAGAGATTATGTCAGACAGCTTTCACAGCGGATGAATAAAATCTGTCTTATCGACGAAAGACAGGAAATAGCCTGTATGAGCGGAATAATCTGTCAGCACGATGTAGGTGTAAATACAGATGTTCTTAATAATTATCCTAAGGATAAAGGGATTATGATAGCCCTGAAAACTATGTCTCCTGATATTATCGCTCTGGATGAAATAGGAAACAAGGAAGAAATAAACGGAATAGTAAAAGGTGTAAACAGCGGAGTGCGCTTTATCGCCACGGTGCACGCTTCTGATTACAGTGATTTACTAAGACGAATACAAGTTAAAGATATTCTTGACACGGGAGCGTTTAGCAAGATAGTGCTTTTAAAAAATTCACTTACTCCCGGTGAAATAGAAGGCATTTACGATGTTTCTGAGGTGAAAGATGAAATTTACAGGAGCAGTTTTATTATGGACAGCATTTACGCTGACAGGAATGAAAATTTCATTATTGCTTAAAAACAGGATAACTGTTATGGAAGAAACGGTATTTTTTCTTAATTCGCTGATGTCTGAAATCGAGTTTTCCAAAATGAATATCCCGGAAATACTTTCGTCTATGTCTGAAAGAGAATCTGTGAGAAACCTCACTTTTCTCGAACGGTTTTATGATTTCGGACTTTACGGAGATTTCAGAAATGAATGGTACGAAGGAATAAGCTCTTTCTCCTGTTATAAGAGCGAGGAAAAGGAGAAAATGTTGCATCTCGGTACATTTTTAGGTACTACGGATACGGAAAGTCAGGTTAAAACATTAAAATTATATTTTAATTATTTCGAGAATTACCGTGAAAATGCTGTAAGTGAATTTGACAAATACGGAAAGATTTCATCTCTTTTCGGTATGTTTTTAGGTGCATCAGTTTTTGTTTTACTTATTTAAAAATTTAAAGGCTATTTCTTTTATGGGGATTTACTGAAACAGATATGGAACTGGATTTGATTTTTAAAATTGCCGCTATCGGTGTAATTGTGGCTATACTTAATCAACTGCTTACAAGAAGTGATAAAGGTGAATACGCTACTCTGACGACACTTGCGGGTATTATAATTGTTTTACTTATGATAATACCGCAGATAGAGGATTTGTTCGACAGTATAAGAAGGATTATAGATTTCTGATGTTTATAAAAATTGTTTTTACGGGTTTATCTTTATGTATACTGAATATTTTTCTGAAAAAACAGCTCAGTGAATTTATTTTGCCTATAGAAATAGTCTTTCTTGCTCTTGCAACAGCTCTGGCTTCAGATGCTATCGGAGATAATTTTACGTTTCTTACTGAAATAGTAAGTCAGACGTACTATGGTGAAGATGTGCTTTCATCCGCAGTAAAAGGAGCGGGTATCTGTCTTATTACGAAATTTTCATCAGATATTTGTAATGAAAACGGGAACAGACTTATTTCTGATGTTATCGAATTTACAGGAAGGATAATGCTTCTGGTTATCGCTATGCCGTATATAGAGGCGATAGTAAAGACTGCATTTGCTTTTGTTGAATGAAAAAGATATTCACACTGTTGGCTATTGCACTGATTTTATCGTTATCGTATTTTACGGTATCAGCAGCAGATGTGATAAGCGATGATATATCCGACAGGCTTTTTTCTGATATGGACGGTGAAATTAAAGATATTCTTGATGGTTTCGGGATTGATTCTCTTGATTACGAGGATATATACAATATATCATTTAAAAGTGTATATCTGTATTTTAAAGATAACCTTAAACATTATTTCAGAAACATTCTTACGGTTTTTACACATATTTTCGGTGTTATTATTCTCAGCGGAACTGTTTCACTTATTACTGATGAAAGAAAATATAAGGATATTCTGAATATCATTGTCATTCCGATAGTTACGCTTATGCTTGTGGATGAAATTAATCTGTGTTTAAGCTCGGCTCTTTCGCTGTTAAAGCTTAACAGTAATTTTATGCTTTCTTTTGTTCCTGTTTATGCTATAGCCATAGCTGCAGCAGGTAATCCGGCCACAGCACTTACATATAATACTTTTGTTCTCGGTTATGCTGAAATTACATCTGCACTGATTAATTACGGATTTGTTGATATTATAGGCTGTTTTTTCTGTATAAGTATAGGCTTCTCATTGAATAGCGGAGTGAATTTTCCTCGTTTCATCAGTGCAGTCAACAGGTTTGTGTCTTTTTTTCTCGGACTTGTTTCTTCTGTGTTTGCATCTCTGCTTTCAGTAAAAGGAATATTCTCTGTTGCGGCGGATTCTGTGACAGCCAAAGGCATAAGATTTACTATAGGAAGCCTTATTCCTGTAATCGGCTCAGCTATAAGCGATGCCTATTCGACACTGCTCGGCTCCATCGGAATAGTGAAAAATTCTGTGGCGGTTATAGGCATATTTGCAGTAGTTCTTATTAATACACCCGTGGTAGCAGAACTGCTGATGCTTAATGTATCACTGAACATTTTAAGCTTTATTTCTGAACTTTATGACTGCTCACAGCTGTCTGATACTATTAAGGCTTTTGCCTGCGGAATAAAAATTATAGGTCTGCTGGTAATATTCGAAGCCTTTATACTCATAATCAGCACAGCGGTAATGCTTACTCTAAGGGGAGGTTAGAATGGAAAAGATTAATCTCTGGTGTAAACTCGCTGTGACGGTTTCTGTAATTTCCTCCGTGCTGTCGGTTATCATTCATGACGGAGCTTTAAAAAAAGCCTTCTGTACCCTTATGAGTATAATAACTGTATTTTCTCTTATTTATCCACTCAACGGAAATGGGAAAGGATTATTGTCTATCGTTGAAAGTGCAGTAAGGTCAGATGATTCAGTAAATGAAACGGAAATCGCTGACTACTCAAAGGATGTAATGATTTACGCTGTAAAAAGTGAAGTGACCGCTTACGTGAAAGAAGTTGTCGGTGAGTGTATGTGTGAAGTAGTATGCACCTATGACGGTGACAGGGTGAATATTGAAGGCATAAGCATAGAAGGGGAGTTTGATGACAGTGAATGTGATAAATTTTACGATGAAATTAAGAAAATATGCACTGACAGTACAGTAATCGAATTTAACGGAGAACGCTATGGGTGAAAAGAACAAAGAAAAGATATTTCTGATTTTCGAAAAAATCAGAAAGGATAAGAAATCCCTGATGATAGTTTCCTTAGGCTTAATAGGTATGCTTCTTATATCTTTGTCCGAGCTGGTTCCACAGAAGGAAATCGATAAAGAAGAAATATCTCCGGCTTACTACAGTGAAAGAAGTGAACATACTGTTCGGCTCGAAGAAATAATCGGTAAAATCAAAGGTGTCGGTAAAGTAAAAGTAATGCTGATGTATGAGGGTACGGCAGAAAATGTCTATGCCAATAATATATCAGAACAGAAAACAGACAAGGAAAACAGAAAGGAAGAGGAGCATATAATACTAGATAAAGGTGATACAGAGGACGGTCTGCTGATTAAGTCTGTATATCCTCGTGTTACCGGCGTAGCAGTCGTATGTGAAGGCGGAGAAAGTTCTTCGGTAAAAAATGAGATAACAAATCTGCTTAAGGCATTATTTAGCATAAGCAGTAACAATATAAGCATTTCAGAAATGGAAGATTAGGAGGAATTTTTATGCTTATCAAAAAAAGACAGGTGCTAACAGCTACACTTATAATAGCTTTGTTTGCGGCTATCGGTGTGAATTGGTATTTTACTAAGCCACAGAGCGATTATGTCGGAACTACAAGTCCTGAAGAGGCTGTTACCGGAAATCTCGGTGACACACTTTTTGTGGCGGGGACTACTGCTGCTGATACAGAAGAGGAGCTTACTTCCGACAGTGGATCCGAATCAGAATCAGTTAATAATGAGGTTAAAACATCAGAGCATAGTGCCGAAGCCACGGAATATTTTTCATCAGCGAAATTGAAGCGTACTCAGTCATATGATGAGGTTATCAGCAAAATAGAAAAAATATTAGAAAAGGACAGTCTCGGATCTGAAGAAAAGAACAGCATTACCTCAATGCTTTCTGATTATCAACAGGATATGAAGACTCAGACAGATACTGAAAATCTGATCACCGCCAAGACAGGAAAGGAATGTCTCGTTATAATTAATGAAGATGCCTGTCAGGTTATTTTGGAAAAAAATACACTGAATGACGCTCTTATTCTTCAAATAAGCGAAATTATTGAAAAAAATACGGATATTTTTTCAGAAAATTTAACAATAATTGAGCTAAAATAGTTGTAGGATTTAAAATTTGTGGTATAATGTCAGTAACTATATAAATAAGAAACCAACATAATTTGTGTTGGGGGAGGAATGTTAATATGACAAGACACGAAGCGAGAGAACTGGCATTCGTACTTATTTTCGAAAAAAGCTTCCAGGAAGAGGTTTCTATTGTTGAATTAATAGAAAATGCTCTTGAGCTTGAAATTTTTCCTACTAATGCTTTCGCTGAAAATCTGGCAAAAAAAGTATATGCCAATCTCGATGAAATCGACGCTCTTATCAATGAAAATCTCGTAGGATGGTCTGCAAAGAGAATTTCAAAAGTTTCACGTGCTATTCTCAGACTCGCTGTCTGCGAGCTTTTATACAGTGAAAATATGCCTGTAGGTGTAGCTATCAACGAGGCTGTCGAAATAGCTAAAAAGTATGCTACTACAGACGATGCTTCATATGTAAACGGTGTTCTTGGTACTATTGCCAAAAAGATAAAAAAATAATATGGCTTATTTAGGTTTTGATACCAGCAATTATACAACCTCTGCAGCTCTTTATTTTCCTGAAGAAAATAAAATAATCCACTGTAAAAAGCTTCTTCCTGTCCGTGAAGGTGAGAAGGGTCTCAGACAGAGTGATGCTGTTTTTTACCATACCCGTCAGCTTCATTCAGTTTGCGGTGAGCTGTTCAGCAGCAGCAAATATAATCTTGATTCAATAGGGGCGTCTGCTTTTCCGAGAATGGCAGAAGGCTCCTATATGCCCTGTTTTCTGGTGGGACTTAATACCGGAAAGATAATCAGTGATATTGTCAGTGTAAATCTTCACATCAGCTCTCACCAGGTAGGTCATATTCTTGCTGCTCTTTACAGTGCGGACAGACTTGATCTCATAAATGAAAGGTTTATTGCTTTTCATCTTTCGGGAGGAACTACCGAGGCCTTACTTGTCGAGCCTGATGAAGATGAGATTATCAGATGCACCTTAATAGGAAAAAGTACTGATTTAAAGGCTGGACAGGCTATAGACAGAGTAGGGGTAATGCTCGGAATGAGATTTCCCTGTGGAGCTGAGCTTGATGTTCTGTCTCAGGAAAGTTCAGCGGATTTTAAGGTGCGACCCAGTGTAAACGGAACGTATATCAGTCTTTCGGGCGTGGAAAATAAATGTAAGACTATGCTCGGAAAAAATGAGAAGCCATGCGATATAGCTAAATTCTGTATACAGTACATTTCTGCTTCTGTCGAAAAAATGACAGAGAGCATTAAAGAAATTTACGGTGACCTTCCTTTGGTTTATTCGGGAGGCGTAATGTCTAACAGCTATATGAAGTCACGTTTTACGGAAAAATTTAAGGGGATTTTCGCTTCACCGGAATTCTCGAGCGATAATGCAGCGGGTATCGCAATTATGGCATATCTTAAGGAGAACAGATAAAAATGTCAGGCGTTTTAACAGTCAGTCAGATAAATACATATCTTAAATCAATTATAGATTCTGATTATAATTTAAAAAATATATATGTAAGCGGTGAAATTTCTAATTTTACTAATCATTACCGTACGGGACATTTCTATTTTACACTCAAAGATGAAAACTCTGCGATTAAAGCAGTTATGTTCCGGAGTGCTGCACAGAGAGTTACTTTTGAGCCCGAAAACGGAATGAAGGTTCTCGTAAGAGCGAACCTGTCTCTTTATGAGCGTGACGGAATTTATCAGCTTTACTGTGAGGATATAATTCCTGAGGGTGTGGGTGAGCTTACTCTTGCATTCGAGCAGCTGAAACATAAACTCGAAAAAAAGGGAATGTTCAGTGATGAGCATAAAAAAGCTTTACCTGCTTATCCGAAAAAGATAGGTGTTGTAACATCACCTACAGGAGCGGCTCTTCAGGATATACTTTCTGTTTTATCACGAAGATATCCTTCGGGTGAAATCATTCTCGAAGGTGTTCAGGTGCAGGGTGAAAACGCAGCTTCTCAGATTTCGGCCGCCATCAGAAAATTCAATCGTCTCAAAGGTGCTGATGTACTCATCGTCGGAAGAGGAGGAGGCTCCATTGAGGATTTATGGGCGTTTAATGAAGAAGAGGTGGCTGAAGCTATTTTCGAATCTGAAATTCCCGTTATTTCTGCAGTTGGTCACGAAACTGATTTTACTATTGCGGATTTCGTAAGTGATATGCGTGCACCGACACCGTCGGCTGCTGCTGAAATTGTCGCTCCTGACTACAGAGAAATTCTTTATGCAAATGATAAAGCTCTCGATCTTATGACTGAGTCTCTTTACAGGGTTATCTCAGGTTATTCTATGGCTGTTATGGCTTGTGATAAGGTTATTTCTGAGCATAATCCCCGTAAAACCGTAGAGCTTTACTCACAGTGCCTTTCCGCCTGTGAAAATAAAATCAAAAGTGCTGTCGGTTCAAAACTCGAAAATTACTACACGGATCTGTCACATTATTCGGCAAGGCTCGAGGGAACGAGTCCGCTTAAGGTTCTTGCAAGAGGATACTCCTATGTTAAGGATGAAAACGGATTTACGGTTAAAAGTGCTTCGAATGTGAAAACAGATGACAGTATAGCTGTAATTCTTTCTGACGGTGAGCTTGAGTGCCGTGTGGAACGTGTAAGCTTAAACTGATTTTTAATATAAATATGTAAAATTTCTGAAAGGAATATGAAATGGAAATGTATACACTCGATACTGCTATGATAAGACTTAAAGAAATAGCTGAAAGTCTTGAAAGCGGTGAATATGATCTCGAAATGTCAATAAAGCTTTATGAGGAGGGGGTTAAGATTATCTCCTTCTGCAATAAAACCTTATCTTCCGCCAAACAGAAAATAAGTGAACTTACAGATGAAATTCTCGGAGAAAATGATGATGAATAACGAAAGATTAAATGAGTATATATCACTTATAAACAGCAGACTTGATACTTTGGTTCCGGGCTGTGATTTCGGTGAAGATATCGTTCACCAGGCTATGAAATACAGCCTTTCCATCGGAGGAAAAAGAATAAGACCTGTTCTCGTTCTCGAATTCTGCCGTATCTGCGGAGGTTCGGTTGAAGAAGCAATCGATCTTGCCTGTGCTCTCGAAATGGTGCACACCTATTCTCTGATTCATGATGATCTGCCCTGTATGGATAACGATGACCTTCGTCGGGGAATGCCTTCCTGTCATGTAGAATTTGGTGAAGAATATGCTCTTCTTGCAGGTGACGGACTTCTTACGAGAGCCTTTGGTATTATAGCCAACAGTGCTTTATCCCGAAGAAATCCTCTGGCTGCTCTGAATGCTGTTTCGGCTCTTTCTTATCTTGCCGGATGTAACGGAATGATAGGAGGTCAGGTCGTTGACCTTATTAATGAGGATAAGGAAGCGACCATAGAAACTCTCGAGGTTCTCGACAGACTTAAAACAGGTGCTCTTATTAAATGTGCGGCTCTTTTAGGATGTCTTTGCGCAGGAGCTGATGAAGAGAAAACAGCGGTCTGTACAGGCTATGCTGAAAAGATAGGACATGCTTTCCAGGTTGTTGACGATATTCTCGATGTAATAGGTGACGAGAAAGAGCTCGGAAAGCCCATCGGAAGTGACGCTGAAAACAAAAAAAGCACCTATGTTACATTACTTGGTCTTGAAAAATCAAAGGAGCTTGCTGATTCGCTGACAAATGAAGCTCTTTCTCTTATAGATTATTTCGGAAGTGAAGGAGATTTCCTTAAGGATCTGGCTGTTAAGCTCACTAAACGTACAAACTGAAAGAGAAGATTAAAATGAAGTATGATATTCTTTCTAAGATTAAATGTCCCGATGACATTAAGAAACTGAATATTGATAATCTCGGTAAATTAGCTGATGAAATCAGATATAAGCTTATAGAGACCGTATCATCCAACGGAGGTCATCTGGCACCTAATCTCGGTGTAGTTGAGCTTACGATAGCTATGCACAGAGTTTTCGATTCTCCGCACGATCAGTTCGTATTTGATGTAGGACATCAGTGCTACACTCATAAGCTTCTTACGGGCAGATATGAAAAATTCGGCACACTCCGTACTAAAGACGGTATTTCAGGCTTCTGCAGACCCGGTGAAAGTGATCACGATGTTTTTTACAGCGGTCACAGCGGTACATCTGTTTCTGCAGGACTCGGTCTGGCTGAGGGGAAGAAGCTTCTTAAGGATAATCACACCGTTGTCACTGTTATAGGTGACGGTTCTTTTACGGGCGGTATGGTATATGAGGCTCTTAACAACGGAGGAAGAAGCGATGCAAAACAGATCATCATTCTGAATGATAATAAGATGTCAATTTCTGAAAATGTCGGTGCATTCGCTAAATATCTTGCAGTAATACGCTCGAGACCCGGATATTACTCGTTTAAAGCTAACACTGAAAAGGTTCTGAGTAAAATTCCCTTCGGTGAAAAAATAGCTAAAGAAATTTACAATATCAAAACTGATGTAAAAAATAAAATATATAAACAAAGTACTTTTTTTGAAGATCTCGGATACAGGTATATGGGACCTATCGACGGTCATAATATAGAAAATCTCTGTGACGCTCTCGAAAGTGCGAAAACTGTTAACGGACCTGTACTTTTACATGTGATTACTGTTAAGGGTAAGGGGTACGGACACGCTGAAAAAGCTCCGAGTCAGTTTCACGGTATTTCCAAATTTGACATCGAAACAGGTGAACCCATTTCCTCGTCAGAAAGCTTTTCGTCTAAGTTCGGTGAGTATTTATGTCAGCACGCTAAGGATGACAAGACAATCTGTGCCATTACCGCTGCTATGGGCATCGGTACCGGGCTTGACAGTTTCAGTAAGGCTTATCCGGAAAGATTTTTCGATGTGGGAATCGCTGAGGAACACGCAGTTACTTTTTCCTCAGGACTTTCGAAAAACGGAATGAAGCCGGTATATGCGGTTTATTCTACCTTTTTACAGAGATGCTATGACCAGATTATTCACGATGTTTCCTTACAGAAGCTTAAGGTTATTCTTGCCATAGACAGAGCGGGCTTCGTGGGTGAGGACGGAGAAACACATCACGGTCTTTTCGATGTTGCGTTTCTTAATACTGTTCCCGATATCAAGATTTATTCTCCGTGCTGTTATAAGTCTCTTTACGCTGATTTAAGCAGTGCCTTATATGCAGATGAACATGCAGTTGCTGTCCGTTATCCCCGCGGTGCTATGGCTGAAAATATCAATAAGCTTAAATTCGACTGCATTGATTACTCTTATTACGGAAAAGAAGATGCCGAAAAATTAATAGTTACCTACGGAAGAATATCTTCTGAAGCTGTGGATGCTGTTGATGCACTTGAGGACACTGCTCTTGTGGTTCTTAACCGGATCAAGCCTGTTCCGGTTGATGCTTTTGAAATTATTCTCCGTAAAAAGGAAGTCTTTTTCTTCGAGGAGGGACTTAAAAGCGGCGGTGTCGGTGAAAAATTAGGTTCAATGCTTTTAGAAAACGGATTTGGCGGTAAATACAGAATTACTGCTGTAAATGATGGGTTTGTAAGACAGGCGAGCATTTCTGATTTAGTTAAGGAGTACTCGTTGGATTGTGACTCTATGATAAAAATTGTAAGTGGTGAGTTATAAGTGAAAGAAAAAATCAGACTTGATGTGGCGTTATTTGAAAGAGGCTTTGTTGACAGCCGTGAAAAGGGTAAGGCTCTGATAATGGCAGGTCTTGTCTACATTAACGGACAAAAAGAAACCAAGGCAGGCGCTTCTGTAAAAAGTGAAGACTGTATCGAGCTTCGCGGTGAAAAAATGCCTTATGTAAGCCGTGGCGGATATAAGCTTGCCAAAGCAATAGACGAATTTAATCTTAAGCTTGATAACTGTGTGTGTATGGATATCGGCGCATCTACGGGCGGTTTTACGGATTGTATGCTGATGAACGGTGCTGTTAAGGTGTATTCTATCGACGTAGGATACGGCCAGCTTGCGTGGAAGCTTCGTAACGATAAGAGAGTCGTAAATATGGAAAGAACAAATTTCCGATACGTTACTCACGAAGAAATTCCCGAAGAAATTGATTTTGCCAGTGTTGATGTTTCCTTTATTTCTCTTAAGCTGATAATTCCTGTTATGAGAAATCTTCTCAGGGATAAAGGAAGAGCTGTATGTCTTATCAAGCCACAGTTTGAGGCTGGTAAGGAAAAAATCGGTAAAAAAGGTGTAGTCAGGGATATAGAGACTCATTATGAAGTTGTTCAGATGATTTATGATTTTGTTATTGAAAACGGTTTTTCGGTGCTTAATCTTGATTTCTCACCGATAAAAGGTCCTCAGGGAAATATTGAGTATCTGATTTTTATCGAAAAGAACGATGGACCTGAAGCTTATATCGAAAAATCCGTAAAGGAAATTGTTGATTCATCTCACGCACGATTGGACGGAGGTTCGCAGGAATGACTGTCGCTTTCCATATAAATATAACACGTAAAAATGCTTATGAGGTTGCCTTAAAGGTATATTACAAGCTCGTTTCGTTGGGTATTGAAATTATAGTAGCGGATAATGTCAGGGATATTTTTGATTTTGAAAATGTTATTTATATGCCTATTGATGAAGCAGTGTCTGCCTGTGATGTTCTTTTGGCAGTAGGCGGTGACGGAACCATAATTCACTCTGCTCATATTGCCGCAGTTTATAATAAGCCTATTCTCGGAATTAATGCGGGAAGACTCGGTTTTCTTGCAGGTCTCGAGAAGGAAGAATTAGATTTACTCGGATGTCTCATAGAAGGTAAATATCTTATCGATAACCGTATGATGCTGTCTGTAAAAAGATATGAAGACGGTGAGTTTGTAAAGGAGTACCTTTGTCTGAATGATGTAGTGGTTGCGGGCGGAGCTTCTATGCATATGTGTGAAATAGAAACACGCTGTGAAGGCAGAAGAGTCAGCAAATATCTCGGTGACGGACTTATCGTAGCAACTCCTACAGGCTCAACGGCATATTCATTATCTGCAGGAGGACCAGTTGTTGACACAGCGATAGAGGGACTTATTATCACTCCTATCTGTCCTCACTCTATCCTGTCCAGATCGATGATTTTCAAGGCTGACTCTGAAATAGAGATTACCGTCGGAAACCCTGATGTTTCCAAAGCTTTTTTCAGCTGTGACGGTGAAGACGGAATCGAAGTAACTGATAAAACTAAGCTTGTTGTCACTAAATCTGACATAGCAACAAAAATTATCAGAATTAAATCAGAAAGCTTTTCAGACATACTTACCCGTAAAATTATCGAAAGAAACGGGTTATGATTATAATAAGAGAAAGGAAAGCAGTATTCGGTTTATACTGTAGGTGAAAATATGAAAAAAAACAGACATGAAGCAATACTTAATCTTATCAGCAAGGAGGATATAGGAACTCAGGAAGAGCTTATGGTGAAGCTGATGGAGCTTGGCTTCAAGGTAACACAGGCTACAGTTTCCAGAGACATCAAGTTTCTTAAGCTGATTAAAACTCCAGTGAACTCAGGACAGTATAAATATTCTTATGTGAATAATGATTTCGAGGATTTTTCGAGAAAATATTATTCTATTCTTGCGCATTCTGTTACAGGCATTAATTATGCTGGTAATATGGCTGTGGTTAAATGCTTTTCAGGTATGGCTCAGGCCGCATGTGCAGCTATGGATAACCTGTCTATAGATAAAATTGTAGGAACTCTTGCAGGTGATGACACTATTTTCGTACTGTGCAAGGACGAAGAATCTGCCAAGGAATTCAAGGACTGCATAGAAGATATTCTTAGCAGTAATTCACAGTAATTTATCCGAAAGGAATTTTAAAGTATATGCTTTCAAGCTTAAAAATTGAAAATGTTGCGGTAATCGAGCATTCAGAGATAATGTTTGAACCGGGACTTAATATACTTACCGGTGAAACCGGTGCGGGTAAATCCATTGTTATTGATGCAATCAATGCCGTTTTAGGTGAAAGAACATCGAAGGATATAATCCGCAGCGGTGCCGATAAAGCTAAGGTTACGGCTTTTTTCGAAAATGTACCGGAGTCAGTTTCTAATAAAGCTGACGATTACGGTATCGATATGGATGGAGACAACAGCTTACTGATAACCCGTGTTATTAATTCGGACGGAAGAAATGTCTGCCGTGTGAACGGAAATAATGTGACTGTTTCGATGCTTAAGGCGTTAGGAAGAGACCTCATAACCATCTGCGGTCAGCATGACAGTCAGTACCTTTTACAGAAAGAGCACCACATTAATTTTATCGATGATATTGCTGATTCACAGGAGCTTATCGATTCATACAGAGAAACATACAGTGAAATCAAAGCTGTGAAAAAGCAGCTGAGGAAGTTGCTTTCTGCTGAGGATGAAAGAGAGAAGAGAATCGATTTTCTCAAGTATCAGATTGATGAGCTTACTGCTGCCGGAATTACTGTCGGTGAGAAGGACAGGCTTTTTAAGGAAAAGGATATTCTCTCAAACCGTGAAGAAGCTTTGAGATGTCTTGATGCCGTTAATTATCTTATAAACGGTGATAATGATAACAGGGGGCTTTCCGAAAATATATATGCTCTCGTGGAAAATCTTAATAAGCTTTCGCAATTTGATGAGAAATTTTCTGTGTTCGGTGAAAGCTTAGGAGAAATAAGATATTCTCTTTCCGAATGTTCATCACTCGCTTGCTCATCTATTGACAGCTATAGTGGTGATTTCGCGGACGTGGATTCTATCGAAGAAAGACTCGATGAGATTTACCGACTTTCAAGAAAGTATGGAGCTACCGAAGAGGAAATGCTTACGTATCTTGCGGATGCTGTAGAAGAATATAATTCTCTGGTATCGAAGGATGAAACGATAGAAGAGCTTCAGGAAAGATATAATGAACTCGCTGATGAGCTTTTCAGAAGAGGGTGCTACCTTTCAGATTGCAGAAAGCAGACAGCTGTTAGGTTCGAAGAGATGGTTACCTCGGAGCTTCGTTTTCTCGACATGCCCGATGCACGGTTCTGTGTGGATTTCAGAGAAGCTAATGCAACTGAAAACGGTATGGATGAAGTGGAATTTCTCTTTTCTGCCAATGCAGGACAGGATATGAAGCCTCTTATAAAAATAGCTTCCGGCGGTGAGCTTTCCCGTGTTATGCTTGCTATACGATGTGTTCTGTCTGACAGTGATAGGATAGGTGCTATGATTTTCGACGAAATTGATACCGGTGTCAGCGGAAGAGCAGCACATAAAATAGCTTATAAGATGCATGAGCTTTCAGCAAGTAAGCAGGTACTTTGTGTCACACACCTTGCGCAGATAGCTGCCTATGCCGACAATCATCTTTATATAGAGAAAAACTCTTCTGAAGATGGAACATATACAAATGTGAGATCACTGAGTGAAGAAGAAAAAGTGAGAGAAATAGCCCGTATTATCGGCGGTGATGTCATCACTTCTGCTACTCTTGATTCGGCGAGAGAGCTGATAGAATACGCTCACAAGAATTAATTCTTATTTACTCTTGACTTTATTGTTTTCTGTGTTAAAATATTAAGAAATGTAAATTATTCTGAAAGGACGAATATAAAATGAAAATTTATGAAGAACTTATTGCGCGTGGTCTGATCGCACAGGTTACTGACGAGGAGCAGATCCGCGACCTTATAAATAACGGTAAGGCTAAGTTTTACATCGGATTTGACTGTACAGCTGACAGTCTCACTGCGGGTCACTTTATGGCGCTTACTCTTATGAAGCGTCTGCAGATGGCAGGTAATACCCCCATCGCTCTTATCGGTGGCGGTACCACTATGATCGGTGACCCCTCAGGCAGAACCGATATGAGAAAGATGCTTACCAAAGAAGATATTGATCATAATGCTGAATGCTTCAAACGTCAGATGGAAAAATTCATCGAGTTCGGTGAAGGCAAGGCTATGATGATAAACAATGCTGACTGGCTTCTTAAGCTTAATTATGTAGATATGCTTCGTGAAGTAGGTTCCTGCTTCTCAGTTAACAATATGCTTCGTGCTGAGTGCTACAAGCAAAGAATGGAAAAAGGACTTTCTTTCCTTGAATTCAACTATATGATAATGCAGTCCTATGACTTCTACTATCTTTTCAAAAATTATGACTGTAATCTTCAGTTCGGCGGTGACGATCAGTGGAGCAATATGTTAGGCGGTACTGAGCTTATTCGTCGCAAGCTTGGTAAGGATGCTAATGCTATGACTATTACACTTCTCACTGACTCTCAGGGAAAGAAGATGGGTAAGACAGCCGGTAACGCAGTTTGGCTTGATCCCAATAAGACTTCACCCTTTGAATTTTATCAGTACTGGAGAAATGTGGCTGATGCTGATGTTCTTAAATGTATCAGAATGCTGACATTCCTTCCTATCGAAGAAATCCAGAAGATGGACAGCTGGGAAGGCGCTCAGCTTAACACAGCTAAGGAAATTCTTGCATTTGAGCTTACTAAGCTTGTACACGGTGAGGATGAAGCTAAAAAGGCTGACGAAGCAGCTAAGGCACTTTTCGGTGGCGGAAGTAACACAGATAATATGCCTACAACATCTCTTACAGAGGATGAGTTTACTGACGGTGCTGTTTCACTTATCGATGTTCTTATCAAAACAGGAATCATCAAATCAAGAGGTGAAGGCAGACGTCTTATCGAACAGGGCGGTGTCTCAGTAGATGATGCCAAGGCAAAGAGCTTCGCCGATACAATTTCTCTCTCTGAATTCGAGAAAGGTCACGTTATTATCAAAAAAGGCAAGAAGATATTCCATAAGATCATCGTTGAATAAATTAACAGTCGGATTTCGTTCTGAAGTCCGACTTTTTTGTATATAAAAAACACCTTCCGTTTTTTTTAGGAAGGTGTTAATTGTATAATACCTTAAACTTTCTTAAGTTTAAACATAACGTGAGCTCCTAACATCGAGAATACTACACCTATGGGAATAAGTACACCGATACCTGGGTCAACAAAGAGAAGAAGTATTGTAACAGCAACGATAGGGAATATGGAAATCTTCCAGTGCTTTATAAAATAAGTTGCTGCAAGTGAACCGAATATGGTGTATGTAACCTGTTGGAACGCGGGAGCGAAAGTATCACTTGACATAACTTCTGAGAACTTGGGGTTAAATGCAAATATGAGGACAAAAACAGCTATTATAATTGTTGTTGTTATGGTTGAAGCTGCAATAGCGATAGTAGTGATTACTTCACCTTCTTCAGTGTTCGCCTTAACTTTTGCGTTCTCCATAGCATTGATAGCACAAGGCATTTTAAGATTCATAATGTTACCCGACACGAAAGAAAGATATGTGCCACCCGCACCGAGCATAGGAGAATAAGCAACAACCTCAACTACACCTGTAACGTAGAATATTAAAAGTGATGCAAGACCTTTTCCGATTACAGAAAGTGATGGCCATGTATCGAAATGCAGACTGATAGCAAAGGGAATACAAATGAAAAATATAAGTGACAGTACACATGAAACTCTGCCATAGGTATGTATTTTGTCCATATACGTCTTATTCATAACTATATCTCCTTTCTATTAATAACGCCATTCAATGGCAGCAAGCTCAGGTAAGAAGTTGTTTACGAGAACAACAAACACCATAGCGAGAACCATACTTAAAGGCATTGCAAGCGCTTCAATCCAATTTTTCTTGAGCTTCTTATTAAGAAGCGTAAAGAAAATCATAAATCCGATAGATGTTATGAGAGCAGTAAGAGAAAGAACGCCTGCACCGTCACCGATTATTTCTTCATTTGCTTTACCTGTACCTGCCAGACCTCTGCCGATAAAAGCTGAAATGAGACCGATAAATGCCGCAGCTGTCATTACATCCATCCACTTTGAATTCTTGGAAGCTACATCAGAAACGCCCTTCTGAATCTTTTTGAGAACGATAGGTATCAGAATAAGGGGAGTGATGCTTCCGAGAGTCATAACCCAAGCTATAGCTGAGAAGGCTGCTTCATCAGTTACAGGCTGAGACAAACCTGTTTCCATACCGACTGCCTCGAGAGCACCGATAGCGGCAATAGTTTCATATTGGATAGCACCTATAACTGTAAGCCTTATCCACGGGAGAACATACCCCAGTGCAACAGATAATGTTATGACTGTTATAGCGATACCGATTGCAGGTGCAAATGAGAAAATTGCACTTGATGTGACAGCGTTTTTAAGTTTGTCTTTTGTGATTCCGAGTTCAAGACCTCTTGTCCAGGCTTTCTTCATAAAAAACAGTGACTGAACACAAACAAATATGATTACAGCAAGGATAATGAGGTACATAAAACTGTCTGATTTGAAATCTGCGAACATTTTCTTTCCTCCGTTTTTGAGTTTTAATGCTTATGAGCATTATTTTACTGTAATAATATCATCTTAAAGAGAAATAGTCAACAAAAAATCAAAGAAAAACTTTACATAGCTGAGAAATGTGTTATAATATATCAGTATGTATAATACGTTAATAATCACCTTATCTTCTGCATATATTTTAGGGGTGATTATTATGAATGAAACTAAAGAAAAAGACTACTATTTACCCGTACTTCTGAGCCAGACTGTAATTTTTCTTTTACTGAGCTTTCTCGTTTATCTTTTCGGAGTAAACGGAGATTTTAAGAATGATTATCTTGGTATTCTTAATGATAATTTCGAGTCCGCAGAGATAAGCGGTGCTGTAGAAACCTTTCGCAGACATCTTTACACAGGAGACATTTTTACAGTACTGAATATCAAGGATAATTTTTCTGCTGATGACGGAAGCACTACTCAGAATTATGAAGGAACAGGCGGAGAAGATATGGAATTCCGCAGTGCTGCGAAGAATGCGAGCTTTGCGCCGGTATTTTCCACAGCAAAGATTCTTTCTCCCATAGAAAACGGAAGATACACCTCTTATTTCGGTTACAGAATTAATCCGATTACCGGTGAATACGGATTTCATACGGGTTTAGATATCGCAGCTGCAGAAGGAACGAAAATCCGTGCTGCATTCAGCGGAAAGGTGCTAAAAAGCGGCTATGACGAGAAGGCAGGAAATTATGTCTATCTTTCCCATAATGAAGGTCTGCTTACGTTTTACTGTCACTGCAGTGAAATTACTGCAGAACCGGGAACTGTCATCAGACAGGGCGAAACTATCGCACTCGTAGGCTCGACAGGTTATTCTACAGGACCGCACCTTCATTTTGAAATCAGAAAAGATAACATAAGATATAATCCTTTGTGGCTTCTGGATAAATGATTTTACGTTCAGGAAGCACTGAGATAAATCTGTCGTTTTCATTCGTTGCACTTACAGTAGTTATGCTGCTTATCTGTAATGAAGAAATAGTTTTTTGTTCGTTTGTTTCGTCGTTTATACATGAATGCGGTCATTTGTTTTTTATGGTTCTTTCCGGAGAAAAGCCTAAAAAAATAATGATAACTGTTTTCGGTATGAGAATAGACTGTGCTGAGATGAGCCGAATATCCTATAATAAAGAAATTCTGATTGCTTTGGGCGGAATAATATTTAATATTATTTTCGGTGTAGCGTTTTTCACTGCTTATGAGTTTCGGGGTAATTATCACTTAATGATGATTTCAGCCGTAAATTTCCTGATTGCAGCTGTAAATTCCGTACCAGTCTCTGCCCTTGATTTAGGAAGAGCTGTCAGATGTTTTTTTCGATATAAGGAGTTTGATGACAGATATCCCGAAATGATTTCGTATGTCTGTACGGCAGTTTTTGTTGTTTTATCAGTACTTTATGTGTTAAGACACGGAATCAACATCAGTCTTATAGTCATTAATTTATATTTAATTTTTATAACCGTCATAAAGAAATGGAGTTAAAAATGATCAGTAAAGAAGTAGAAAAAATTCTCCCTCTCGTGCAGAAACCGGGCCGATATACCGGTGGGGAGCTTAACAGTGTTGTCAAAGATAAGGAAACGGTGGATTTGCGTTACGCATTCTGTTTTCCTGACAGCTACGAGATAGGTATGTCTCATCTCGGAATTAAGATACTTTATTCAGTGGCAAATGCGAGAGATGATGTTTGGTGTGAACGTGTTTTTGCGCCCTGGACAGATATGGAAAAAGAGATGAGGGAAAGAAACATTCCTCTTTATGCTCTTGAAAGCGGTGATCCTCTCACGGAGTTTGATCTTATCGGTTTCACCCTTCAGTATGAGCTTTCTTACACAAACATTCTTAATATGCTTGATTTAGCGGGAATTCCCCCGAGGTCAGCTGACAGAAAATCCCTTACTCCGATTATTGTAGGCGGCGGTCCTTGTGCCTGTAATCCTGAACCTATTGCAGATTTCTTTGATTTGTTTATGCTCGGTGACGGTGAAGAGGTTTCTGATGAGCTGTTTGATCTCATTATCGACTGCAAAAAGGAAAATGTGAGTAAAGACGAGTTCCTCAGACGTGCAGCTCAGATAAAAGGTGTTTATGTGCCTTCACTTTATGAGGTTGAATATAATCAGGATAAAACAGTTAAAGCAATAAAAGCTACAGAAACTGCACCTGAAAAAGTCACGAAGAGAATTATTTCTGATCTTGACACAGTGCATTATCCCGATAAATTCATAGTACCCTTTATAGAGGTTGTTCACGATCGTGTGGTTCACGAAATACTTCGTGGATGTATCAGAGGCTGCCGTTTCTGTCAGGCTGGATTTTTATACAGACCTATCCGTGAGAAATCGGCAGATACTATTAATTCACAATGTAAGCGACTGTGTGAAACTACAGGATATGATGAGATTTCTCTTTCTTCACTCAGTACGAGCGACTATACACATCTTGAAGAGCTTATGGAAAAGCTTTTATCCTGGACTGAGGATTATAAGGTTAATATAGCTCTGCCATCCCTCAGAGTAGATAATTTCTCTGAAAAACTGATGGGTTATCTTAAAAGAGTCCGCAGAAGCGGTCTGACCTTCGCACCTGAAGCAGGTACTCAGCGTCTTCGTGATGCCATTAATAAGAATGTAACCGAAGAAGAGCTCATGAACACGGCAAGACAGGCCTTTAACGGAGGTTGGACTGCTGTTAAGCTTTACTTTATGCTCGGACTTCCTACAGAAACCTATGATGATGTTGCCGGTATTGCTGAGCTTGCTCAGAAGGTAGTAAATGAGTTCTACCGTAATCCCGATAAGCCTAAGGGTAAAGGTGTTCAGGTCAGCATCAGTGTATCTTCTTTTGTGCCTAAGCCTTTTACTCCTTTCCAGTGGGAAGCACAGGATACGATGGAAGAGCTTGTCAGTAAGCAGAATCATCTTCTTTCCTCAGTAAAAACTAAGAAAATCAGCGTAAGTTATCACAAGGTCAATATAAGCTTCCTTGAAGGTGTATTCGCACGAGGTGACCGTCGTCTTTCCGATGTAATTGAATACGCATGGAGACACGGATGTAAATTTGATTCATGGGATGATAATTTCCTTTTTGATGTGTGGCTTGAAGCTTTCGAAAAGTGCGGTGTAGACCCGCTGTTTTATTCGAGCAGAAAAAGAGATTACGAAGAAATTCTTCCCTGGGATCATCTTGATTACGGAATCAGAAAGGATTTTCTTATTTCTGAAAGTAAGAAGGCTTATGAAAATGAGACAACTACTCACTGTAAAATAAAGTGTGCAGGCTGCGGTACAAATATGCTTAACGGAGGTAAATGCGATGCGATGCGTAAGAGTATGGTTTAAAAAAATGGGCATGAGTCGCTATGTGTCACATCTTGACCTTATGCGTGCTATGACGAGAACTCTTCGCAGAGCTGAGGTGCCTCTCTGGTATACGGAAGGGTATAATCCGCATCCGTATATTACCTTTGCTCTTCCTCTGTCTCTCGGTATGGAAAGTCTTTGTGAAAGTATGGATATGCGAATAGAAGGGGATAGCACGAATGAGGATATTTTCTTGATGCTTAAGGATAATATGCCTCCCGGAATTGATATTATCAGGGTTTCTGATCCTGTATTCGATCCGAAGAAAATATCTTACGGTGAGTTTGATGTCTTTTTCGAGTGTGGTAAAAAAGCCGATGAAACTGTGTCAATGATTAACAGTATGCTTGCACAGGACGAGCTTATAGTCCAGAAGCTCGGAAAAAAAGGAAGACATAAAGTCCTTAAGGATATTAATCTTATCGAGTTTATTAAGTCATATTCCGTATCATCCTTCGGTGACAGAGTCAAACTTACTGTAGTACTTCCTGCAGGAAGCACTATAAATGTAAATCCGTCTCTTCTTGCAGATGAAATACAGAAGAGAGCGAATGGAATATCTTATATTCTTATACGTAAACAGCTTTTGACTGAAAATATGGAACAATTTGCATAAAATCTGCATAATTCCCTTAATGTAGGTTTGTCAATGATGTGTTACAAAATTAGGTAGAAAAAATTTCGCCAGTGGTTAGGAAGTGGTTTAATACTTCCCTGGGTGACTTCCAACCAAGTGGACGCATGGGAAAATTGTTGTATCTTCTGCTGTGAACAGC
>JAZLAJ010000077.1:0-3762 GCA_045613145.1 Acutalibacteraceae bacterium
AGAGGTAGATGCTGTGGGTCTCGTCGAAGTTGTACTTGTTAAGGTTAAAGCTCACAACCTCACCAAAGCGGTGAACGGGCATATGCTTTTCCGGGGGAACGTTGCTTGTATTGCTTATTACAAACTCGTCTGCGAGGAGTGGCTTGCCTGCCTCGTAGCTCTTGGTGTAATACATTGCGTTCCAGCGATTTGCCTCAAACGCATTAAGGTCGCCTGCAATAAGAGTGCCGTCAGCCTGAGGCTCTACCTCGTAAACAACGTCATACTTTATGTATCTGTCGCCGTCGGGTGTGTCGATTAGGTCAACCATTGCGGTGGGGATGTCATCATAATCGGGGTGATAGTAGTTGAAAATTTCATAACCAAGTCTGATAGCAGAAGCCAAAGCCATAATACCGCCGATAACGTAAAATACACCTAAAAATCCTGTATTGGTAGCATAGGTCTCCTGTGCCTTATCGGCAGCATTCTTTGCGGTTGCTATGGTGTTGTTATTTGTCTGAGCATCTGCCCAGTTTTGTTTTATTTGGCTGAAGTAGTTTTTATCATAATCACTGAATATGTCGGAATTTTTATCAAACGCATCATTTATAATATCAAACTTTTGCTGAGGGGTGTATTTTGATACGTCGACTTTGTCAAAGCCCGGTATCTCATACTCATAAAACATATCATCCAAAAATTCTGAATAAGTAACTTCCTTTGTTATGAGTTGTATCTTAGAATTATTTAAATATGTATTTTGCTGTTCGTAAAACTTATCCATTACACGGTTAAGGACAGACTTTTGATTAATATGATATATTCCTAATAAAGACATAACAGTTATACCCGTGATACCGAGCAGGTTAGAAACCTTTGCTAATTCATCTGCACCCCAAAGGTATGCTGCAAGACCGCTTTCGGTAAATGCATCGGCACGGTATGCCTCACTGGTAAGTGCGAAGGTGTCGCGGAAGATGGTACGATCAACACCTGCATAAACGTTGAAGGGATTGTCACCATACTTTTCCTCTGCGGCATTAAGCTCTTCATCAAGTACCTCGCTTGACTTTATAGAAGAACTGTATCTAACAACGTCATAATAGTGATTAACCTTTGTCATAGCAACCTGACCCTCGTTAAGTGCGGCTACGAGAGGATAGATTTCGGAGTAATCCTCTTTATTGATCTGATAATCCATACAGAACTCATAAAGTGTTTTGCCGTTAAGGTAGCTAATGCCACGCATAAGCTTTGCTATGTACATATATTCCATGTACTGAATTTCAAGGTCGGTGAAGTCCTCGTCCTCATAGTTAAGCTCGGACTCGTATACCTCATACTCCTGGAACATTGCCTTAAAGGCGGAAATTGCAGAGGCAATCGAGCCTGCGAGACCGTTGTAATCCTCATCATCATAAATGCTGTTGTCTGCTGTGTACTTCTCTGCCTCGATAGCTACATGTTCAAGGTAAGTCTTGCCGTCCTCGTTATAGGAAACACCCATTGCGATAAGAGAACGGATGTTATCAAGAGCGTAAGCATTACCCTCCATGAACATGGTTGCAAGCTCGGATGCGTCAATTCCGTTATAGAAGATGTCGCCGAGACGCTCTCCCTCGAATTCAGGAACATCGTCAATTCCCTCAGTAACTACGTTATAGAAGTTAAGCTGACGGTGAGCAATTTCGGAGAGATAGTGACCTGCATCAACGCCCTTGTTAAAATAGTCGATTGCAACGAGGTAATTCTCGCCAAATTCGAGATACTCATTATAGCTCTGCTGAATCATTGCCTGATAGTTACCCTCGTTGTAACCACCGTTCATCTGCATTATCGCGATGTCTGTGATGGCATCCTCAATGTCGGTTGTGGTTTGGTAAGCAATAAAGACGCCTATATTATTTGTATTTTTGTTAAGGTTTGCAGAAAAGAGCTCGTAACCCTCAAGACCAGAGGATTCAAGGATGCCTTTTGCCTCACGGTAATCCTCTGCATAAATTATGCGAAGATCGGAGAGATATTCTTCGTCAGTATCTGCTGCAAACACAGGTACGGTTGCGAGGAATAGCAAGCATACCGTGAGAATCATTGAAATTATGCGTTTTGTAATTTTAGTCATAAATTTCACCTCTTTAGGGCTTATTCTGTGGCTTCAGCCTCTGAATTTGTCTTGTTTTTTCTTTTCTTAATTATTTCCATAGTACCGATAGTACCGCCAACACCTGCAGCGATACCAATAACGCCTGCAAGGAAGATGTAGCCTGTGCTGAAAACAGAGCCAACGATCTCGGGTACGTCTGCCACAGCCGACTTCTGGTTATCCGACTGCTTTACGGAGAGGAAAATGCTATGGTCATCATTGAAATTATACTTGTTAAGGTTATAGCATACAACCTCACCGAAGCGGTGTACGGGCATATACTTTTCTGTGGGAACGTTGTTTGTATTGCTTATTACAAACTCGTCTGCGAGAAGTGGCTTACCTGCCTCGTAGCTCTTGGTGTAGTACATTGCGTTCCAGCGGCTTGCCGAGAATGCGTTAAGGTCTGCGGCGATGAGAGTGCCGTCAGCCTGAGGCTCTGCCTCATATACTACGTCATACTTTATGTATCTGTCGCCGTCCTTGGTTTCAATAAGGTCAACCATTGCGGTAGGGATATCGGCATACTCGGGATGATAATAGTTGTTAATCTCGATACCGAGATTGATCGCCGAAAACAAAGTCATAATACCGCCGGCCATGTACATACCGTAAACAAGGGGAGAGAGAGCATCGCCTGCGGCTACCATCCTATTAACGGTTTTCATACCATTACCTTCATTAGCTCTAAAGTTATCCCATCTTTTACCTAACTCATAGAAACTATTAATCTGATTTTCTGAAAGTGCATTCGGATTATCAATAATATATTCATCTATATAGTCATACAACTGGTAATACTTCCATGTTCCATAATCAGCAGGAAGATCCTTTATAAGTCCGGATTCAGCTATACCCTTTAGTGTATTATCAGTGTCAGAAAGAGCGAAAAAGCGGCTTTGTATACTATTAAACCTATTCTGGTAGTGGGTAAACAGTGCGTCAAGACCTATAGCGGCGGTGAATACGGACACACCGACAATACCAACCACGTTCATAACCCTACTGAAGAATCCGGTCTCACCACAAAGATGTGCTGCAAGACCGCTTTCGGTAAATGCATCGGCACGGTATGCCTCGCTTGTAAGGGCGAAGGTGTCACGGAAGATGGTACGGTCAACGCCTGCATAAACGTTGAATGGGTTTGCACCGTACCTTTCCTCAAGAGCATTAAGCTCGGCATTAAGCTCTTCGCTTTCACCCATTGCAATGCTGTAGCGAACAACATCGTAGAAGTGATTTACCTTTGCCATTGCGAGCTGACCCTCGTTAAGTGCGGCAAGGAGAGGATAAAGAGAGGAGTAATCTAAACTGTTGACCTGATACTCCTTACAGAAGTCGTAAAGAGTCTTTCCGCCAAGGTAATTTACCTTGCGCATAAGAGTTGCCATAGCCATATACTCAAGATACTCGACCTCTTGATCGGTAACATCCTCATCAGCATAGTTCATCTCGCTCTCGTATGCCTCAAGCTCCTTGAACATATCTTTGAAAGCAACAATTACGGGAGAGATCAATTCAGCAAGCTCTCTGTAATCCTCGTTGTTATAAATGGTTTTGTCTGCATTATACTTCTCTGCCTCGATACCTACCTTATCAAGATAGGTCAAGCCGTCCTCGTTGTAGGAAACGCCCAT
>JAZLAJ010000078.1:0-89181 GCA_045613145.1 Acutalibacteraceae bacterium
ATCTGCACGGGTACGGGCGAGCCGTGATGCAGGAATGCATAATCGGAGTTGTCCTCGGTGCTAAGATATGTATCAATGATATATTCTGCAAACTTCGGTGCGATTTCGTTCATACCCAGACCTATGAAGCCTGAATCCCAGGTGTACAGACAGTCCCAACGCTTACCGGGAGTGTGATGAATGATGAATTCGCCGTGCTTGTAAATGGGATAAACTGCATTTGTCATAACTGTAGCGGCTAAAATCTGATTGCTGAGCTTATATTTTTCGCCTTCACTGTTAAGCTTGATATCTATGGCTGTTTTTTTCATTTCGCTATAGATTGCTTCGTACTCTTCTTCGGTTTTATATTCGGTTTCGCCTTTTGAAATAACCGCATACTGAACCGTCTTTCCGTGAGGCTCGACGAAAATAGTGTGACTGATGGCATTATGGAAAAATCCGTTATCGCTGTGCTTACGGCTGAAGGCACCGGTGAAGCTTTCAGTGACATCGTCGAAGGTTTCGTCTGCATTGGAGAGTCTGGCCGTCATACAGTCCTCAAGAGCGCCTGTTTCTATTTCTCTGAAGCGGGTGTTATCGTCGAAGACACGAAGTCTGTATTCGCCCTCGATTTTCTTATATTTGAGAGTGGTGAGATAGCCTTTTTCCTGCTTTTCATTTATGAAATCAGGTACGAAGTCAACCTTTTCGAGAGTAACGGTGATTTTATCTTTGTCATCATCTTCTGTAACAGCAAAGAAATCAAATTCTGCCGCGCCTGTACCCTCGGAGACAAGAGAAAGAGAGAAGGCACCCTTACTGAGTCTGCCGAGAGGAACGAAAATTATTTCAGGATCGTCGCAGGGAGCAAGAGACAGAGCTATGCTTCCGTTAAGAGTGAAAGAAGCAGTATTTTCGCTGTTTATGTAGTGGACGCCTACCTGCTTTCCTTGCTCGTAAAAGATGTCGCTTGTCCTGTAACGGATGGCAAGAACAGCGTTTTCGTAATCATTTTCAAGTGTAAGATTATATTTTACCCTGTCGTTCTTTTCACCGCCGAAGGGCTTGATGACTCTGTGGGGCATATGCCATTTTTCAGCTCTGTCACCGAGACCTTTTTCGGCAGTGAAGCGTTTGTCGAAAAATTCACCCTTTTTTCTGCCGTCTGCATTCTGCTCGTCCCAGGGACGGCGGGTGTTATATTCGTATTCAGTGTAGTCAACAGCATTTATGAAGTCGCATTTATCAGGAAGAGATACCTCTGTGTAGGCGTCCTGAGGGTACTCTGCAGAGGAAAAATAGTTTACCACACAGTTCTTTATTATTTCAGAATTGTTTACTATCTCTGTTCTGATTAAAATGCTGTTATCTGTAATGCGGGTATAAGACACGTCCGCATAAACCTTGTCCTTCCATTCCAGGTCGTGTCTGTAGGAATAAAAGCTGTAATCCTCATTTGAAAGCCAGGGATGATAAGCTGAGGGGAGGGTTACATTAGGAATCCGTATGTCGAAAGCCGAAACGGCGGGACAGGTGCACAGGTCGAAACGTATACCGTCATATTTTTCGTGCTTTGCGATATTTGAGATACCGGCATATTTTTTACCGAAGGGGCCCCATCCCCAGAAAACTCCGAATTTATCCTGCATATTTCAGTCTCCTTTATTTGTTTTACGGAAGTATTATACTATAATATATCAATTTATGTCAACGAAATATTAAAGCAAATTTAAGCACTTGAACATATTAATTCTACATATTTTATGCTTTTGTTATGCGGATGTTAAAATCTGTTAAAATTTATGAATATTTGCTTTTTTTATAATAAAACTTAAAAAAAGACTTGAATTTTATTAAATGTGGTGATATAATCAAGTCAAAGTATAGAACTATTAAATCCAAATGGAGGTAAACATTATGAAAAAATTATTATCCGTACTTTTAGCAGTTATGATGCTTTTCGGCACAGTTGCTATGTCAGCTTCTGCAGCAGACTTTGATATGAGCTACACTGATGCTTCAAGCATTCTTATTTCAAAAACAGGCATGGGTGTTGATGACACCTTCGGCAGAGTAGAAGGCGACTGGGTTCTTATCTATTTTAATGCAGGCGGCTTCACCACAAACTCAATGATCAAGATCTTTGACGCTCAGAACAGCGCTGTTACTACTGTTCAGAATCCCGGCTTCACAGGTAACTTCTGGTTCATTCCCGACAGCGTTACTTCTACCTACTACATCGGCGGTAAGGTTACTCTTCCCAGAATGTTAGGTAATGAGATTCAGTCCTTCGAGGGCTGGAGATGCGTAGCTACTAAGGATTCCTACGTAGCAGGCGAACCCGCAAACATCACTGCAGATATGGTAAATGACTACGGTGTAGTTGAATTTGAGCCTATCGCAGGTTACGCTCAGGCAGAAGAAGATACTATGGGTACTATTCTCGGTATTCTCATTAAGGTTTTCGGATCTATCGTTGGTCTCCTTTTCTGTAACGGTGATCCCGTTGCCGGTCAGGAAATGGTAGCCGGTCTTCTTGGCGGTATCGTTGGCTGATAAAATTACATAAGATAATCCGTTGTGCATCAGCACAGCGGATTTTTTATTCACTTTAAGCCTTTATTTTTTTCTTTTTGTGTGTTATAATTAAAAAAGTGTGTTTCTGAAAGGAGAATGCTTAATGATTGAACTTGCACCCGATGAAAAAATAGAACCGCTGGGTAATAATATGGAAATCGTAGTTTCCTCTTCTCACACCTTCGGAACAGATGCCATTCTTCTTTCGAATTTCGCTTCTCTCAGAAGAAAGGACGTTGCCTGTGATATGGGAACGGGCTGCGGTATTATCCCTCTTATCTGGTGCAAAGGGATGACCAACCGTATTTATGCTATCGATATTCAGCCAAAAGCTATCGCACAGGTAAAAAAATCTCTCGAGCATAATTCTCTCGGTGACAGAATTGTTCCAGTAAACTGTGACCTGCGTTCTCTTAAGGGTGTTCTGCAGGCAGAGTCCTTTGACCTTGTGACTATGAATCCGCCTTATAAGCCTGTAGGTACAGGTATCGAAAGCATCAGTGAGGCAGAAAGAATAGCACGTCACGAGGTAACCTGTACCGTAGACGATGCTGTATCGGCCGCATCTAAGCTTCTTAAATACGGCGGCAGATTCTGTATGTGCCACCGACCCGAAAGACTCTGCGATATCATCGTGAGTATGCGAGGCGGAGGTGTCGAGGTTAAAAAAATCCGCTTCGTAAAACAGTGCGAAGGTAAAGCACCGTGGCTTGTTCTTATTGAAGGTAAGAAAGGCGGAAAAAGCGGTGTTACCGTAATGCCGGACCTCATTATGAAGAACAGTGACGGAAGTAATACGGACGAATTCAGAAGTATGTTCGGCGACTATATGGACGGACATCAGTAGGAGTTAAAAAATGAGTATGCTTTATGTAGTAGGTACCCCTATAGGAAATTTGGGTGATATTTCACCCCGTGCTCTCGAAACCCTGGAGAAGGTTGATTTTATAGCCGCTGAGGATACGAGAGTAAGTCTTAAGCTTTTAAATCATTTCGGCATAAAAAAGCCGATGATCAGTTATTTCGAGCATAACCGCAGAGAAAAGGGCGAGGTTATCGTTGACCGTATTCTCGGTGGTGAGACCTGTGCGATTATAACTGATGCGGGTATGCCTGCTGTTTCGGATCCGGGCGAGGACCTTGTGGCTCTCTGTCACGAAAGGGGAGTTAAGGTAAGTGTTGTACCGGGCCCTTCAGCCTTTGTGGCTGCTCTTGCTCTTTCAGGTATGAATGTAGGAAGATTTACCTTTGAAGGCTTTCTGAGTATGAATAAGCAGAGCAGAAGAGAGCATCTTGCCTCCATTCGTGACGAAAAAAGAACGATGATTTTCTACGAGGCACCTCATAAGCTTGCTGCAACCTTAAGGGATTTTTACGAAACCTTAGGTGACAGGGAAATTACCATAGTCAGAGAGATTACTAAAATCCATGAAGAGGTTATCAAGACTACTCTTGCCCTCGCGGCAGAAAAGTACGCAGATAATTCTCTCAAGGGAGAAATAGTTCTCGTTATCGAAGGTAAAAAAGAGGAAGAGGAGAGCGAGATAACTCTCGATGATGCTCTTATACTCGCGCGCAAGTATATGGATGAGGGAATGGGTGCATCTATGGCAGCTAAGCAGGCTGCAAAAGAAACAGGAATAAAAAAAGGTGATATTTACAAAGCCCTTCAGTAAAACCGAAAGGAATGTTTTAATATGAAAGAATGGTTATCTCAGCACGGCTATCTGCTTTTTGTTCTGGCGGGTGTCTGTGTAGTTGCGGCGGTTATCTTTTTCTTTGCTGTGAGAGCTTACTCAAAGCATAATGCTTTTTATAAGGCACAGGAAGCGGAAATGAAACGCCTTCTCGCTCTTAAGGAAAAGTATATGAATTTTACCGAAGAAACGCTCTGTGGTGCTGATGAAGAAGAAATTCTCGAGGGAGTGGCGCTTTCTTATCAGCTGAGACTTCAGAAGGAGGAAAATCCCGAAAAAGCCTTCGGAGAAATGAATGAAGAGAAGCAGAATCTTTATGTTCTCGACGTGTTCTGTGCTGATTCGGATGTCGGTGTTTTCTTTTCTGAAAACGGAAAAATTGTAAAAGACAGAATTATCCCGGCACTTACTATGATAGGTATGAAGGATTTCTCGTTAAAGCTTAAGGCAGTTTACGATATGTACGATGAAGGCAACGAAGAAATTTCTTATAGTGAAAATAAAATTAAAGAAATAAATGATTTTATATCTGCTGATGATATTTTAAGAAAAATTAAATCAGAGGGTGCAAAATATATAAAAAATAACTTTTCAGTTGTGAAAAATTAACACTTTGTTGAATTGACATATTCTCTCTTTAATAGTATAATTAATTGATTTATTTTATTTTTCAGGAGGCGTCAGAGTTGCGTAAAATCACTGTGATTATTTTAGCACTTGTCCTTATAATGACTGTAGCTGTTGCCTGCGGTAATAACAGCGACGAGGTAACTACTACGGCAACTATCGGCACACAGTATGTTCCCGTCACACAGCCCACCACTACACAGCCCTCTACAAATGACTCGTCATATATTCTTACCACACAGACAGGGCAGACTGCTCCCTGGGCATCCACCACGAGATTCGAATTTACGGATGCTCCCACACAGAACACTGCTCCTTCACAGAATCCTACAGGCTCGCCGGATTATAACATTTCTTTTAATGTAAGTGAAATTCCCGCACCTAACGTGAATACCTCGGTGGCTCCGTCTACAGCTCCTGTGTCTTCTTCGGGTACTACAAAGGCAGAAACAACCACGACGGATAAAAGTGCTGAGCCGGTTTCTCTTGTTGTGAATTCCTCAGCTTACGGTGACGGTGTTATTTATATTGAAATCGATCCTTCAAACTGGGACGGTAACTTTGCTGCTGCCACGCAGAACATCACTGTCAAGGTTAACGGTACTGCACTGGCTACTTCTGCTACCTGCAGTGTTCCTGCTAAGAAAACGGGAAGTATATATGAAATAAAAATTACTATCCCTGCTCAGTCTGTAAATTCAGGTGACGTGGTGTCCTTCACCATTCCTACAGGTATCGTAAAAAATCAGTCAGGCTCACAGTACAATCTCAGCTACAGCACATCTGTTACAGTTTAAAATCTTTCACCGCATTTTCTTCGGATTATGCGGTGTGTTTTTTGTTTAACGCATATCTTCCCGTCAATAATAAAAAGGGGAGTGATGTTATGATTTCTCTTTATCGGCTTAAGGGAAGAGCCTTGCAGATAGATAATACTCTTATTATGACCCTCGTATTTTTTACGGGAGGTTTATTTCTGCTGATTATTAATTTCCTGCCTGCTTTGTATGAGTGTTTTCTTGCACCTTTTTTTGACAGAGAAGCATTTTCTTCTTTTGCAGATTTTGCTTTCTCGATTCTTTTTCTTTTGATTTTATTCGGTGTGTATTCTTCGGTGCGCCTGGGTATAAAGAGATATCTTTTCAAAAAGGCGGTAAAGAAAAAAGCAGTTACACAGGATATTTTCTTTTTTCTGACACCAAAAAAATATTTTTCGTCATTTTTTTATTCTCTTAAAACTACAGCGGTGAAGCTTATTCTTTTTTTATTCTGTCTCTTTCCCTCGGCAGTGTGTTTTTTTATGGTAGAGCACTTTTCACGTCAGGGAGTTTCGGCACTTGTATGCATTTCTCTTTCTGCTACGGCAATATGTCTGCTCGTAAACGGCAGTGTCTTTTTTTCTCTTTTTAATTCCTCGTTGTTTCTCTGTGATTATTTTTTTATCAGCGGTGACTACGTAACCTTCAGGCACCTTATTTCCTGCTCTCAGAAATATATGCAGGGGAGAAATAGGCTTCTCACACGGATGAAGCTGAGCTTTACGGGATGGTTTACCTTGTGTCTTTTTATTTTGCCCTTACCTTATGTGTGGAACTATTACAATCAGTCTCTTGCAGTAGCAGCAGCTGATTTTATGAAAGAAAAAAGGCCTTGACTATTTACAAAAACCTTATCTTTTGATATGATATTTATATGAAAAAATCAAAGTGAGGGTTACCTATGGCAAATTATGATATATTCGTTCCTCTTTTTCCCTGGCTCATCGGTGGGTCAAGAATAGGCGGAAGCTATAATATTTACTGTGCATCACGCGGTACTGACGGTGAGAAGGGATGTATGGGAAAAGATATTTTTAATTACCGTATCTGGATTGAAAAGCTTGACGAACAGGAAATACTGAAAGCTGCTGTTTACTACGGTCTTAAAAGCTTCGAAAATCAGAACGAGGATGACATCACTGTAAAGGTGTTTGATTTCGAAGAAGAAAGCCTTGAGGAAATTAAAAAATGGCTGGAGGAAATGGCGGAGAGCTTTTTCGGTTAATAGCAGAAAAGGAGGGTATACCCTCTTTTTTTCTTTGTGAGACATAAAAACTTTTTTCGAGTAAATCGAAGAAAAAACGAGCAAATCAGAGATAAACCGAGTTTTTTAAATAATTCATCAAAATTGACCGTGATTTTTGCTCAAAATAGTAAAAAAAATGTTGACATTTGCACGAAAATGTTTTATATTGTGTCTTATACAGAATATATGCTTATTCTGGGTTAATGTGGAGTTTTTTCTCCCGGCAAATCACACAGGAAAAGGGGTTTAATAATGATGGAAGATAATGTAATTATCAAACTTCAGAATATTTCCAAAAAATTTGAAGATGATGTTATTCTTGATAACATTAATCTGTCTATAAAAGATAAAGAGTTTATGACCTTTCTCGGTCCCTCAGGCTGCGGTAAAACTACAACCTTAAGGATAATTGCAGGCTTTTTAGAATCTGACAGCGGTCAGGTGCTTTTCGAAGGCAAGGATATTAATAACCTTCCTCCTCATAAAAGACAGGTTAATACTATTTTTCAAAGATATGCTCTTTTTCCGCATCTGAATGTTTATGATAATATTGCTTTCGGCCTTCGCATAAAAAAGATGAAGGAAAAGGATATCAGCAAAAAAGTATACGAAATGCTTGAGCTGGTAAACCTTAAAGGCTTTCAGAAAAGAAATATCGCCTCTCTTTCAGGCGGTCAGCAGCAGAGAGTTGCCATCGCCAGAGCTTTAGCCGTAGAGCCGAGAGTCCTTCTTCTCGACGAACCCTTAGGTGCTCTTGACCTTAAGCTTCGTAAGGATATGCAGGTGGAGCTTAAGAATATACAGAAAAGAATGGGTATCACCTTTATTTATGTTACCCATGATCAGCAGGAAGCTCTTTCTATGAGTGATACCATCGTGGTTATGAACGGCGGTAAGATTCAGCAGATAGGCACTCCCATCGATATATATAATGAGCCTAAGAATGCTTTCGTAGCTGATTTCATCGGTGAAAGTAATATTCTTGACGGTGTTATGCTTAATGACTTCAAGGCTAAATTTTCAGGCGCAGTTTTCCAGTGTCTTGATAAAGGCTTTGCAGTAAATGAGTCTGTAGACATAGTTGTACGTCCTGAGGATGTGGATGTAGTGCCTGTAGAAGAGGGTACTATCAGTGGTGTTATCACCTCAAACACCTTCAAGGGTGTACACTTTGAAATGATTGTTGACATTGATAATTTCAAATGGATGATAGAGACCACCGATTATTATCCCGTAGGTACACGCATCGGTATTCAGATCGAGCCTGATGCTATTCACGTAATGAAAAAGAGTGAATATTCGGGTATGTACGGTGACTACAGCTCCTTCAGTGATGAAATCGAGCATCTTTCAGATATTTCAGAAGAGGAGGAGTGATAAATGGCAAAAAGTTCCCTTTCAAAAAAGCTTATCGCTTCACCTTATCTCGTATGGGCAGCTATTTTTATTATTGTGCCCCTGGTAATTGTTGTCTATTATTCGTTCTTTGATGCGAACGGCAATTTTACTCTTGAATATGTGAGCGAAATAGGTAAATATAAGGATGTTATGCTCAACTCTATATGGCTGGGCTTTATAGCTACGGTTATAAGTCTTGTTCTGGCATATCCTTTGGCATATATTATGGCGAGAAGCACAGCTAATGTTCAGAGAACGATGATGATGCTGGTTATGCTTCCTATGTGGATGAATCTTCTCATAAGAACCTATTCTATGATGATTCTTATGCAGGACACGGGTATTATTAATTCCTTCCTGGAAAAGCTTAATATCGCTCCCGTTCATATGATTAACACTCAGGGTGCAGTTGTCCTTGGTATGGTTTATAACTATATACCCTATATGATACTTCCTCTTTATTCCATTATGGCCAAAATGGACCATAACCTTATCGAAGCAGCAGAGGATCTCGGTGCGAACAAGATAACGGTGTTTAAGAATATCATTCTTCCGCTCAGCCTTCCCGGTATCGCTTCCGGGTTTACTATGGTGTTCGTGCCTTCCGTTTCCACCTTCTACATTTCTAAAAAGCTCGGCGGAAACACCTTCTCACTTATCGGTGACGTTATCGAAATGCAGTTTAAAAGTGCAAACAACTATAATTTAGGTGCTTCACTTTCTCTGGTTCTTATGGTGCTTATCATTATCTGTATGATGGTAATGAACCGTTTTACGGGTGAGGACGATGACGGAGGTGTGCTGATATGAGAACAAAAATGTCACCTCTTTCCAAGCTTTATGTAGCATTTATTATGCTTCTTCTTTATGCTCCTATCGTTGTAATGATTTTCTTTTCCTTCAATGAATCTGCGAGCACAAGTGTTATAACAGGATTTTCGCTTCGTTGGTATAAGTCTCTTCTTTACGATCAGGCTACTATCACAGCACTCAGAAATACCCTTATTCTCGCTGTATCATCGTCTCTTATTGCTACGGTAATGGGTACAGCAGCATCTGTGGGTATAAACGCCTTCAGGAACAAGCATATAAAAAAGGTAACTATGGGCGTTACCAATATTCCGATGATGAATCCGGAAATCGTTACAGGTATCTCTATGATGCTTCTTTTCATCATCTGCGCAAATATGATAGATGTTACCGATGCACTCGGCTTCGGCACTATGCTTATCGCTCACGTTACCTTTAACCTTCCCTATGTTATTCTTTCGGTGCTTCCGAAGCTCCGTCAGCTGGATAAGTATCTTCCCGAGGCTGCGATGGACCTCGGATGTACACCCTTACAGGCTTTTTTCAAGGTAATACTTCCTTCCATTTCCACGGGCATTTTCTCGGGTCTTATGATGTCCTTCACCCTTTCTCTCGATGACTTCGTTATTTCATATTTTACACAGGGTCCCTCATTCGAAACTCTGCCTATCCGTATTTTCTCGATGACGAAAAAGAGAGTTACTCCCGATATGTATGCTCTTTCTACCCTTATTTTTGTGGCAATACTTTTCCTTCTTATTCTGCTTAATGTTTCACAGGTAAGAGGGGAGAAAAAGATGCGTAATAAGCTCGATAAGGGGGTAAAAAGATGAAAAAGATTTTACTTCTTACCCTTTCTTTAGTTCTTCTTTCGGCTGTTTCTGTTTTCGGTGTAAGTGCTTACGAAAACGAAGACTGGTACAAGGGACTCGAAGGTACTACCATCAATGTTTTTAACTGGGGTGAATACATTTCCGACACTTATGAGGACGGAATGCTCGATGTTAATGCCGAGTTCGAAAAGCTTACAGGCATTAAGGTTAATTACGTAACCTATGAGAGTAACGAGGATATGTATCCGAAAATTAAAAACGGCGGTGCCAGCTATGACATCGTTATTCCTTCCGATTATATGATTCAGAGAATGATAGCAGAGGAAATGCTTCTCGGTATCGACACAGAAAAGCTCCCGAACTATCACTATATCTCCGAAGAATATAAGAATATGTATTATGACCCGGATAATACTTACTCTGTACCCTATAATGTAGGTATGGTAGGTCTTATCTATAACAGTAAAATGGTCGAAGAAAAGCCTGACAGCTGGATGGCTCTCTGGGATGAAAGATATGCGGGGAAAATTCTTATGATAGATAACCCGAGAGATGCTTTCGCTATTCCTCAGAAGGTGCTCGGTTATTCTCTTAACTCCACCGATGAAAAAGAGCTTTCCGATGTGGCGCAGATGCTTATCGAGCAGAAGCCGCTTCTGCAGGGCTATGTAATGGACGAGATTTACAACAAAATGGAAAGCGGAGAGGCTGCTCTCGTTCCTTACTATGTAGGCGATTTCGTATGTATGAAGGACGTAAATCCTGATCTTGATTTTGTATATCCTAAGGAAGGCGTAAATGTTTTCGTAGATGCTGTGTGTATACCTGAATGTGCACAGAATTATGAGGGCGCAATTAAATACATCAACTTCCTTCTTGATCCCGAAATCGGTGTAAATAACGCTCTTTATATCGGTTATGCCACTCCTAACACAGGAGTTATGGAGCATCCCGATTATGCCGAGATGAAGGATAACGAGTACCTTTATCCTTCTGAAGAGAATATGCCTGATGTTGAGTACTTCCGTAATCTTCCCCAGGAGACACTGGATATGTTCTCATCACTGTGGAATCAGATAAAAATCCACGGTACAGATAACACTCACATCTATCTCGGTTTTGCCTTTGTCGGTGCTGTGGCACTGTTCTTTATCGTCAGGAAGGCAATAACGAAAAAGAAAAGGGAATACTGGTATGAATTCCCTGAGGTAAACAAATAATAAAGAAAGACTACTGATTTTTTCGTCAGTAGTCTTAATTTTTTTATTCTATCATTTCCTTAAACTGTTCTTCGCTTATTACCGTAACACCTAAGTCATTAGCCTTTTTCAGCTTACTTCCCGCATCCTCACCGGCTAAAACATAGGTAGTTTTCTTCGAAACAGAGGATGAGGCCTTACCGCCGAAGGACTCGATAATTTTCGTAGCCTCACTTCTTGTATAAAGAGAGAGGGTACCTGTAAGAACGAAGGTTTTTCCCTCGAAGCGCATATCTACGATTTCCTTCTGACTCTCCATATTTACACCGAGAGCCTTAAGCTTTCCGATAAGCTCTGTACTTTCCTGATGTGAGAAAAAGTCGATGACGCTTTCAGCCATAATTTCGCCAAAGCCTTCGATTTCTGCGATTTCTTCTTTGGTGGCTGATATAAGCTTATCCATAGAGCCGAAGTGGTCGGAAAGAAGCTTGCCTGCCTTCTGACCGATATGCCTTATACCGAGAGCATAAATAAGCTTGGAAAGGTCATTACCTTTCGACTTTTCTGCCGCATAGATGAGATTCTGAGCACTCTTTTCACCCATACGTTCGATTTTTGCTATATCATCTTTATCGAGAGTGTAAATGTCGGCGGCAGTTTTAATGAGACCTTCTTTGACGAGAGCTTCGAGAACTGCAGTACCGAGACCTTCTATATCCATGGCATCTCTTGAGCAGAAGTGGATGAGGTTTCTGAGAAGCTGATTAGGACAGTCGGGATTACAGCATCGAAGAGCCGCTTCATCTTCTTCTCTTGTCACCTTACCGCCACATGAGGGGCATACATCGGGGATACGGTAGGGGACAGCGCTTTCACCGTGGCTTACTACAGAAAGCACCTCTGGAATAATATCTCCCGCTTTGCGGATGATGACTCTGTCTCCGATGCAGATACCCTTTTCGTCGATGAAATCCTGGTTATGAAGAGTCGCACGGCTGACAGTGGTGCCTGCCAAAAGAGTGGGTTCGAAAATACCTGTGGGGGTGAGAACACCCGTTCTGCCAACATTTATTTCGATGTCCAGAAGAACTGTTTCCTTTTCCTCGGGGGGATATTTGAATGCGAGTGCCCACTTGGGAAACTTTGCCGTGGAGCCTAAAAGCTCTCTTTGTGAAAAATTGTCCACCTTAATAACTGCACCGTCGATATCAAAGGGAAGAGTACCTCTTTTTTCACCGATAGCTTCGATTTCTTCGATAGCCTTTTCGATGCTGTCACATTCCTTGTAGAAAGGAACAGTATTAAAGCCTAATTCTTTGATAAAATCAAGACTTTCCTTGTGTGAAGATAATTCTTTACCTTCTATTCTCTGAATATTGAAAACGAAAATATCGAGTTTTCTTTTGCTTGTGATTTTCGGATTCTTCTGTCTGAGTGAGCCTGCTGCCGCATTACGGGGATTTTTGAAGGTTTTTTCACCGTTAAGCTCCTGTTCTTCGACTAAAGCGGTAAAGATTTCACGGGGCATATAAACCTCGCCTCTTACCTCAAGCAAGGGCAAATCCGTGTCGATTTTAAGAGGAATAGAACGGACTGTACGAAGATTAGCCGTAACGTCTTCACCTGTTCTTCCGTCACCACGTGTGGAGCCTCGCACGAAGACACCGTTTTCGTATTCAAGAGAAACTGAAAGACCGTCGATTTTCGGTTCGACGATGTATTTAGGTGAGGGGACTACTGCCTTTACTCTGACGTCGAAGGCTCTCACATCCTCATAGCTGAATCCGTCCTGTAAGCTTTCCATTGGAACGATGTGCTCTACAGGCTCGAACTGACCGTCAGCTTTACCACCGACACGGTGAGTAGGGGAGTCGGGAGTGATAAGCTCGGGATACTTCTCCTCTATGCCGATAAGCTCGTGTAAAAGCCTGTCATATTCGAAGTCCTCAATTTCGGGCGCATCGTTTTCGTAGTATTTTTTATTGTGGTAATTGATTATTTCACGAAGCTCATCGCTTCTTTTTTTCATTAATCCGAAATCGTTCATACTTACACCTTACCTTATCAGAGTACCGTTAAGGAATTCTTTCTTAAACCATACATTCTCTATTGTAAACTCTTTTTTATTCAGATATTCAAGTTCACCTGCATCTGTGGTGAAATCGAATACCAGCTTATGAGAGCAAAGACACTGTTTTTTGTAGCCTGTTTTTTTGTTAAGCTCGTTAGTTCCGTATTTACCGTCACCGACTAAGGGATGACCTATTGAAGCAAGATGGGCTCTTATCTGATGGGTTCTGCCTGTAAGCAGATTTACCTCGAGAAGACTGAGTCCGTCACGGAAGCCTAACACCTTATATTCTGTGCGGATAAGCTTTGCGCCTTCCTTGGGCTTTTTTGAAACGAAGACCTTGTTTTTCTTTTCATCCTTGACAAGATAGCCTTCCAGGAGTTCTTTTTCATTGTTCATTTTACCGTGAACGATGCACAGATAGATTTTATGAAGCTCTCTGTCCTTCATTTTCTGGTTGAGAATGCGGAGTGCTTCAGCTGTTTTGGCACAGATAACGATTCCGCTGGTATTTCTGTCGATGCGGTTGACAAGAGCAGGAGTAAACGAGGTCTCTTCATCCGGGTGCCATTCGCCTTTTTCGAAAAGATATCTTTTTACTCTTGTTATCAGAGTGTCCACGTATTCAGTCTCATCAGGGTGGGAGAGAAGACCTACCTTTTTATTGAGAAGGATAATATTCCCGTCCTCGTAAACTATGTCGATGTTTTTCGAAGCACTCATAAAGTCATAGACGGTTTCTTTCTTTTCGAAAAATTCGTCGTTTATGTACATATCCACCACATCACCCACACCAAGACGTGTAGATATTTCTGCTCTTTTGCCGTTTACCTTGATGCGCTTGATGCGGATGTACTTGTACATCAGAGCCTTAGGCAGCTTAGGACAGGATTTGGTGAGAAATTTATCAAGACGTTGATTAGCGTCATTTTTTTCAATAGTAAAGCTTTTCAAAGTGATTTACTCCTTGGTTGAAATAGTCTCTTCTGAAGAGGATGCAACAGAACAGTTATACATTATAATTCTACCACAAAGTATTCTCTGTGGCAATACACATAAGAGAAAATGTTCTGCAGAAAAGAATACTGTTTTACTGTACGTAAAAGATTGACAAAATTAAGCAGTGATGTTATTATCTGTATACAGGAAAATTTTTTCACATTTTTGAGGAGGTAAACGAAAATGGAAAATAACGAAGTTATTAATGATGAATTGTTTTCAGATCTTATGGAATTAGATTGGTTTTCAGAGCTTGTGGACCGACTTTTACAGGTGTTTACCAAGCTTATGATTAAGCTCGGACTTAAAATTATTTTCTGATAGGGAGACTTAGCAAAGTCTCCTCTCTTTTTGGAAAGGATGTATAATATGACTGAAGGAAAAAATATTTCAAAGACTTTATGTATTGTAACCCTTGGATGTGCTTTTGTTTACGGATTGGTTCTTCCTTTCTGCTGGGGAAACAATCCTGCATCGGAGACAGGCACTCTTTCTCTTCTTTGTGAGGACAGAAAGATATGGTTCTGGATATGGGGAATTCTTTCCTCGGGAGGAATAATCCTTAACACCCAGTATATGTACCGTAAGTATGAATATAAAAGCAGCTTTCTTAATGTGCTTTGTGCTCTTGGATTTATTGGTGTTGTGTGTGTTGCTCTCACTCTCGGACATCCTATAGATTCATGGAATCCTAAACGAATTCTTCATTGGGTGGCAACCGGTCTTTATATTGTTTTTACTATTGCACCTATTGCTTTGTTCTTTATTTTAAATATAAAGAAATATAAAAGATTTAAAATCTTCACTGTATGTACTTTTTTGATTCTTGCGACATTTCTGATTCTTTTCGGGGTGATGGGCAAGAGTGCAATTATGGAAATGGTGCCTCTTGCGATGTTTGAGGTTCTGCTTTTTGCAGTAAACTTTACACCGGCAGGAAACACCGGAGCGGCATTGTGCACTCAGACGAAAGGTGATTAACAGGCGTAGTTTTTCTTTTTGATTTACACAGTTTAACAGTATCAGGCACAGGAGCTTATGTTACTTCTGTGCTTTTCTCTTTTTGTGAATTTTTCTAAAAATAAACTTTCGTATATTTACCTTTTTGTAAAATGTAAAAAAAATCTGTTTTTACCAATAATAACATTAAAGAAATACTTGATTTCTTGTTTTTATAGTGATAGAATATAGTGTAAATTTATCAGTTTACCAAAAGTCTTATTAAATAAGGGGTAATGTATCAATGGAAAGAAAAGTAGGTACCGTATCCAGAGGTATCCGTTGTCCTATCATCCGTGAAGGTGATGATCTTGCTCAGATCGTTTGTGACAGCGTTATTGAAGCTGCTGAAAGTGGAGGCTTCGCACTTCGTGATAAGGACGTTGTGGCAGTTACAGAGTCTATTCTGGCGAGAGCACAGGGTAATTACGCTTCTGTAGAAGCTATCGCTAAGGATGTAAAGGAAAAGCTCGGCGGTGAAACCGTAGGTGTAATCTTCCCCATTCTTTCGAGAAACCGTTTCGCTATCTGTCTTCGTGGTATCGCTATGGGTTGTAAGAAAATTGTTCTTATGCTCAGCTATCCCAGTGACGAGGTAGGTAACCATCTTCTCACCTATGACCAGCTCGACGAAGCAGGCGTAAATCCCTACAGTGATGTACTCACTGAAGCAAAATACCGTGAACTTTTCGGCGAAAACAAGCATGAGTTTACAGGTGTTGACTATGTAGAATATTATTCAACTCTCATAAAGGAATGCGGTGCAGAGTGCGAGGTTATTTTTGCTAACCAGGCTAAGGCTGTTCTTGATTACACTGACTGCATTCTTAACTGTGACATTCATACCAGAGCACGTACCAAGAGACTTCTCCTGGCAGCAGGTGCAAAGAAGGTGTACGGTCTCGATGAGATTCTTACTTCATCAGTGGACGGTAACGGCTTTAATGAAAGCTTCGGTCTTTTAGGTTCAAACAAATCTACTGAGAATACAGTAAAGCTTTTCCCGAGAAACTGTAATGAATTCGTAAACAGAACACAGGAGCTTCTTATCGAGAAGACAGGTAAGAATATCGAGGTTATGGTTTACGGTGACGGTGCATTCAAAGATCCTCAGGGAAAAATCTGGGAACTTGCTGACCCCTGTGTATCACCCGGATATACAGACGGTCTTAAAGGTACTCCTAACGAGCTCAAGCTTAAATATCTCGCTGACAACGATTTCGCCGGTCTCACAGGTGATGCTCTTAAGGAAGCTATTTCTAAGAGGATTGCTGAAAAGGGTGAAGAAAGTCTTGTCGGTAATATGGCATCGCAGGGTACTACACCCAGACAGTTTACAGATCTTATCGGTTCACTCTGTGACCTTACCAGCGGTTCTGGCGATAAGGGTACACCTGTAGTTCTTGTTCAGGGTTATTTCGATAATTACACTAACTGATAAGCAAATTTTGTTATAAATAACGGGAGGAATTAAAATGGATTCAAATGTAAGACCTGAGACTATGGCACGCATCACTACCAAAGAGTTAGCGGATGCATTTATCGATGAGCAGGTTAAGGCCGTTCGCGAACAGGTTGGGGATAAGAAGGTTCTTCTTGCTCTTTCCGGCGGTGTAGACTCATCAGTTGTTGCAGCTCTTCTTATCAAGGCTATCGGCAAGCAGCTCGTGTGTGTTCATGTAAACCACGGACTTATGCGTAAGAATGAAAGCGAAAACGTTATTGAAGTTTTCAAGAAGGGCCTTGATGCTAATCTTATTTATGTAGATGCTACAGACCGTTTCCTTAATCTTCTTGCAGGAGTATCTGATCCCGAAACTAAAAGAAAAATTATCGGTAAAGAATTCATTGAAGTGTTTGCTGACGAGGCAAGAAAGCTGGAAGGCGTTTCTTATCTTGCACAGGGTACTATTTATCCCGACATTCTCGAAAGTGTAAAGCAGGCAGAGGGTAAACAGGCTGTTAAGTCTCATCATAATGTAGGCGGTCTTCCTGAAGACCTCAAGTTCGAGCTTGTAGAGCCTATTAAGCTTCTTTATAAGGATGAAGTAAGAGTAGTAGGTGAAGCTCTCGGTCTTGCACACGAAATGGTTTACCGTCAGCCCTTCCCGGGCCCCGGACTCGGTGTAAGATGTCTCGGCGCTATTACCCGTGACCGTCTCGATGCACTCCGTGAGGCTGATGCTATTCTTCGTGAAGAATTTGCTGAAAACGGTCTTGCTGAAAAGGTATGGCAGTATTTTGTGGTAGTACCCGATATGAAGAGCGTAGGCGTTAAAGATGACAGCCGTTATGAAGGCTGGCCTGCTATCATCCGTGCCGTAAACACTAAGGATGCTATGACTGCGACTATCGAAGAGATTTCTTATGCCGTTCTTCACCATATCACTGCTCGTATAACTTCCGAGGTTAAGGGCATTAACCGTGTGCTTATGGATTTAACTCCGAAGCCGACAGGAACTATTGAGTGGGAATGATGCGAAGGTCGTCAAAACCCCAGTAAAATAGGGCTTTGTGAGACTTTTCAAGTCGAAATGGCAACGTTTTGGCAACAAAAAGTATTATTCTAAAAATTTAAGAGCTAACTGATTTTTGATAGTCAGTTAGCTCTTTTTTTGTTATGAAGACACTTAAGGTATATAAACATTACAAATAGCACTATTTAAGGCTAGTGGCAACCATTCCATTTTTTGATATTTTTTTGTTAGTTCCATTCCCCAGCGTGTAGCAACAATATTAATTTCATCTTGAATATTATCTTCAGTTATTTCATTTTCATCAAGATGTTTGTTGTTTTGGTGGATCCAACCTTTCCACTCTTCGCTATTAATTAAGAGTTCTTTTCTTTCTTCGAAAGGTAAACTGGTTGGTATTTTTTTGTTAATTCTATATCTTGCCAATTCCCATATAGGCATAACTCTTTGTTTTGGATCAGCTTTTTCTTTTTCAAGTGCTTTTGCTAATTGTGTTTTAAATGCTTGTTCTCTTAATTCTGGTTGTTTATTCCAAAATTCATTTAGTGCCTTGTTTTCTGTTTCTTGGATTTTTGAAATGCGTTGATAATCACTATCTTTGTATTTAAAAACGAAAGGACTTTCGCTAATGATTGGGTTGTTACCATACCAGAGTTGATCTGAGAATGGTGGTTTAACAGCAAATATCGAGGAACCAAAACTATAATCGGTTTTTGATATGTCTTGATATTTTGTTGTCCAAGAATCATTGCGATAATATATGTTTAATAAATAGAGTGCAGCCAAGGCGTGTAAAAAAGCTTTAACAGTACCTTTATGTAAAGAAGAATATCTATCATGTTTAACTGCTTGATAAGCTTTTTCCCAAAGTGTTCCTTGTCTTTTATGAGCTTCTTTTAGAGGTTTAAGAATTCGATTTTCTTCTTTACTAAAATTAAAGGAAGGGGTAACAACAAGGACAACTTTATTATGCGTTTGCCATTTGATGTCAATAAGTTTTAAACAATCCTCATCAAATAATATGCTGGAGTCACCTCTTTGTTTTGTTCCACCATTGTCGAAGTATAGTTCTTTTGAGATAGCTTCTATTTGTACACAACAGCGAACAAGTAAATCGGCAATATGCGGTGAAAAAGTTTCAAGTTGAGTGTTACAAGACTGAACTTTTGTCGTTCCTTTGCTATTTATAATTATTTCGTCTGTAAAGAAAATGTATTTGGAAACTTCTAATGCTTCTTTTTCAAGACTTAAATATGTTTGCCAAAAGATATCTGATTTTTTCATTTATATCACTCCACAAAAAATGAATATAGCAAGTATTAATTATTTTATTTCACGCAACTTATCCAAATCCTCTTTCGTCCTCTTAACCTCAACCTCAGGATAAGTATATCTCCACTGGTCATAATCCTCTTTGGTTATCTCTTCATTCTTGAACTTCTCATATTCCTTATACCAAGCATTAAAACGATCATTGAGAAGCATACCCTTATCTCTGTCAAGTCTGATACAAACCTCATTGTCAAGTTTGCCTATCTGAAAACCGCAGGTGTCTTCAAGAGCAAATAAAGTATGCATAATACCAATCTGACTTTCAATGTTGGGAACATCAAGAGCAAAAGTAGAAACATCTAATGCACGGGCAATATCTTCAACAAGATTTTCTTTAGGTGTTCTTGTACCGGCTTCATATTGAGCCATACGGATATCCGCTGTTCTTTCAGGAAATCCGATTTCAATACCGAGCATCTTTTGTGTAATTCCACGCAGATTTCTGATAAAACGAATTCTGTCGCCAATTGCCATAGTTATCACTCCTAATATGTATTACATTTTGAATATTAACATATATGTTTAAGTTTGTCAAGATAATATAAACAAATAAGTTTAAGAGAAATAATTGGAGGGGGTTGACATAAACAAAAATGTTTAGTATAATACAGTTAAACAAATCGGTTTAAGTTCAAACAAAATAACAAGGAGGTGATGTGATGTCTACCAAAAATTTTATGAGAGCTGATGAAGTAGCTGCAGAGCTAGATGTATCTGAGGCTTATGCGTACAAGATAATTCGTCAGCTGAATGAGGAACTCAAAGCGAAAGGGTATATTACCGTATCGGGGCGAGTCAACAGAAACTATTTTATGAAAAAACTTTGCTACGGCACAATAGAAGAAAGGAAGGATTAATTTATGGCAGTATACAAAGATACTAAAAACAACACATGGCGAGCAGTGTATCGCTATACTGATTGGAAAGGGGAAAGGAAGCAAACGCAAAAGCGAGGCTTCGAAACAAAGAGGGAAGCGTTGGCATGGGAGCGTGAACAGATGAATAAGGTTACATCTGATTTAGATATGACCCTTGCAAGCTTTATTGATGTCTATACCGCCGACACAAAGAACCGTATTAAAGAAAACACTTGGCACACTAAAGAACATATTATGCGAACTAAGATTTTACCGTACTTCGGTGAAAGAAAAATCTGTGATATTCAGCCAAAGGATATTATCGCTTGGCAGAATGAGATGATAAACCTCAGAGATAAAAACGGAAAGGCGTACTCTCCGGTCTATCTTAAAACGGTTCACAATCAACTTAGTGCACTATTTAATCATGCAGTAAAGTTCTACGGTTTATCTTCAAACCCAGCTGCAAAGGTTGGCAATATGGGTAAATCCAAAAGCAGAGAAATGCTCTTTTGGACACAGGAAGAGTATCAGAAATTTTCGGAAGCGATGATGGACAAGCCCATATCATTCTACGCATTTGAAATGCTTTATTGGTGCGGTATGAGAGTAGGGGAGCTACTTGCACTCACACCAAAGGACTTTGACTTTGAAAAGAGTACCGTATCAATAAGCAAGTCTTATCAAAGGATAGATGGCAGAGATGTCATTACTGACCCGAAAACAGCGAAGAGTAACCGAGTGATAAAAATGCCTGACTTCTTGTGTGAAGAAATGATAGAGTATCAAAGTCAGCTATATGATTTAAAACCCGATGACAGAATCTTTGATATTACTAAAAGTTATCTTCAGCACGAAATGATAAGAGGGTCAAAGGAAGCAAATATCAAAAGAATAAGAATCCACGACTTAAGACATTCACACATATCATTACTGATAGATATGGGGTTCTCAGCAGTAGCGATTGCAGATAGGGTGGGACACGAAAGTATAAACATAACATATAATTATGCTCATCTTTTCCCGTCGGCGCAGAATGATATGGCGGACAAATTAAGCGGATTCAGAAAGGCGGTAAGTTAAATGTCAGCAAAAAATTATGACGACCATAACCGTTGGCGAAACAAAACAGTTGCTTTCAGAATGTCACCCGAAGAAGCAGAACAACTTGATAAGTTTGTTAAACTCTCAGGGCACACAAAGCAAGACTATCTGATTAAAAGAGCACTCCAACAAGAGGTCAAAGTTGTGGGTAATCCGAGAGTGTACAAAGCACTTAAAAATCAAATGTCAGAGATTTATTCAGAGCTGAATAGATTTGAAAAATGCGAAGATATCACAGAAGAATTTCTCAATGTGCTCGACCACATAGCAACTCTTTTAGATGGTCTGAAAGGAGATGATGCGATTAGAAGATAAAAAGAAAATGACTACTCTTAACCCATCTGTTGGCGCAGATGAAGAGCAGTCACTATCAAAAAAACTGTAATGATAGTATAACCGAAACGCAAGAGCATTGCAATAGTTTTAATGAAATTAAAAATAAAACCGCAACATCGGAATGCAATTAGAATTTAAATTAATCCGTATAAAGCATAGAGATGTGTGTCAACCGTGACAACTTATTTGCCACTACCACAGAGGTCGTCACGGTTGTCACGGTTGACACGGAAAACTGCATATTAATGAAAATAAATATGCGGTTTTCCTACCCCGTAGGGCGCAATAGCATCTTTTGAATACTCAAGTAGTCAAAAGTGCTTTTGCGTTACTCTTGACAAGAGTAACAGAACTATTTATAAGGTTTGTAGATTATAAAAGACGAAAGGCAAGGTGGTTCTATTAGAAGAACGATAAGCGTAATGGTAGGCAAAGGCTCGGTCAATCACAACAGCAGAGAGTTTAATGCAAAGAACACTGACCCGCAAAGAACTCATCTGAACACCGAGTACTGCAACATAGATATAAAAGAAGTGTATCACTACTTGTTTGATTATGCACTTGAAACATATAACGAAAAACAAAAACGAGCCGACAGAAGAATCGAAAATTACTACGAGAAAATCAGAACAGGCAGACAGGAAAAAATTTTTCACGAAATCATAATTCAGATTGGTAACTGCGATGACACCAACGCAAAAACTCCTGAGGGTGAGCTGGCCGAAAGAATACTCGATGAGTATTACCGTGAGTTTCAGAAACGAAATCCTTACTTGTATGTTTTCTCGGCTCACCTTCATATGGATGAAGCTACACCGCATCTTCACATTGACTTTGTACCGTTCACTACTGAAAGTAAACGAGGACTTGATACAAGAGTGTCACTCAAGCAAGCTCTCGCTAACCAAGGCTTCATAGGAAAGTCAAGACAGGAAACTGAATGGAGCTTGTGGGTTGAAAGCGAAAAGAAAGCTCTCGAAGAAGTTATGAATCGTCACAGCGTCCAGTGGGAGCAGAAGGGCACACACGAAAAGCATTTGTCAGTTTACGATTATGAAAAGAAAATGCGTAAGCAAGAGGTTGAGGAGCTAACTCAGCAGACAGAGGAGCTCAATGTCAAAGTCGAAGAGCTGACAGCAAAGTATGAATCACTTGCGAAGTACGAAGTGAACATAGATGAACTGACAGAAGATTTTTATGAGCAGGATGAGTTCAAATTGCCTGAACCTCCGCCACTGATGACTGCCAGAACTTACAAGACGAAATTTATTGAGCCGCTTTTTAATAAGCTGATTGGTCTTGTGAAAGGCTTGGCAAAGCAGTGTATGGAGCTTCAATCCCGCGTGTTCGGTATGAAGGTAGGAGCAGGACTTGATAAAAGAAAAGTGAATGATTTGTACAAAGATAACGATTACCTTCGTGAAGAAAATCAAGAGCTTGTCGGAGATGTACTGAAGTTCAGACTTCTCAGAAAAGTTTTCGGTGATGAAGAGGTTGACAAGCTCGTTGATAAAGCAACGGAGCTTGAAAGAGAAAGCCGCAGAGCTCGCAAGCGTAATCGAGGCGGCTGGGAACGATAAAATGAAATGATACGGAGCTGTTTTAAACGGCTTATAGAACAGCTCCGTAATATAAAAAATTAAAGAAAGATGAGGACAAAATTATGAATTTACCCAAGTATAAAACAGACGAAAGAACAGGAATAAAGTATGAACTGATAGGTGATTATTATTTCATCGCTGGTGATGACGAGGAGCCTGAAGACAACCGACCAATCGGCAGGTGGGGGAGAATGCACGAAGATTATCTCAAGAAAAATAAGAGACAAGTATATGATTCACTGCTTATGAGTGGAAAACTGCATTCTTACCTTGCTGACATAGATGAGCAAGCTCGTAATATGTTTGATAATCTTGTTGAACAGATGAAAGAAAATGAAGGCATCACTGAAGAGTTGAAAGAGCACAACCAATGGGAGTGGGTACAGAGAATGGAAAACATTCAGGCAAGGGTGAGAGAAATTCTCTTAATCAAACTTATCTATAGATAAATGAATTAGGGCTTTTCAGCCATGCTTTTTTATATATAAAAACAAAAATTTGATAAAATTAAGAAAATAATGTAGTATTTACCTTTAAAAGTTGTCTATATATATGAGAGCTCTGAAAGGAGGACAAAATGACAGATGCATCAATCATAAAACTATTCTTCGACCGTGATGAAAAGGCAGTTGAGGAATCGAGAAACAAATACGGAAAACTGTGCTTCACAGTGGCTAGAAACATTCTGTATCAGATTGAAGATGTAGAAGAATGTGTGAACGATACATATATGACATTATGGAATACTATACCGCCGGAAAAACCAAAGTACTTGTCATCTTATGTATGTAAAATCACAAAGAATAATGCAATCAATAAACTTAAACATAATACTGCTAAAAAGAGAAACAGCGAATATCTCATTTCACTAAATGAATTAACAGATTATATTTCTGGAAACGGAGAAATTGACGATACTTTATGTACTAAACTTTTAAGTGAAGCTATTAGTAAATTTCTTTGGAAACAAGATGAAAAGGCAAGAAAAATCTTTGTGAGAAGATATTGGTTTGGAGATTCAATAAGCACTATTTCAAAACTTTACGACATCAAGGAGAAAACAGTATCCGTAATACTTTTCAGAACAAGAAACAATCTAAAAAAATATCTTATTGAAGAAGGTGTAATCGATGAATAAAAAAATATATGATGCTATAAATGAAATTGATGAGGAACTCGTATACGAAGCTTTAGCAAAACCTATAAAAGATAAAAAGCTTCCTATAAACAAAGTATCTTTGATCGCTGCTACGCTTATCGTTGTATTATTAGCTTCAGTATTTAATCTAACTAATTCTATGTCTAACAGCAATATTAACACAACAGTCTTAAAAGTAACAACAGGAGAAATAGTTTCTAACAACAATACGGAACACTCTATTTCAAACAACATTGGCATAGCAAGCGGTAACTATAAAGCAATAAAAGAAGATATAGAAAAAAACAAAGGAAATTGGAAGTGGCTTGAGTACAACGGCATAAAATATTACCATGACAATTTTGCGGGAACTTATATTAATGGGGAAAAAAAAGAACCAGATAAATTTCTTGGACAAACTACAGATTTCCCAGGAAGTTATAATAACAATAAAATAATAGGAAGTGTATATTCTATCAATATTGTTGATATATCAGATGAATTAATAGTTGTATATGAAGACAAATCAATCGAAATACTAATAGCGCTATCTTGACACGTTAAATTAAACTAATATGTAAATGTGCTTTTACAACTACTTTAAAGAAAGGTTTAATATTATGAAAATATTAAGTAAAAAATTTATTTCGGTGTTGTTGACTCTTTTGATAATCTGCTCATCTATATCTGTTTTTGGATTATCTGCAAGTGCCTACAGTACATGGAATAACAGCAAAATGATTAATGGAGTTGGTCAATCTGGAAATCTTACACGCTATTATTGGTATGATACAACCTCGTTGAATTCAACTTGGAAATCAAGAGTCGAAAACGCAATGTATGCCTGGTGTCATACAGGGTCAGAGGGTTGTGGTACTTATACAAGTGTTTGGTTTAAGAGTACTACTACAAAATCATCATCCGTTATTGATTTTTATGCATCTAATAACTTAGGTAATGGGGTGTATGGACTAACATCTTTGTACACTGGAACTGGAGCAAATTCTGTGCAGGTTTTTCCACATTCAACACCTACTAACTGGGTTTGGGCGAAAATAGAGCTTGCAACAAACACTTGTGATACAGGAACATATAAGTTGACTACAGTTCAAAAAAAGGCTATGATCGAACATGAAATAGGTCATGCTTTTGGACTTGCACATACATCAAATTCATCTGTTTTAATGTATCCATATGCAGACGTATGTACAGCGACTGAACCTAAAAATGACGATTGTAATGGTGTGAATTATTTATACGGAGGTTATAATCCATGAAAAAAATCGCTATAACTGTTTTTAGTTTATTATTTATAATAGTGACTTGTGCTTGCACATCAAATATAATGACATTGTCGTTTAATTTAAATACATTTGATGTAACTGAAAATGTTCAATCAAAACATAAAAATTCAATTCAAAAAGAAATGGGTATAGCAAGTATGGCAGCACCTTATATAAATGATAAAGATATATATGAAAATGCAGAAAATGTTGTTCGAGGAAAAGTAGTATCAACAGAAACGATTTTGGATGGTAGTACTGTATTTACAAAATCTAATATATTAATTGAACAATGTTATAAGGGCAATTTACAAAAAGGAAATAAAATTTTTGTAAAAGAATTGGGTGGTTTTATTAGTTCTGGAAGTCTATCGAAAGCAATTGCGCTAGAAAAATTTGGTGAATACTCATATATAAATGAATCTAGTAAGATACTGGATTTACGTATAAGTGGGTATAAGGTAATGGAAAAAGATGAGGAAGTAATTCTTTTCTTAGTACCTGTAAAAAATTCAACTATCAAAGAATTTCAGACAAATACATACGAACCATTAAGGCTTTGGCAAGGCAAGTTGTTATATAATACAGAGTACAATGTATATGCTCCGTATATTCCTTCCGATGAAGTTAAATTTATTGATTATAGAATGTATACGCTGAATGAGTTTGATGAATTTGCAAGAGCCCTCTCATAGTGTTGTTCGTATAATAATGTAAAACACCTATTTTAGATAATTATATTAATTTGTTGTAAAAGCATAAAATAATGGGCTGTACCAACTGCGTGATTAATTTCACAATGGGTACAGTTCATTTATATTATTAAATTTGTAACCTCTAAAATTAAGTTTTAAGCACACATATGTTGATATTAAATAATCTTTTAGTATACTCTATTACTGAATAGCTACTTAATCGAAACTATTGCGAGAATATTGGGGACGAAGCTGCGTGCTCGTCGGAATGATTATAGACCAGTGATCGTTCTTCGATGTCTTGTTCCTCGTTTGTTCAGTAAACTTTGTTGACAGCTACCACTTCACATCTGAGTAGCATTAAGCACAGGGTTCAGTTAGTTTGCTCCCTACCTGTGCTTTTTAGTGCCGGTTTGGCTGATTAAAAAATTTTTTAAAAAATCAAAAAAATTGTGTTACTTTTTGTCGTTTTAGAGACTGTATAAATAAAGAGGGTGTTTATAGCTTATTTCTGTAATTGTATTTATTGAGAACCTGTTTTTTGCGTTTGGTTGTCACCTCGGTGTATATTTCTGTAGTTGCCACACTGCTGTGCCCTAGAATCTCCTGCACCGACCTTAAATCAGCTCCGTTCGCAAGAAGATTTGTTGCGAATGTGTGCCGTAAGTAGTGCGGAGTTGATTTCTCGTTGATACCACATGCCTTTTTGGCAGAGTTGTATATGTACTCAATACCATGAATGCTCAATTGATCACCAAAGCGGTTAACAAATATTTTATCCGTGTTTGTCGGCCTGCTTTTGCGCACTTTTAACCATTGCGTAAGGTTGTGCCAGGTTTCATTACATGATATATAAATAAGCCTTTGTTTTCGCCCTTTTCCGTGAATGAGAATTGTCCGTTCTGAGTGGATAATATCACCCAAAGATATGTTAGAAGCCTCGGCTATTCTTATCCCGGTACTTATAAGCACATCAATTAAAGCAAGGTTGCGGATGTTCTTCCACTTTTCAAACTCTGTTGACTCTTTTGCGGCACAGTCAGTAAGATGAGCAAGCAGTTTTGATGTCTCTTTCACCGCTAAAGTTTTGGGCAGTCTTCGCTCTTTCTTATAGCGGAAGTGGTGATTTTGGTAGTAGTTGACATTGGTATAACCTTGCTCATAAAGAAAGCCGAAAAACATTTTTAGTGTTATCAGTTTTCTGCAAACGGTGTTATCTTTGAGTCCTCGCTCTTTTGATAACATCATAACGTATTTCAGGATAACCGTTTCATCAAGCTCTTTATCTTGCAGAAACGCCTGAAAATCATTTAGGTCCGAACGGTAGGCTAGTACCGTTTTATCGGATAGATTTTTTGTTGATTGGATGATTTGCAAAAACTCATCGCTTGCAGTTTTAATGCATTTCATTTGATCACTCTCCTCGAAATTTTGAAAATGGGTTCGCAAAATCATTTTATCAGAATTTTGGGGAGGATAGAGTAGGAACTTACAATAACTATAAATTATTTAGAGTTGATAATATAGTAATAAAGAGCTTATGGAGGTATTAAAATGAAAGACACGTGTAGAATTCTAAATAAACTTAGCGGCAAAACAATTGCAATTGTCTATATTTTTGAAAAAGAAGATGCAGAAGGTTTTGATCATTTTTTAATATGGAAAGAAAAAATTCTAACAGGTTGGTTAAATGCCGTCTATGAAATAAAATGTTTACCCTACATAATTGACGTTAGAACATTTATGCAAAAGGCCAGTAATCATTCACTACCAAATATAGATTATGTAATTAATCTTAACAGCGGCTGCAAAGAACTTTCAACAATGGGGTTAGTACCATCGATTTGCAGTTTTCTGAAAATCCCGTGCATACCTTGCGATGCTGCTGCAATACTTACAACTGAAAATAAAAAAATATCCAATTATATTGCGATTGGTGCGGGTTTACAAACGCCAAAATTTTTGAATGAAATAAACTCTTACGGCATTTATAGACCAGTAAACTTAGGAAACAGTATAGGAATCGAAAAAAAACGCTTTAAAGATTTTTCTATAGATGGTATATATCAAGAATTCATACCAGGATACGACGTCACAATTCCTGTAGCATTTAACTTTTTATCAAATGAAATTGATATATTACCTCCTACATTGTATTTTCCTAAAACATCAGATCCAAATTGGATTTACGATGAAAAAACTAAAGAAAAAGATGCTGGACTTACAAGATTGCAGTTTTTTGAGATAGAAGAGAAAACGAAAGAAGAAATACTGAATTTTTTTAAAATTTTTAATATAAATACATATGCTCGCATAGATGTACGTCTAAAACAAGAAAATAAATTAACAGAAGATATTATAAAACGTCCATTGTCGCTTAATGACTGTTATTTTCTTGAAATTAATTCAATGCCAACAATAGAACAACACGATGGTTTTGATTTAGCTTTTAAAGCTGTACTTTTAAACAAAAATCATAGTTTTTATGAATGTGTAAAAGAATACACCGATCATGTAGAACACCCAACAATAAACGGCTTTTTATTGGCATGTTCTATGATATCTACATCCAAGTGCTAAAGTCAAAAAGATTATAACCATATTTTAATATAAATTCTTTTCTTTTACCTTTGGAAGTATCGGCAATGTTGGGTATGTTGCAACGATATAGTAAAGGAAATTTATTATTATAGTGTGCAGCAAGATACTGCATCTGAAGTATTCTATATGATGCACATAATAAATTACGCTCAAATGATGCATTAATTAAATTCTCCACCGGATATGTGTTGCAAAGTTCTAAACCGAAAGAGGGATTCTGACGATAAGCGACTGATAGAACATTTAACATATAATCTGCTGACAAGAAAGGTAAACGAGTAGTTCCCATTGCGTCAAATATTTGTCTCATCAGCAACCTAATACGATTTTCATCGATTTTGCAAAACGAATAACTTTCAGCTATTAGCTTGTTGCTTTCTAGTGCTAGTTGTTGCACAACTCTATTTTGGTATTTTACGTACTGCAAACCTTTGTTGAATATTTCAATTGCTTCTGTTGCTCGTCCGCAATATAAATAAGCCACACCAACATTATTAAATATGTGAGTTAAACCAACCATACCAGGAACATTATTTATTGCCTCAACTGACAAAGCGTGAAATTCTTCTGTAATAACATGGCTTGAATAAAACTGTTCAATCAACATATTGTTTTTTGTATAAATAGCATGATCTTCCATTTTGTTCTTTTTAAATATTGAATAGGCATCGCTATACATATTCATTTTTTCACTATCTGAACATGATGGAAGTAAATCTGCGCATTTATATACTTGCGCTAAAAGAATTTCATTATTTAGCGAAAGAGCTAATTTTTTTGCTTCAACAAGATCATAACCACCATAATCGTTGCAAAACACTTTATATAAGCGTGCTACACATTCCATATTTTTCAATAATATATCGTCTTTATCGTTGTTTGTTTTATAGTGTGTTATATCATATAATGTTTTATTCAATTGATAACTTATACCTTCCTTTTGGTCCATTAGCAAATTAGATCTGTATCTAAATAGTAAAGGACTAAATTTTGAAACAATTGGATTCTCTACCCAATCTGTGTTTGTAAGAATTTCTAATTTTGTATTTGAACACGTGCTATAACATTGTTCGGAATAAGCGTCAATAAAAGAGTGGACATCGTCAGCACCGCAGTTAATTATTTTATATGTAATTTCTTCACCACTGTTACGTATCATTTTTACGTTTATACCATTTGGACAACCAGATAATAGTTCTTTGGCTCTATCAAAATTGTTGTCTTTTAATAGCACAATTATTGCTGGTCTTAATATACTATCTTTGTGTATATTAATAATCTTACTGAGCGATTTTTTAGTCACTTCACCTTCTTTTATTATAATAGGATCAATGACTTGTGGACCGGCCGCTTGATGTTCTGTTACTGTAAAAAGTTTACACAGAGATGTTATTATTTCTGCAATAGAAGCAATATAGTTCCCTGTCATAATATTAGAAATACTCTTTGAGACAGGAGTTACACTGCCTTGAATTTTATCAATAGTTTTATTGTAAAATTGTTTAAGCTTTCTTTCCGAATCGAAGAAATGTTGAGTGTTAATAAATTTATTAAAATATTCATGTCCTCTTCCAATAACAAATCTTTGTTCTACGACAAAAATTGTAAATATATTTGTATCGTTATAGAAAATTTTCTCCACATCTATCATTTTCTTAACTCCTCTAAACAAATTTTATAGCTGCAATTTATCAACTCTAAATAATTTATAGTTATTGTGAGTTGACTTTAAAAAGTAGAGGGTATTAAAACCAAACAAGGTTGCCTAATATTGGACAACCTTGTACAATAATACATGTGATGTGATTTGTTTCGTTTCGTTAAAAAGAGAATATTATTTTAAATTCGTTGCAGTTAATCTGCGCGTGATGTTTAAAAGCAAAATTAAACTTTTAATGCCTGATGAACAAAAATGGAGGATATGATTATGTACTCGCTTCGAAAAATCAAAGAATTAAAAAATTATCGTTTTTTTAAAGACTATAAATGGGACGAAGATGATTGTAAGCTTTTTAAAAAGTATAATTTGATTTATGGGTGGAACGGTTGTGGAAAAACAACTCTTTGTGATTTTTACAAGGATTTAGAAATTGGATCAATATCTGAGGAGGGAACGACATTCTCTCTAATGTTTGAGAGTACGCCTTCTGATAATGTTTACATCAATCAAAACAGAATAGCTGCGATTCCTTGCCGCTTTAAGGTTTTTCATCAAAATTATATTAATGAGAATATAAGCAATGTAGATGCTGTGAAACATATATTTTCTGTTGGTAAAGAACAAACTGAAAAGGTGGCCGATGCAAAAAGAATGCGTATTGAATTTAAGGAACAAGACGCTAAAGTAAAGGCTGTTACATCTGAATATGAAATATTGGATAAAGATTTTGAACAGTTCAAAACTTCAAAAGCTCGAGAGATAAGAGAAGCTGCTATGTATACTAGTGCATATAACAAGAATGCATTTTATAAATCTTATCAAAAACTAACACATAGAAAAGAACTTTCATTATTTGATTACCAAGCTGCATTGGCGGCTGTGCGAGCACAAAGACTGGCAACTATCCCGTTGTTTGAGGTTTCCCTGATACAACCCACTGTTAAACAATATATATCTGATATTTTAAGTCAAACTCCGGTTAATAATTCAATAGAGAGTTTAAAACAAAACCCTGATGTTAGCAGTTGGGTGGAGCGTGGCTTGCAATTACATGAAGAATCGGAGTATGGTATTTGTTTGTTTTGTGGCAGCCAAATACCTGATTATAGATTAGAGGCGCTTAGAGATCACTTTAATAAATCGTATAAAGAGTTATCTGATAAAATTGTTGGTGCAATTGAATTGCTACGTAAGAAATATCAACAGTTTGAAAAAATTATGACTGATTTACCGAATCAATCTTTACTGTATACTGAATTACAACAATCATATTCTGTTCTCTACAAGGAAGGTAATGAACTTTGTGATCAATATAAACAGTATATTCTTGAAATAATTGATATACTCAATAAGAAAAAGGGTGATATGCTCAACGATAGTTTTGTCGATGAATTTTTTGATATAGTTGATAAAATGACTTTTGATTATGATGTTTTTAAAAAAATATTAAAGTTAATAGAATGTCATAATCAAAAAACATCGGAATTTGAAGAAAGCATAAAACAAGCTCAAACTAAAATCGAGGGACACCTTTTGTCACGCTTTTTTGATGAAACAAAATCATATGAGAAAAAATTGGATGATAAAGCGAGTGAAATTGAATCTAAAACTAAAGAATTAAACAGATTGAAAGATAAAATTACAATTTTAGAGCAAGAAATACGAAATTCACAGATTCCTGCTGATGCAATCAATCGTGATATTGCTTTTATTATGGGAAGATCTGAACTCGTTTTTACCAATTCAGATTTGGGTTATCAAATTAAACGAAATGGAAAAAAAGCTACTAATTTAAGTAAGGGTGAAGAAAATGCTATTGCATTAATCTATTTCTTTAACACTCTTTTAGATGTTGAAGCAGATGCAAGCAACACAATAATCGTTTTAGATGATCCGATTTCGAGTTTCGATTCTAACTTTTATTATAATGCTATTGGTTACATTCGTGAAAAATCGCAACAAGTCGGGCAAGTTTTCATTTTTACTCATAAATATACTTTGCTAAAAGATTTTTCATTGATGTTTAGTGATCAAACAAATCAATATATTATTCAGAGAATACAAAACTCTCCAACACTTGTTAATATTGATAATTTAATAAGTCAGTATCATGATGAATATGCATATCTTTTTAAAAAAATATATGAATTCATAAAAAATCCGCCAAGTGATACCAGTGATTATTTACAATATCCTAATATAGCTCGGCGTGTATTAGAAAGCTTTTTGACATTTAAGGTACCATCTGCTAATACAATGATGGATAAAGTTCTTGAATTGGAAAACAATAGAGAGTCAAGTGCTGTAAGGTCTATTATGCGCTTGTTAAATAATCACTCACACTTACGTGTTATTCCTAGTGGAGATTTGTCGGATGACATAGATAGCATCACTGTTTTGCCGGACATACTTAACAATTTGATGGAATTTATAAAAAAACACGATAAACTCCATTATAATACCTTGGCCACTTTGTGTGATGGGGAATATAATGAAGAAGGTGAAGCTGTTACTATTATTCATCCAACAACTCGTTCGATAAAATTGTTCTCAATGCCTGCATCTGCTGGATCAGGAAATTTTTTGGACGATGATCCAGATGCGGATGATTATGAAACGGGCAACCAAGAATGTACTTTTGCTGTCAAAATAACTGGTGATAGTATGGAACCTGATATTCGTGATGGAGATATTGTTTTGGTTAGAGCCTGTGAAGAAATATCAAATGCACATATAGGAATAGTATTATATGAAGGTAATTGTTATTGTAAAAAGGTCGTACAAAAAGATAACGGAATTTTGCTTGTATCTTCAAACAAAAAGTACAAGCCAATACCCGTGAAATCATATGAAGAATATCGTTTGTTTGGAGAAGTAGTTGAAAAAATTAAAAAATGAATGTTTCGTGCAAGAGTATACTTGTGAAACCTAATGGAGGAATAATTATGCAAAAGAAAACAATCATATCTACTATTATAATTGCCGTAACAGGAATAGTAATAACATTGTTAACTGTTCTTTTATGCTTGCATTTTGAGTTGGAAACTACAGTTACGATAGCAGTTATTGAAGCGATAGTTACAATTGTTGTTTCAATGATTCCGGTTATTGTTGAATTAATAAACAAGAAAAAAAGTAATAGTTCTATTGTTCAGCAGGGAGATAATAATGATGCTAAAATTTTTGCTGGAAGTGAAGGTAACATCCAGCAAGAAGGAAATTCTAATACAGCATCAATAGGAAACGCGAAATAAAAGGAAACTACTATGCTCAATAAAAAGAAAGATAAAATAGTACATGATATTAATATAGAACAAACTGGCAATGGAAATATAGCTACCGTAGTTTTTGACGAAAATGGAATTATAAAAGAGTTTGCAAACGAAATTAGTTTTCAACATTATGTGAGTAATGCGATAATTCCTACGCCGATTTATAAAAATAAATTCAGTTATAGAAATCCAAAAATTGCATTTCATGGGCGTACTAATGAAAAGTTTTTATTTGATGAATTTATGAATGATGATAGAAGCGTATTATTGTGGTCTATAACTGGAGATGGTGGAATTGGTAAGAGTAAATTTGCGTTGTATTTAGCTGCACTTTATAAGAAAAATGGTTGGGATACTGTATGGTTAGATATAAATGACACAATAAAAATATGTAGAAAATACAGTGATTATTCTTTGGTTAAACCCTGCTTATTTATATTTGATTATGCGGGTTCGTTTGTCGATGAAATAGCACAATTTGTTAATTTGATTCGTAAATCGAAGCAGACTGGGAAAATCAGAATCTTATTAATTGAACGTGCAGCATACAAAAAGAATGAAAGTAATATAGATTCTTGGTATAGTAGGTTGAAATACAAAAGTGATGATGTTGAAGAAATAGAGTATAATCCTACTTCTTTGAATTTAAAAGAACATCCGTTACAATATTCAGTCTACTCAAATATATTGAGCGATTTTTCTGAAAAAAAGTTAAAAGAATTTCAAAAAAGAGAAATTATAGCCCATCTTAAAGATATAAGTTTGTCCAGTATTGCAGACAGTGGAAAAGTTGAGGAAAACCTACGTTGCCTATTTCTTTTGTTTGCAGCAGATGCATATTTAGATAATCATGATTTGTCACATTGGAAAGCGATTGATTTAATTAAACGTTGCTTAGACCATAGTGAAAAAATAATTGAACAGAAGTATTCAAAAAAAATATCTACAAATGGTAAAATCATTTTAGCATTCTCAACAGCATTTGGGGGTGTTGATTTTGAAACTTCTAATATTGAAATCTTAAATGATTATATAGATTTGCTGAAAAACGAATTGGATTTTCATATAGACACAAGGCCAATGAAGGAATTCTTAAAGGATTTGTGCGAAAAAGAAACAGATGATTTATTTGTTAGTCCATTAGTTCCTGATATTATTGGTGAAGTTTTATTTGTAAAGGTTTTTTACAATCTTAGTTCTTCTCAAAGAAAAAAGTGGTTGACGGCTTTGCTTAGCCAAAATTATTTTTATTCTTTCTTAGAACGCTGCATAAGTGATTGGTTTGAACTGTCTGAGGTACAGTTTTTGATAGAACAACTATTAAATACAATATCAAATGAAGATGATGCATATTCGTTGATAAATACATTTGTTAATGCATCGTCAGTTATGAATAAGTCATTTGACATTCTTTGTTTAGCACATAAAATCGAACCAATAGTTCATAAATATGCTACAAATAGGCTTTATGAGAGATATATAGGTTTTTTAATTAATGCAGTGCATGAATCTGAAGAAATGGATATTTTGTCTGAAGATTTAAAGAAAATCTTTGATGAAATTGAAGAAACAGAATCGCCTGAGCTTGCAATACAATATGCACAATTATTAGTTAATATATCGGCAAAAGATGATGACTGTATTTTTCAAATTGTGAAAGAATTACATAAACTTTTAGAAAAATACAATAGTAGTGATATTGCAGATGTTTATGTGAACTCATTACTGAATTGGTCTTCTGTTGCTAAAAATTCAGAAGATATTGATGAAATAATAGATAAGTTGCTTTGTATATCTCATAAAAATGCGGAAATAGAACTCGCTTATGCTAAAATATTATATAACGCTACTGCTATTAAAATTGATGTAGAAACCAAAAAAAGATATATAGAAGGGATAAAAGAAATAACAAAAAGTAATAGTTCAGTTGAAATTAAATGTTTTTATGTTTCAGCTATTGCTAATATTATAATAGATTTACCAATTGACGAAATTGACGTGTATGTGAAAATTGCAAAATCTATAGTTGAAAGCAATCAGACTGATGAAATTATTGAACAAATGATTTTGACACTTATCAATAAAGCTGAAAAAGATATATCCATCGAAGAAATGTCCGAGGATTTAGTGTATGCTAAATCAATATTGAATGATCATAAAACCCTTAATACAGTTTTGCGTTATTCTCAGCTCTTATTAAATGCAACTGTATTTGACTTTTCTGCTGATTTTATAGAGGAAATGGCAAATGAGGTTTATAGCTTTCTTGACGAGTTTGATACACAGGATATTGCTCATGAGTATATGTCAATGTTAGTAAATGAAGCTTTAAAACTTGATTCATATGATTCTATTCAACCATTGGTAGAAAAGGCAAAGAAAGTTTTAGATGAGAAGTATAACTCAATAGAATTTGTTTCTAAATATTGTTCGATTCGTGTCAATCAAAGTTCAAAAACTGCTGACAGACATTTAATTAAAGACATATTGGATGATTTACAAGATAAACTAAATGAATGGAAATGTGATGAAATAGCGAAATCATATTTAAAAGCAGTTGCAAATGGTTTAAGCGTAATTAACTTGATGGTTGTTTATCCGGAGATAATGTATAATGCAGATAAGATTGTTTTGGAATATGACTCAGAGAATGTAGCAACTGAATATTCTTGTGTTTTGCAAAATAAAATTTTATATATGAACACCATATCTGAAGAGAATGAATTAGCAGAAAAAATACTAAATTTACATAACAAATATAATTCTAGGAATATTTTGTTATCTTATATTACAACACTTGCTAATTCTACAATTGATACAAATGATAAAAATGAGCAACTGAAAATATTGAATAAAATTGAGGATGCTTTTGATTGTAATAATGATTTAGATATAGCTGTACAGTATGCAAAAGCTTTATTTAATTACATCGAAAACCTAGATGATGAATCTGAGGGGCTGGATGTGCTTAGCAAATTCCAAGATAAACTAATTGACAAATATACTGAATCAATAGAGATTTATAAGCAATATGGAAGATCTTTAGTTGTTTATGCAAATATGGTTGAAGGTGAAAAACTAATTGCCATTTTGAATGAATTGAAAGGATTATTTGAAAGGTATAAAGAGATGGAATTTGCTGAATATTATTCAGCGGGATTAGCTGTTGTCATATTCGATGTTGATTCGAAAAAAGAAAAAGTCGATTATGTGAATGAATTAAGAAATGATATCTATCCAAAATATAAAAGCGAAAAGATAGCGGTGTGTATTTCAACAGCGATGGTTGCCTTGTCTAAGAGTGCTTCAAAATATTTTGAGATAAAAGATATATTAAAAGAAATTAATAGTTATTATAAAATATATCATTCAAAAGCGATAAAAGATTGCTTTTATTCTGTTTTGAAAAACATATTTAGAATTTATATGTAATTGAACCGATATCGAATTTCAAACCAAAGTATTCGAATAGAAATCTATTATTCATTTAAAGTGCCAAATAGCGGGCTTTATTTGATGATAAGAGAAATGAGACAGGTCTCTATCTAATAAATTCTTAACAATGAGAATTTTATTTCTTCACTAAAAGTTGTAGTTTATCAGTTTAAACTCTTGAATTTGTGCATGTGCTATGCTATAATTAAATCGTAGCAGGGGATAGTAACACGCAATCCTCGGCAACACTATGGCAACTAAAAATCAGACAGTCCATATTTTTAGTATAATACAACCACTCTGTATATCACGCGAGATATTACTTATACAAAACTGTTTAAGTTCTTCTTTCGAGGAGCGAGTGGGAATAATAACAAACAAGCCGAAAGCCCTTTATCCACGGGGCTTTCGGCTTAACTTTTTACCTTCGTGATACACGTATGATACACGAAAACCTATAAAACTGTGTGTTTTTCGCACTCATAACGGATTTTGTGTATCAAGGGTATAGCTTAACGCACGGCCCAAAATTTATTTTATAAATTCTTGTCGCAAGTTTGACATGATGATAAAAACAGTATATAATAATTCTGTAAGAATACTAATACTCTTTGATGTTCTTGAAATTAATGTAAAGGGGTGATTATATGGGCATTGAAATCAAGCGTGAAAAAATGCAAAAAGGCTGGAAGTATTTCGACATAATGCATAAAGACAGGCGTGTTGCACGAGTTTATGAAGACGGCAGATGCACCATAAATTATCCTTCCTTTATGCCTTACAATTTATATCTTGAAAAGTCAGATGATTTTGACAGCAGAGTAAATAACCTTAATAATTTCTATTACTGGTGTGCATCGAGAGTACTGACTCTTGACAGAAAATACGCTAAAGAGATTTTGAGAACAATAGGAGCCAGCCAGGCTGTAACTGATAAAGACAGAGCTATGATTGCAGTATCTTATCACGGTCTGACTCTTACTGATGTGTTCTGGATCAGAGCAGCAGGGGAAAAGACAGATTTCAGTGAACTGAATCTTTATAATCATTCTCTTTCGGATGCTTTTGCCGATGTCAGCTTAAGAGGTAAAGACATAACAATTCAGAACTCAGAGCTGATTATGACCAAAGATGTTGCAGGTGATGTCGGAACACCGGGTGTTGCACCTAAAGCCTGGGTTCGTCAGAACGGAGACTTCTATCTTATGAAAGATGGCGATGAGCGAGACGTTGAGGCTGAACTGCTTGCTTCAAAAATTGTGGGTTGCTTCAAGATAGACTATGTACCCTATGAGGAAGATTATTTTGACGGCTTGAAGGTGTCAAAGTGCAAGATAATTACTTCTGAAGAAAGAAGCATAGTGCCTTATGAGTTTATTGATATTTACTGCGTAAACAGAGATATTAATAAGCTTGAGTTCGTTCTGAAGAAGGATAGCTACTCTTATTATATGATGAATATAATCGATTATCTTATCGGCAATACTGACCGTCATTGGGGTAACTGGGGCTTCTTTGTTGATAATTCTACAAACAAATTACAAGGCTTATATTCACTTATGGATTTCAACAAATCTTTTTTGTCATATGATTCTATTGATGGTGCGTTGTGTCAGACATCGGATAGAAAGATTACACAGCGTGAGGCTGCAATAGAGGCAGTTAAGAAAATCGGTTTGAATCAGATTGCTGATATACAGAGTGATTGGTTCACTGATGGTAAGATAAAGGATATGTTTCTGCAGCGTCTTGGTGTTCTGAAAAAAGCAATTACTGAGTAAAATAATAAAAGAAATAAATTATGAGTCGAAAGTTCTTTTTCAGGGAACTTTCGACTTTTTGTGTTACTTTTCGCGTTTTTTGACACTATATTATAAAGAGTGTTTAATATACAAACTGCACAATAATATATTATAGATATTTTAACATAGAATGTAGCTTTCGCTTTATTTTTTATTGCAATAACAGTTTAGGAGTGTTATAATAATATATGGATTATTATATTTAATGAGGTGTACTTATGGCTGTTAGTTATAAAAGACTTTGGAAACTCTTAATTGACCGCGATATGAAGAAAAAAGACCTTGCAAAGGTCGCTGACATCAGCAATTACACAATCACAAAAATGAGCAAAGGTGAAAACGTTACTGTTGTAACCCTCGGCAAAATCTGTGCTGCATTGAATTGCGGTGTAGATGATATTATGGAATTTGTTCCTGAAGAAAATCAGTGAGGCTTAATAATGGGATTTATTGATTCGTATAAAAGGCTTGAAAAATTGTGTAGTGAGGTTTACGGCGACAATCATGGTATATCAGCTTACATAGATGAAATGGTTAAAAAATATGATGGCTCATACTGTGTATCTGGTTGGAACGAAGATTTAAAACAACTAAAGCATTATCGTTGGGTCAGAAATCAAATTGTACATGAGCCGAATTGTTCAGAAGAAAATATGTGTATACCTGAAGATACACAATGGATTAATGATTTTCACTCACGCATTATGTCTGCAAACGACCCTCTTGCACAATACAGAAAAATTAAAAGACGTTCTGAAGTTCAAAGAACTAAGCTAAACGATATATGTGAACAATCCGTTTATATTGATACTCAACTTGAGAAGACATCTCACAAGCCAGCAGGTTGTTTTGCTTTTATAATCGGCATTATACTTCTTGCTGCCGTTGCAGTTTTAGTTTTAAATGTTAATTAATGAAAATTTGGAGGCAATATGGTACTTGAAAATAAATTAGGAATTACTTCTGCTCCCGAGCTTGCAGAAGCTGAAGAAAGAATCAGCAAAAAAAAAGCTGTCGAGCTTTTTGAAAGCGGTATGCTTGATAAACTTGAAGCAGGTAAGACTGCATCTCTTCAGGCTATACACAAATATCTTTTTGATGAAATCTATCCCTTTGCCGGAGAAATTCGCAAGGTAAATATTTCAAAGGGTAATTTCCGTTTTGCTCCTATTATGTACCTTGAGGTTGCATTACAGAACATCGAAGCTATGCCGCAGGCAACATTCGATGAAATCATTGAAAAGTATGTAGAGATGAATGTTGCTCATCCCTTCCGTGAAGGTAACGGCAGAAGCACACGCATTTGGCTCGACTGCATCCTCAAAAAGGAAATCGGCAAGGTTGTGAATTGGAGTCAGGTTGATAAAGAAGAATACCTTTCAGCCATGGAGCGCAGTCCCATTAAAGACCTTGAGATCAAATATGTTCTTAAAAATGCCTTGACGGATAAGGTTGATGACCGTGAGGTTTATATGAAAGGCATTGACCACAGCTACTATTACGAAGGTTACACGACGTTTAAGGCGGAGGAGTTATAATTATGACAGGTGAAAAATTTACATTAATGCAATATTCAATTAGTGCGATACTTGGTTTAATTGAAGCCGAGGACTTTGTTATACCTGAAATACAGCGTCCTTTTGTGTGGAAAAGAAGTCAAGTAAGAGATTTGATTGACTCTTTATACAATGGTTATCCTACAGGGTATATTATCACTTGGAAGAACCCTGATGTTCAGACGAAGGACGGCGGAAAAGCTAATGGTAAAAAGGTTCTCATAGACGGTCAACAGCGTGTTACTGCTCTTATGGCGGCCATTGCCGGTAAAGAAGTCCTTGATGAAGACTTTAATAAGGATAGAATAAAAATTGCTTTTAATCCTATTGCAACTGATGAAACAAAAAGATTCGCTGTTCAGGATGCTTCACATTTGAAGGACAAAAAATGGATACCCGACATATCTGTTATCTTTGCAAATGATTTTAAGCAGAGAGCATTTGAAAATGAGTATGCAAATTCTAATCCAGGTGTCGATTTAGACGAATTGTCTGAAATACTTAGCAAACTGAAAGGAATAGCAAATCGTCAGATTGGTGTAATTGAGCTTGACCATTCTCTTGATATAGATGAAGTTACAGAGATTTTTATTCGTATAAATTCCAAAGGTACCGCCCTTAGTCAGTCAGACTTTGTAATGTCAAAAATGGCGGCTGATACGGCCCATGGTGGAAATATGCTCAGAAAAACTGTTGATTATTTCTGTCATCTTGCAGTTAAACCCGAGTTTTATTCTCATTTAGTACACGATACTGAATTTCAGAACTCAGTGTACGCACCAAAGATTAAATGGCTTGCTAAGGATTATGATGACATCTATGATCCTGATTATGGTGATATGCTTCGTGTTTCCTTTATGCATCAGTTCCGCAGAGGAAAACTTGCTGACCTTGTAAGTTTGCTTTCGGGTAGAGATTTCGAAACAAAAGAATATCGTGATGAAATTGTTGATGAATCATATCGTAAGCTTGATAAGGGTATTCAGAATTTTATAAATGAGTATAATTTTGCACAGTTCATAATGGCAATTAAGGGAGCAGGTTTCATTTCTCCTAAATTACTTAATTCTGCAATGACCCTTGATTTTGCGTACACTCTATATCTTATGTTGCTTGATGATCCTACAATTCCGAATGCACAGATTAAGCGTTATGTTCAAAAGTGGTTTGTCATGTCAACACTTACATCTCGCTATATTGGTTCTCCTGAAACAGTAATGGATAGAGATATGCGAAACATCGCTGAAAAAGGCTTTTTGAACTTCCTTGCTGATGTAGAAGCATCGTCGCTTTCAGATTCATTTTGGACAGTTACTCTTCCTCAGAATTTGGAAACATCTTCTGTCAACAGCCCTGCATTTAATACTTTTATTGCAGCCCAGATAAACTTGAATTGTAATTCAATGCTTATGAATGGAACAAAGATTTCTGATTTAGTTACAATATCAGGAGATGTTCATCATATTTTTCCTCGTGCATATTTGAAAAATAATGGTGTTACTAATAAGACTAAATATAATCAGGTTGCAAACTACATTTATCTTGATACACAGGTAAACAAAGCAATTAGTGATGATGCTCCTGATGTTTACTTTACAAAGGCAAAACAGCAGTGCATTACCAAGAATATTGTTTTAGGTAACATTTCGGATGAAACACTTCTTGTTTCTAATCTCTCAGAAAACTGTATCCCAAACGGCATTGAAACAATGAATGTGTCTTCTTATGATGCTTTTCTTCGTGAGCGTCGTAAGTTGATGGCTGCTTTAATAGAGAGATATTATAAGGGGTTATAATTTTATATTCTTGTTAGCTTAATAATGTATCACTATTAGGATATAAAAACCTAAAATTTGGAGGAACATTATGTTCTATAAAATGATAGAAAACAAGTGCAATCAATGGTACAATTCAGATGATTGCACTGTCAAAAATTTAATTGAATACATTGAAAAAACAGGCCAGATGCGTGATGCGCAGATTGCAGCTATTAAGACTTATCTATTTTTAAAAATAGGTTGCGAGTGCAAACCTTTGGATGTATTATTCAGAAATGGCGCATTCAATTCTATTGACCTGAATAAAATAGAGTTATCTAAAACTGCACGTGATTTTTTAGAATCTAATGCAGCTGCTACTGCGTTGCTTGAGTTTGCATGCCTTAAAAATGACAAAAACGAGCAAGTCTCAGATAAAATTGAGAAAGCCATTAAAAGTGATCCTGAAAGTATTGATTATGATAAGTTTTTCAAAGATGCTTTTTATGGTGTTTCATATACTGACTACCTTTTCAGTTTACCTATGGGCGCAGGTAAAACATATTTGATGGCAGCTTTTATATATCTTGATTTGTATTTTGCTATCAATGAACCTACAAATTCTGCATTTGCACATAATTTTATTATTTTTGCACCGTCGGGACTTAAATCTTCCGTTGTCCCGAGTTTGAGAACTATTCAGAATTTTAATCCTGCTTGGATTATTCCTGAGCCTGCTGCAACAGAAATTAAGAGATTAATGTCTTTTGAAGTGCTTGATCAGAGCAAAACTGCAAGCAAATCCAATAAAACTAAGAATCCGAATGTTCAGAAAATTGCTAATCATCAACCTCTTTCTGAGTTGTTTGGTTTAGTTGCTGTCACAAATGCTGAAAAGGTTATCCTTGATAGAATCCAAGAATCTAATGGACAGTTGAGTTTCTTTGAAGAAAGCGACGATGACAAAGATAGGCAAGCTAATGAACTTCGTAATCTTATCGGTAAATTGCCGTCTCTTTCAATTTTCATTGATGAGGTGCATCATGCTGTAAGCGATGAAATAAAACTTCGTGCGGTTGTAAACAAGTGGGCAGAGAACGGAACTGTTAATTCGGTTGTTGGTTTTTCGGGTACACCTTATCTTGAAAAAGCAGAGAAGATAAATGTTGTTGATAAACTCACCGTTGCAACAGTAGAAATTACAAATATAGTTTACTATTATCCGTTGATTGATGGTGTTGGTAATTTCTTAAAACGACCTGTTGTGAAAATTTCTGATAGTGCAGACAGTGTGCACATAATTGAAAATGGTGTCAGAGAATTCCTTGACAACTACAAAGATACTGTTTATGCAGGTGGACTTGTTGCTAAGCTCGGTATTTACTGCGGTAAAATTGAAAAACTCGAAGAGGTTGTATATCCTCTCGTTTCAAGAATAGTGGCTGAATATGGCTTCAGCACAGATACCATCCTTAAATTCCATAAGGGGAACAAGCAATATCCTATGCCGGCTGACAGTCAAATGCAGTTTGATATTCTTGATAAGTCTATCTCAAAAATCAGAATAGTACTTCTTGTTCAGATTGGTAAAGAGGGATGGGATTGCCGCAGTCTTACCGGTATCATACTTTCTCAAGAGGGTGACTGCCCTAAAAATATGGTTTTACAGACTTCTTGCCGTTGCTTACGTCAGGTTGTTAAAGGTATGCTTGAAACCGCTTTGATTTATCTTAATGAATTTAATGCAGAGAAACTTAACACTCAGCTTCAGCAACAGCACCATATTTCTCTTAAAGAGTTTGAGAGTGGTAATGATAAGCGAATAACCTTGAAACGTTATAACCGTATGAATTATCTTAAACTGCTAAAGGTTGATTTTTATCAGTTAAAAATTAATTATGAAACGCTTGTTGTCGAAGAAGCGAAGCCTGAAACAGATATTCCTTTATCAGCTGATTCCGCATATATCGGTGGCGATATTATTAAAACCACAGACCTCTCTATGAGTCAGGAAAACACTACCATTGCTGTCGATAATACAGAGCGTGGCACAAAACCTGCGACCTTTAATTCGTGGATATACGGTATTGTTAAAGGCGGTTTTGGTTCAATAACTATGGATGAGCTTATGCCGTATGAAGTACTTTTAAAGTCTGTTTATGACAAAATTACATGCGAAAAAGACGGTTCAAGATATTACAGTTCAAAATATAACAGAAACGCTGTTGAGTCCAATATACGTATAGCTTTTTGCAATAAAGAAGATTTCAATACAAGTGAAGAGTGTATCCCTGAGGAGGCAAATCTTCTTAATATTACTAATTTTACTGCTGAAATATCAACAGATAAGCCACAGGATTATTATCCTGAACAGAAAACCGTTGAAAATATTATTTTGGATGATAAGGGTAAACTCAAGGTTGATGCCAAAACACAACAGCTCATTGATCTTGCAATAGAAACAGGTAACGATGCCATTGTTTCTGCGTTGAGAGCGCAAACAACCTCTCATATAAACAAAGACAGGTCATTCCATTATCTGCCTTACCGTACTGACAGCAGCTTTGAACAGACTTTCCTAAAAGAAGTATTGTCTTTTGATGAAATTGAAAATCTCGGTCTTGAAGTTTATTATAACGGCGACAGAGGAATGACGGAATTCAAGATTAAGTGCTACAAACTAAATGGAAGAAAATGGGATTATGTAGGTTTATACACTCCTGACTTCCTTATAATCAAACGCAAAGATGGTCAGATTCATAAGATTATTATCGTTGAAACAAAGGGTAAGATTTACGCAAATGACCCGACTTTCAAAGATAAAAGAACCTTTATGGAAACGGAATTTTCAAAGCAGAATAACAATGCATTTGGTTATGAGCGTTTTGATTATTTATATCTTGAAGATACATTACCAGAAAGAGACAGAATTCTGTTAACACAGAAAAAGATATGTGAGTTTTTTGAGGAGAAATAATTATGGATTGGTTGGATTATAGAGAAAAACTCGGAATTAACTTTTCTGACGAAGCTAAAGGAAATTTTTGCACATCTTTGATTTTAAATAAACTGGATGATTATTTTGATTCTCGTAGTAAAGAATTAGATATTATGTGTTTCTTTGATTGGGATGCCATATCAGAGAATGAATATTCTATGTTTTGTGAAACAATCGGACTACGTTATGGCGATATTCTATCGACTCATGAAACTAAAGTTAGAGAAGCGTTGGAAGAACATAAATCAAATTTTAAAGATTTTATTGCACATTATGTTGCATTGATAAACTGTCTCTTTAATAGAGAAAACGGTTTAAAACAAGAAACTTTGTTGAATATACTAGATTCTGCTTTTGATGTTAGTAGATTGAAATATGCTGTTTGGAAAGAAGACGGTAAATATTTTATATTTCCTAAAGGTGCCAAGGAACTTGATGATGCTCTTGTATCGGAACCTTTAGAATGGCTAAAAGACTATCCTAAAGCTCATAAAACATACTGCATTGCACTTAAACAGTATTCTGACGGAATTTATATTCGTGATGTTGCTGATAATCTCAGAAAAGCACTTGAAGAATTCTTGCAAGAATTTCTTGGTAATAGTAAAAATCTTGAAACAAACAAGACAGAAATATGCAAATATCTTGGTACACAAGGTGTAGATGCCGGCATTACAGGTTTATTCCAACCATTGATAAATTCCTATAAAAACATCAATGACAGAATCGCAAAGCATAATGATGCTGTGGATGAAAAGCTTCTTGAATTTTTGCTTTATCAAACAGGTGTGCTCATAAGAATGGTTATATCTATCAAAAAATCGGAGGTTGTTACACAGTGAAAAGGCACAACATTTTATTATTTACATATATAGCATTTACTATTATATGTTTCGTTGTACGTTTGTTTACAGAATTTGAAACTTGGGATATTGTTGTAATAGCCGTGGCTATTTCAAGTGCTTTTTTAACGTATGCTGACTTTTTTGCCTTATATGCGAACGCTTATTCTGAATTTTGTGAAATTGATAAAAAACTTGTGACGAACATTGGTATAAGCAATAACGAAGAAAGGCAAATTATTAGTGATTTGCGTAGTAAACTTTTTGAACTGAAACAACGAGGTGAAGAAATTTCAGAATTAGAGCAGAGCTTTGATAAAGCTGCAGAGAGCTACCAGGTAGTTGATGAAATTTCAAATGACATTAATAATCAAATAGATATTGATGGTAAAAAACAAAAGAGTTTTACTTTTCGTGCAAAAGTATTGACCTTTTTAGCATTTCTATCCTTTTTATGTATGCTTACTTTTACTGATATTGCTCAGAGAATTAATAGTACAGAAGATATTATAACTGTCGCTTCTTTCATTGTGGTTTTAAGTTCGCAATTTATGAATTCAGTATTTGAAGAAAGAATCAAAGATAAACGCTCGAAATATGATAAAGTAGTTGCATCACATAATGCTGCAAGGGAACAATTATTTATTACACGTGAAAAGTTTAATATTTACTATGAGAAGGTGAAAGATTATGCCGATTAAATATGTACCATTTATACCGGAGCCTGTTGAAGGACAGGCTGTGCTTTGTAATTTTAACAGAATACTTAAATATAAAGGTGCTGATGAAACTTCAATGGTGCTTCAGAGAGGTATGCCTTTGTATGAAATGGAAAAGCTTGAAACTGTCGGTGAAAATGCTGACGGTAATTTGGTTATTCGTGGCGAATGTGTGTCTGCTTGTGCTTATCTCAAAGAGCAAGGTATTCAGGTTGACCTTGTTTACATTGACCCACCTTTTGCAAGCGGTGCCGATTATGCTAAGAAAGTATATGTTCGCCGTAATCCCAAGGTAGCAGAAGCCATCACTCTTGCTGAACAAGATATTTGTCAAAACGATGATGATTTTCGAAAGTTTGAGGAAAAAATGTATGGAGATGTTTGGGATAAGGAAAAATATCTAAATTGGATGTATGAAAACCTTATGGCAATTAAGTCCGTAATGAGCGAAACTGCTTCAATATATGTTCACTTAGATTATCACATAGGACATTATGTGAAAATCCTTATGGATGAGATATTTGGAGAAGATAGATTCCGTAATGAAATCATATGGTATTATGAGACTTACCAAGGCACAGTAAAGAACTATTTTCCCAGAAAACACGACACGTTATTCTTGTACACTAAATCAGACAATTATACATTTAATCTTCAATATGGAACTGATGTGGAAGATTCTATTAACTATAAAAGATGGAAAGACTTTATTGTAGACGGCAACAAAATAATGGGGAATCATTATCCGGCTAATGATTCTAGATTTATGGCAAGGTACGATAAATGGGTTAGGGACAATGGAAGAGAACCAACAGAAAATGATGTAATTTTCGAAGTGAAAAGCATGGCATATAATTCGGTTTGGAAAGATATAAAACCAGTCGATCCTAAAGATGAAGATGAAAAGTTGCCTTATATTACGCAGAAGCCAGAGGCCCTTTTGGAAAGAGTTATTAGTTCTTCTTCAAATAAAGATATGGTAGTGGCTGACTTCTTTAGCGGAAGTGGTGTCACTGCGGCGGTGGCAAACAAGTTGAACCGTCGTTACATTGTATGTGATATTGGCCTAAACTCTATTCAAACTACTCGTGACCGTTTAATGGCTGATGGTGCAGAATTTGATGTGCTTGAAATTAAAGACGGTGTTCAGCTTTATCGTAATCCTGTTCAGACAATGGATAAAATCAAGTTGCTGATACCGGGGCTTAAAAACGAGGATTCTCTCGATTCGTTTTGGGAGGGAGCAATTTCAGATAGTAAGTTAGGTACAATTCCTGTTTATGTACCAAATCTTGCAGACAGTTCAGTTAAATTGCTTGATAAGGTAATTATTAACCGAATTATTCATCAAGCGATTCCCGAACTTGATAGCAACATCAAAAAGGTTATTGTTTATTACATAGACATTACTGATGAAGCCGAGATTATGCAATTCATTAAAGATGATGACAGCACAACTGTTGAAATCGAACTCCGTGATTTGAAAACAGTTCTTGATGATGTTGTTATCGGCGATTATGCAGAATTTCATATTGACGAAATCACAGAAGATTTATTTGGCGGCTATTCTGTTGTTATTGATAAATTCATCAGTGACCGTGTGCTTTCAAAAATTGATGAGTTCAATCAAAAGGCTTTTCTTAACTTGCCTGAAAAGAAACCTTACAGACCTATTGAAATCAGCGAAGAAGGTCTTGAACTGATTGAGTTCATCAGCCTCGATTGTACTGCAACTGAAGGTGAATGGCATTCTGACAGCGAAATCAAAATTGATAAAAACAGTTTTGTTATTGTTGACGGTGAAAAGACCAAAAACTTCTGGGACGGAACTGTCCGCAGTGATAAAAAGCCGCTCCGCATAAAAATCCGTAACATCTGCGGTGATGAAACAGTGTGGGAGGTGTAACAAATGCTCATTGAGTCATTTGATGCAGTATTTTACACTGCAATATTTGTTCTCCCTGGTTTTATAATCAACGGAATAATTTCAGCATTTAATCCAACAAAAAAGCTATCGGAAGGTGTTCTTTTACTAAAAAGTCTATTGTACAGTATAATTCATTGTGCTATTTGGAGCTGGTTGTACAAAATTATCTTCGAAATTAGCGATAAATACCCTAAAACATATTGGTTTATTTTGGTATTAGCTACAATTATAGCGGCTTCAGTTTTAGCTGCAATTATTGGTTTGATACAACAAAAGCAATTAATCAGAAAAGTGCTGGCCTTTTTTAAGATTTATATTTTGCACTCTATCCCAAATTCTTGGGATTATTGCTTTTCTAAAAATCAGTCAACATGGTTAATAGTAACATTGGTCGATGGTGGTATGATTTATGGTCAATTCTCAACTAATTCTTTTGCTTCTTCAGACACTGAAGAGAGAGATTTATATATTGAAAAAATATATAGAATAGATGATAACAAAGCTTGGATTGAAATCGAAGGTATTGATGGTATTTATATACCAAAAGAGCAAATTAAAACTATTGAGTTTTTGAAAGGACAATAAAAAATATGAGCGACAAAAAAACTAATTATGGTTATCAACCGACATCTGGTAATGAGCAAAGGGGGCATCAGCCTGCAAATCCAAACCCTAATGCAGGACATCAACCGACTACAGGAGTGACGACACAACCTCCCAACATAGGTTCAGGTGTGCAGCAACCCAAAAAGTAAAATATATGTGGAGATGGGTTGTAGATGGCAGAAAAAAAACAGCATTATGTACCAAAGTTTTATCTGAGGTTATTTACAGCAGACAACAAAATGTTTGCTGTTCAGAATATTGCAACTAAAAAGATAATTTATCCTGTTCCGTATGATGATCATTGTTATAAAGATTATTTTTATGGAAAGGATGGTGTGTGGGAAAATCAGCTTTCAGATATGGAAACAGAATGGTCCATAATTATAAAAAAGGCGTTAAATAAAGAAGTATTAACATATTCAGATTTGGAATCCATTAAGAAATTTGCTTTATATCAGAGACAGCGTACTTTAGCTGAAGAAAATTATTCTATACAATCAAGAAAAGCGTTGTTAGTTGAGCAATCAAAAATTTTTCTTGCAAATAAAGGATTGGTTTGTAATGAAGAAACTGTAGAGGAGATATGTCTACAGCGTGCGAAAGAATCAATTGCTCCTGCGGAATCATTACAATTTGCAGTAGATTATTTGAAAGAAATAGACGATTTAAGTATAGTAGTTATTGAATATGATACTAAGCAAGAGCTTTTTTCTTCGGATGTACCGGTTATATCCATAAATCCCTTTCATCTTCAAACTATTGGATATGGATGTATGGGGCTGATTATGTTGTTTCCTATATCACCTCACCATCTTATAGTTATATATGATACAAAAATGTATCCATATTATAGCGGAAAACAATATGTTACTCTTGTCAATGAAACCGAAGTGCTATATTTAAATGTATTACAATTAATATCTGCAGAAAAGATTCTTTATGGATGTAAACCTCAGTCTTTTGGAAATTTAACATCTGAACATTGGAAAATCCGCAATCAAAACCGTAATTCTTCTGGTGTGCATGCTTTGGGACCAGAATCTCAAAAATTGATTGGTTTTTCATTGCGAAAAACTATATTAAAACACGGTTTTTCTTTTGGTAAAATACATCCTAATTTTGCTAACATCCCTTTTTCTTGCAGAGAAGCTGTTTCTCGAAAATGGGATGATAAATGGGAGGAAAAACTTAATACGAAAGTGGATATTTTGCCACAAATTTTTGAACAAAAGCCTGATGCATTAAAAAGTCTTGGTTTGACAAAGAAGGAGTTAAGAAAAGGTTGCGAAAAAATGGCGAAGGCTGCAAAAAAGTATTGGTTTGATACATAAAACTATGAGTTGTGTTTATTTGATAAGACTAAGTATTCATCGTTAAAAAAATTTGATAATTATTGTAAAGGTGAGGAGGTATAAATATGGCCAAAATTGATACACTCACAGCATATAAATGCTCTTTTAAGTATTTACAAAGAAACAATCCGTTAAAGGATGAATTAAAAGATAAACTAAAAGATGAGGTGCCACCTGACTATGCTTTTGAAGCTTTTATTAATGATTTTTGTGAATTTACAGAATCTTTAGCTATTGGAGAAGTTTCGGAAAGGGCGATTTTTTTCCTAAAGAAAATGCGTTTCCTCGCGGAGCGGAAAATGGTACCAGTAAGTGGCGAATTGCACCTTTTGCGGGTAAACATGGAAAACCTTTTAAGATTATAAAACGAAGTTCCGGTAAAAGATATGATTGTGAGATTCGTTTCATTTTAATCCTAATTAACCTCTGACAATCTCACGGGAATAATAACAAACAAGCCGGAAGTCCAGTAAAATAAGGACTTCCGGCTTAACTTATATTATTTGTGATACATTTCTGGTACATTAAGTAAAAAAATGCACCTTTTTTTATCAGCAAACTCCTCCATTTAAAATATATATTATACCCATGACGACAGATTGGTACAATCTGTGCGAAGATATTTTTACATATTTTACTTTGGAGGTAAAAAACAAATGAAAACAAAAGCAACAACCTTTATCTGCGACTATTGCGGCGGCATCGCAGATATAACCGACCGCCAGAATGTGCTGGACATGTCCGTGTGTCACGAGTGCTATATAGCACACTACCGTACCTGCCGAAGTTGCGGTACAGCTATGTGGGACGATGACAACTGCAGTGGCGAAAGAGATTATGTTCTGTGCAGAACTTGCTACGAGGAGTACTATACCCGTTGCTGTGACTGTGGTGCCCTCTTAAGTAATGACCAGGCACATTATGACGATGAGGACTACGCGTACTGTTATGACTGCTATCAGAATATGAATGAAGAAAGCATTCACAGATACAGCTATAAGCCAATACCGGTTTTCTACGGCAAAGGAGACAGATTCTTCGGTGTAGAGCTTGAAATCGACAGAGGAGGCTACAGCCATTCAAACGCCGATAGAATTCTCAGCCTCGCTAATAGGAACATAGAACATATTTATATCAAGAGTGACGGAAGCCTTGACGAAGGATTCGAGATAGTCACACATCCGATGACTCTTGACTATCATATGAAGAATATGGACTGGATCGGTGTAGCAAACAGAGCAATTGAGCTCGGTTACCTCAGTCACAAGACTTCAACCTGCGGTCTGCACGTTCACGTGAACAGAGATTCTTTTTCGAAGGACTATGAAGAACAGGAAAGAGCAATCGGAAATGTTCTGTATATAATAGAAAGATTCTGGCAGGAGCTTCTGAGGTTCAGCAGAAGAACAGAAAGTCAGCTTCAGAGATGGGCAAGTCGCTACGGTTATAAGGACGTGCCCTCAGATGTTTACAAACACGCAAAAGACACCTGCGGCGACAGGTATAAATGTATCAATATACTCAACCGCAGTACAATCGAGTTCAGAATTTTCAGAGGAACTCTCAAGTATAATACAATAATAGCCACCTTACAGCTCGTTGATGAGATTTGTAAGGTGGCTTCTTCTGTGTCAGAGAAAGAACTGTCCGAGATAAGCTGGAGTACTTTTGTTGCTAATATCGATGAGGGCAAGTGTTCCGAACTGGTGCAGTACCTTAAGGAAAGAAGACTATATGTAAACGAACCTATTGAAAGTCAGGAGGATGAATAATATGTGTTGCTTATACGGAATGATAGATTACGGTGCACAGCTTAATATGAAAAAGAAAAACAGAATGCTTAATGTCCTGTCAAAGGAATGTGAGGAGAGAGGAACTCACGCTACAGGTATTGCATACAACTGGGGAGGTCAACTGCGAATCAATAAAAAAGCTCTTCCTGCTCACGTCGCAAAGCTTATACCTATGGGAAGTCCCACAGTTATTATGGGACACACCCGATTCACAACCAAAGGCAGTGAAAAGGACAATTACAACAACCATCCCTTTATGGGACATTTCGACAACAGCAGATTTGCTCTTGCCCATAACGGAGTGCTGTACAACGATGACCTTCTCAGAAAATCCGAGAAACTTCCCGACACTAAAATCAAGACAGACAGTTATGTTGCAGTTCAGCTTATCGAAAAACATAATGCCCTCAGCTTTGACAGCCTTAAGGATATGGCTGAAAAAGTTGAGGGCTCTTTTACATTTACCGCTATAGACGAGGAAGACAACCTTTTCATAGTCAAGGGTGACAATCCTATGTGTATTTATAAGTTCCCTGACAAAGGCTTTTATCTGTACGCATCAACCAAAGATATTCTTGACAAGGCATGCAAGAAGCTGCACCTTAACTTTCTGAGGCACGAGCAGATAAATCTCGATGAGGGCGACATAATCTGTATTGACAGACACGGAGTCATAACCAAAAGCTTCTTCAACTTTGCTAAGAGCTATGATTTCTTCAGCGGTTATGACTTTTTCACAGGCTTCGGTTACAGAGACTACAGAACTAAGAAAAAGAGTAAGGCCGACGACTCTGTTTCTCTTCTGAAGGAATATGCAAGTATGTACGGCATAACAGAGGATGAGATAGATTATCTCATTGACAACAGTTATTCAGAAGAAGAAATAGAAGAATTAATTTCTTATCCGTTTTTATTAAGGGAGTGTATTGATTATGCGTATTGTGATGATTATTAAGATAGTGATAAAAGCGTTAATTGAAGCAAAGAGAAGCTGAAATAAAGAACAATAAAGTAAAATAACTTTGAAAGGTGGCAGTAAAAATGGACGAATATTTCGAAGAAATTTTAACTGTTGAAGATGTTATGGAGCTTCTTTATGTAGGTAAAAACACAGTTTATTCTCTGCTTCAGTCGGGTCAGCTCAAAGGCTTCAGACTTGGAAGAAGCTGGAGAATACCAAGAGAAAGTTTAACAAAATTTATTATGGAAAAGGCGGGGCTTGAATAAGCCCTGCCGACAGGAGATAAAATTTATGACTGACAAAATCAAAGACGCCTTTGGCGGCATTAAGAACAGATACATTACAAAAGGTATTGCTGATAAAGTCCCCGGAGAGATAATTGTGTTTCTCTGGGACATGATTGAAAGTATGGAGGTAGTCTCACGGGATTACCTCCAGATTTTCAGATTCAAAAAAGTCGGTGACGGAGTAGCGCTGACACACGAACAGGAACAGCCTGAATACAAAAATACGGTTATGCTTTTCGGGAACTTTGACATTCCCTCGGGCATAACCGTTTATGTTATTGCTGATGAGAGTAATGCTACGATGCTGCTGAGTGAGGAGTATTGATGCAGTGTCACACCCGCATTCCCAGGTTATGAACCAATTTATTTTATTATATAACACTTTTTTATATATAAAAGGTATGAAAACACGCGGGAATGTGGGAATGTCAAATGGGTAAGTAGAAACTGTTTTCATCAACATGCGTTTTATTTGCAGTTATATTTGAAAGAATATCAGACATATATGGTGCGAAAGAAGAATAGTTTGCCGACAGCAGATATTTAAGTTTTGGGGTCGTTTCATTGTTAAATATATATTCTTCTATATATTTATACATTTTTAAGACCTGAATATACTCAGGATGTTTTAAAGCTTTTAAGGCTTGTATGCTTGATGAAGTTTTGTTTTTGTAATAGTCAAGCAGTTTGTGTTTCTTTATATATTTTTTTAATAAGGTTACATCACCAACTGTGGAGTTGTAATAAATAATTTCAAAACATTTTATAAGCAAAGGGTAATAAACGGTTGCCAGATAGTTAACATATTTCCTGCAGAAAAGAAGATTTGATTTTTGGATTTCGTGCATCTTATGAAATCCTTTATCTGTAAAATAAAGATATTTGCAATCAAAGTTTTTTACTTCTCCGTGGGAATTTAAAATGTTAAAAATGGTTTGAATATAATGTGACTTAATAAAATTGTTTGGTATTAATATTAGGGTGCTTAATGATTTCGCTACATACTCTGATGAAAAATCACTCTCGAATGCTAAACATTCTTTTGAGATATGAACTATATCATTTAAACTATAAAATCCGTCAAGAACGAAATAACTAAGAACTTCCCAATAAAGGTTGTCACCATTTGTTTGGTTTGTTAATAGAGTGTGAGAATATTTATAAAAAGTAAAAGGATCCTTCTCTGCTTTAATTGATCGCTGAGTCAATAATTGGTTTTTGAATTCTAACTCTTCATATTCTTTTTTACTGAACTCGCCTTCTTTTGTAGCCTTTTGCTTTAACTTTGCTTGTTCAAGAGGCTTTTTACCAATGTATTTTCCATATATGTATTTTTCAAAATACCTTACAAGGGCACTTTTGTCATAGATGCCTACACTATCAATTCCGATTTGAGACAATATGTAATATGGACATTTTTCAGAGCTGTTAATGACACGCGAAAACACGGGCGAGAGATAGGTGGATATTTTGTAACTCGTTCTTTCTTTGTTTGTTTTTGTAACAGCGTTAATAAATTTATTGAAGGGTAGGTCCTGAAAATATGTTCTATACATCTTGGCGAAATGCTTGTATTCAAATTTATCAGGAGCATAATTTTTTGTGTATTTAGTCAAAGACGCGGATCCGTTATACTTTTTCTTCGTTATGGATAGAAATGTTTCTAACACCAAATGGGACAAAGAGGCTTCATAAAAATATTTATGAATGAGAGGATCGTCAGTGAATTGTTCAGTTTGCTTGAAAAGAGTTGCATCACATAAATTCTTTGCTTTGTCAAAAATTTTCCAAAGTATTGCAGGGCCTTTGCTTGACGTATTAACATAAATGTTTGTTAAATCCAAATTATAAAGATATTTGAGCATTTCAATGTCATTTTTAATCGATTTATCGCAAAAATCATATTTTTTACCACCTTTTAACGGCGTGTATAGTGATAATGCTTCTAGCATAAATACCTCCTAAATATTTTTTAAAAAAAATAATAATAAAATAAAGGGTATCAATCTGCGTAATTTGAAAAAATCACAAATGTACAATACCTACTAAATATGATATCATACCGCCAAACTGATAGCAATAGCTTCAGCAAATTTAATTTAGGAGGTTTCTATTAATGCAAGAAACACAATTATTAAAACTAATCCAAAAGAAAAAAGCCGTCGTCTTGGCAGTAGACGAAAGCGGCAAACTCAAGCGCTTTTCTGATAAAGATGGTGCAGAGGAAACAAGTTTCTTCATAGTTCTTCATAATGAAAAGGGCTATATCAACCTAGGCAATGCTCCTATTTATCACCGAACTGTCACTAATTCAGAATTGGTTTCTGTTGAGTATGGAAAGGGGGTGTATTTCGCAGAGACAGAAAGCGAAGTTGAATTGTGTGAATTTCAAAAGGATTCAACAGACTATTACTTATCGTTTATAGCCTTACATGATAGATTAGAACTTGCTTACATGTGTCCACGTATGAGAAGGCCATTACGCTTAAGTATACCTGACAACAAAGATTTTTTGCTGTGGCTCAGAATTATAGTTAATCTTCTGAGGGCTCACAATCAAACGATTTCAGATAATTTGTCTGATATCATCTCACAGAAAGAGGAGGAATTGCTTGATGAGCAAAAAGAAGAAAAATAAGAAAAATAAGAAAAATAAGAAAAAGCGCACTTCTGATGTGTATTTTGATTACAACCCCGGGAAAGCTGTCTTTCCCGGGCAGGTAGACAAGTATTACATAGGCATCGACCTACAAGAAGATGATGACCATAGCAGTGATGTTGACTTCAATAATATTAATGCTTTAATAAGTGGATTACAAGAAAGCGCCAAAGAAGAATTAGCTTTTGAAGAAAGCCTATGCAGCCAAGTGTCCGAACAAGCTTCTTGTTTGCGCAAAGCAGGAGAAGTTACCCCCGAACAGGCACTCAATGAGTTCTTAGGAAGAAAAGAAGATACGATGGTACTGCAGCAAGACCAAGGTAACGAAAATAAAATTCCGTCGCCGTATACACTATCTAAGATTGTCATCAGAAAGTACTACGCCCGTGTTTATAAAAGAACTCTATACGTGCTTGACAAAGGAAAGAACTACTACGTTAAAGCTGATGAAGATTATATAATGGGTCTTATTACAGCTAATCTCGGCGAAGATTACTTAAAAAAAATTCAGGTGAGATCTTATAAGGAGGCATATTTAATCCTGCTTAACAATATCGGCCTTATTAACGAGAATGTAGAAATACCTCGCGGACACGTTTTGTTCGAAAACGGAATGTTCAATGTTTTTACAGGTGAACGTGTATCGGGTCCACCATCAGTATTTTGCACATACAAGGTTAATGCAAGATACCAAAAATACAAACCTACTCCTGTATTCGACGCTTTTCTTGAAAGTGTAAGCGGAGGCAACTATCAGATTAAAAGACGAATCTTAGAATTTATCGGATACTGTCTCATCCCCGATATGGAAGGCAAGTGCTTTTTCATACTTGGAACTGCATCGGACAGTGGAAAATCTGTACTGGGAAAATTCCTTAAGAGGCTTTTCGGTGCAGACGTTATTTCAAACGTTCCACTTGAAGATTTCGGAAAAACTTTTGCCTTAGCTCCAATAGTAGGTAAGCATCTGAACCTAGCCATGGACTTATCTGGTGGCCTTCTGAACAAAAATGACGTGAGTTACATTAAACAGCTCACAGGTGAAGATGACATCTCATTGCAAGCAAAGTATGTGAATGCTTTTTCACACACTAACACCGCCAAGTTCGTCTTTGCAACGAATGAAGCAATTCATTGTAAAACAGATGATCCAGCTTTTTGGAATCGCATGATTGTAGTGCCCTTCATGAAGTCAATACCGAAGGAGGAACAGAATAAAAATTTACTGGATGACCTTTGGGAGGAACGAACCAGTATTGTAACAAAAGCAATCTACGCAATAAGGGATGTATATGACGAAAAATACGTCTTCTCAGATTGTCTTGTTGCCGAGCGAATGAAAATTCAGTGGCGTTGGCATGAAATTGCTGATGTTCTCAATTTTGTAAGAGAATGCTGTGACTTAACCGATCCTTCCGCAAGAACTACAGTTTCTGAATTGTATATGTCATATTGCAGTTTCTGTGATGATAATGACATAGACGAAAAAGAAATCAAAGGCTTTTCGCAAGTGTTGAAAAATCATTTCAACCTTAGGCCTTTCAAAGGCGAATACAAATCGCATAATCTGAGAGGCTACAAAGGCATCAAACTAAAATCACAAGGAGGTGACTACAATGACTGAGTGTCAGAAACGCTTCTACAACGTAGAGGAAGTGATGGTTATGCTGGGCGTACAACGCTCAAAGGCCTACGAAATTATCCGCATTCTCAACAGAGAATTAAAGGATAAGGGTTACATAGTCATCGAGGGCAAAGTTGCAAAGCGATACTTTGATGAAAAGATGTATTCTTAACAAAATAACTGAGGCTGAGGGCACAGTTCCTCAGCCTCTTGAATAGAAGGAGGTAAACTATGCCGGTATATAAAGACGAAAAAAGAGGGTCCTGGTACTGTTCGTTCATATACATCGATTGGGACGGTTCAAAGAAGAGAAAAGTCAAGAGAGGTTTTGCTCTCAAAAGAGAAGCAGCCGAGTGGGAAAATCAGTATATACAGAAAATGAATATGAACTGCAATATGACTTTCAAATCTCTCGCCGAGCTTTATTTCGATGATATCTCTAATCGTATCAAAAGAACCACTCTTGAGGGGAAGAAGCATTTGTTTGAAACAAAGTTGCTACCATTTTTTGGTAAAATGAAGGTGTCGGATATAACCTCAGCTCATGTTCGAAAATGGCAGAATCAGCTTATAAACAATGAGAGAGGTTATGCTCCTACATATCTAAAATGCATACATAACCAATTGTCGGCTGTTATGAATTACGCTGTGAAGTATTACGGGTTACCGAAGAATCCTTGTCATCTTGCCGGTAGTATAGGCAAGAAACATGCAGGGGAAATGCAGATATGGACTGTGGAGCAGTTTAATAAGGCGCTGGAGTATTGTGGTGAAGAAGATATAAAGGTAGCTTTCAAAATAATGTTTTATGCCGGGCTCAGAGTAGGGGAGGTGCTTGCACTGACACCTGCTGATATTCTTGACTCTGAAGCGATAGACGTAAACAAGAGTTACGCCAATGTAAAAGGCGAAGATTATATTTCCAGTCCTAAGACACCCAAAAGCGTGCGGATAATACCAATACCGCATTTCTTGTATGTGGAGATAAAAGAATTGATTGAGAAGTTTTATGATATAGGGGAGTGTGACAGGATTTTTCTTCATCAAAGAGCACATTTAGGCAGAGTGCTACATAAGTGTGCTGATAAAGCCGGATTGCCTCATATCAGAGTTCACGACCTGCGGCACTCTCATGCATCTCTTCTTCTTGAATTAGGCTTGAATCAGCTACTGATATCACAACGCTTGGGACATGAGAATATAGAAACAACAATGAATATATACGCACACCTATACCCTGACAGACACGAACAGGTTGCAGATATACTTGAAAAAATTGGCGGCGATAAGGGGAATACAAAATTATAATGAAAAAGTTAGCAGATTACCACTTCGAGGAATATGTGAAACCGTATCGTAAGTCTCGGAAGGCAGATTTTTTATGCGAGTACAGAATTTTTAAGCAATCCTGCGATTATGCTCGTAACTTTGCGAGCATAAAAAATCTGAATTCTGAGACTTTTGTCATGTCTGAATAACTGACGTAGAAGTGGTCCAAAATAAAAAAGGAGCTACAAGATGAATTATATTGAAGAACTTTATTATGGGAATATAGAACCACAAGAGCTAAACACAGAAATTACGCCGAAGCTAAAAAAGAAGCTTGGTGAACTTGCAGAAAAAGAAGAGGAGTTGACTTTGGTTTTATCAGATAAAGAAAAAGAATTGTTTTCAGAATATACAAGAGCTTATATTGAATTTTCAAGTCTCAGCAATTCAGACAGTTTCATTTCAGGGTTCCGGCTAGGAGCAAGAATAACATATGATACTTTTGTTATTGGGTAATGTACAGCCCCGCAAGTTTCTTTGTTGAAACTTACGGGGTTATTTATTTTTTTGCCATAGACACCATCTGTCCACCTTGATGTGTATACTATAACTACGCAACAGGTAAATATAAATCAGAGTTGTATTTTTATCCTGAAATCTTGATTTTTTAGCTGTGATGTGATAAATTTATAATGCGACGTAAATCCGAATAAAACTTCTGCAATAGGGAATGACTTAGGTAAAAGTGCATTCTCTGATTTACTTTACCCTGTTGCGGAAAAAGTGGATTTGCGTCGCGGCAAACGAGGTGCATTTTTCGGTGCGTCTTGTTTTGCAGGACGCACTTTTTTATTTTGTAAAATTCGGAGGAAGATTATATGAAATGTACAGTGTGTGGAGAGGAACTTGTTGTTGGCCAAAATTATTGTTATTTCTGTAAATCTAAAGTAGTTTTTGATAAGGATACGACAGTAGTTCATACTAAAGAGAATATATTTGACACAATAAATCTTCTTGTTAAGTATGTACTCGAGAATCATATAGGCAAAGTTGTTTCTTTTGTGATTATGTTATTAATTTTGATTTTGATAGTTTGTTCTGTTATTTCAAACAAAATTGAGAAAAAAGAATACGAAGAGGTCTCAAATGCTATTTCGAGTCAAAATTATGAGCAGGCATACGAATTGTTAAATAAAAACTGTGCTGATTTGGAATCTTATGAAGATATGAAATTGTGGTATCAATATTATTGTTGCATAGGCGAATATGATCTGGCTGGAGAAGTGTTCTTGGATGCTATGGAAAAATTGGATTCTATCATTAACTGTGGAAGCCATATAAGTAAGGTTGAAGAAATTAAAGATAAGATTAGTAAGTCTAATAAAAAGCGCCTTAATAAGTTAAAAGTCGAATATGAAGAATTGCGCAAAAATCTTGAAACAACGTCTTTAACAACCACGAAGAAAGAAAAAGTCTCTGAACTTAACAGTAAAGATGAAGGGAATGAATATACAGGAGTAGCTGACTTCTTAACCGAGTCTTTTCCTTATGAGTATATGGACACAGCACCCGAATGGGTATTTGAAAATTTAATTGAAGAAAAGTATACTGTAAATGTTGATGGTTCTACACTTAATGTGAGAGCAGGATGTGGGCAAGAATATGATGTAATTGCATCTCTTGAAGACGAGAGTATCATAGTTGTTATTGGAACGTATGATGGTTGGGCTTATATGGTTGGTTACTATGAACCTGGCATTGGTGTGATTGAGTACAACAATATGAAAGAAGAATATGGTTGGATAAGCTGTGAATTTCTTACAGAAACAGAAGTTTATTACGATGAAGATTCAGAATATGAAACTGATGATGAATGGACAAACTACTATAATTATAACGATTATTTATATATGGATTCCGCACCTGAAGGAACATTTAATGATGCTGTGGCAAGTGAATATATGGTCTGTGTTGATGGGTCAACTTTAAACGTCAGAGAAGGATGTAGTTTTGATTCGAAAATAGTAGGTTCTTTGGATGATGAGAGTATAATTACTGTTCTCGGAATATATGATGGATGGGCATATATAATAGGTACCTATGGTATTTATGATGTTAGTGAAGACAGTTATGAAGAAACGTATGGATGGGTTAATGCTGGTTTTATAGAAGAATTTATGGGTTAGTTATATTGAAAGCAGGAGAGAGATATGTTTGATTTCTTTAAAAAAAAGAAAAATGAAAAATCTTTTACAGAAGAAGATAAAAATGATGCTTGGAGCGATATAGCAGTTACGACAGGAGTTGGTATTACTGCAAGTGAGTCTGCAAAGGTTTCAACGATTAAAGCAAAGCAAACTTTTGCAAAACCTGATAAATATGATAGAAGTCTTCTTGATAATGATGCTGTTAAAAGGAATACCAAAGTGGATGCTTTTAAGGATTCAGTAAAAATTCGTGACCCTTATACAGGAAAAGAGTTAACTTTAACAAAAGCGGAGGCAAGAATTAAATACGGGGACGATTGGATGAGTCATTTAGCCGAAGCGGATCACATAGTACCTCTTGAAAAAAGACATGAGCAAACGAAGAAAAATCCGTGGTTAAAAAGTGAAGATGTGAAAAAATCTTCTAATAGTGCTGAAAACGTTGAGGTTGTATCAAGAAAATACAATAATGCTAAAAGAAAAAGGACTACAAAAGAATTTATTGAGGACGAAGAATATTTAAAGAAAACAGGTGTAGAACTTTCGGATTCAGCCAAGAAAAAAGCGTTAAAAAAGGATAAGCAGGCAAATAGATTTTTACGAAAAACAGATTTTAAAGATTCAGTTAAAAATATGGCTGAAACTGGGCACGATGCTGGAATAGAAGCCGGCAAAGAGTCAGGCACTATGGGGGTTACCATATCGGCATTTAATAATATTTTCCAATTTATTAAGGGTGAAAAAAGTCTGGAAGAAGCACTTGCTGATACAGCTAAAGATGGTGGAAAGTCTGCACTGACCGGTTATGCAACAGGTAATATTGTGACTGTTATTCAACATACATTATCTAATTCATCTTCAAAATTTCTACAAGGACTTGTAGAATCAAATGTTCCCGGAAAAGTAATTACCGCTGTAATGGTTACGGGAGATACTTTAAAAAAATATTTGAATGGTGAAATAACAACTCAGGATTGTTTGCTTGAATTAGGTGAAAAAGGTATAGGAATGTTTACAACAAGTTATGCTATGATGGCGGGTCAAACCATTATTCCTATACCTGTTGTCGGTGCTGCAGTGGGTGCTTTTGTTGGTTCATTGATTACGGGTAAGTTGTGTGGTTCTTTAATGGATACACTGAAAACAAAAGATTTAGAGCATCAGGAGAGGCTTCAAATAATTGCCGAATGCGAGAGGATGGTTGAGGAAGAAAGAGCATATCGGGCTGAACTTGAGAATTATCTTGAACGATACTTAAAAGAATATAAAGATTGTTTTGATGAAGCATTAGTTGATATAAAAATTGCTTTTAAAACGGATGATCCTGATGGCGTTATTGCAGGAGCAAATAAAATTACAAAAAAACTTGGTGGAAGAGTTAATTACGAAACTGTAGAAGAGTGTAGAAAATTTTTGTTGAACGATGAAACTGATGTTCTATAAGGAGGTATAAAAATATGGCAATATCATTATTGTTGGCAGGATTGGCAGCGGCGGTTTTTGGCGCGGGTGCACATATGACGGCTAAGGAAACCAATGAAAAGGCTCAAAAAGTTATTGAACAAGCTAAAGAGGAATACGAACAAGCAAAAAATATTTTAGAGAAAGCACAAAAAGATACAGAAAAAGCCCTTTTAGTTTTAGGGTATTCTAAAAAGAATGTTTTAGAGACTTCTTTTGAACAGTTTTGCAGAGCATATGAAAGAGTAAAACATATTCAAGTAAGTGAATCTATTGGAATAAGCGAAATATCAAAGCTTATTATCGATGAAAAGGAAGTTGTCCAATTAAGAGAAATGAGCAATATATATCAATCGGTTTTTTCGAGCAGCGTGGCTGGTGCAGCAACAGGGACGGTAGTTGCTCTTGCTGCAAGCGGCGCTCTACCTGCGGTAACAGGTGCGTTATCCACGGCGGGAGCGGCTCTTTTTACCGGTCATATTGGTGCTGCAGCAACCATGGCAGGCAGTGCACTTTCTGCTGCTACGGCCATTACACCATTAGCAGCAATTGCTGCTCCTGCTCTTCTGTTTTCAGGAATATCAGCTAACATAAAGGCAGATGAAAATTTAGAAAAAGCGAAAACAATGTATGCTGAAGTAGAAGTAGCTATAGAAAAGATGGATACGTCTGAAGTGTTGTGTAAAGCAATTGAGAAAAAGGCATATATGTTTAATGATTTGCTTTTTGAGTTGTATCCTATGTTTTCAAAATGTACAGCACTTCTAGATTCTGTGACTTCAAAAAAGAAGGGGGTATTTAAAAAGAAGCAAATTACTGCAGAAGATTTAACTAAAGAAGAATTAAATCTTATTGCAGTAACAAGAGCATTAGCTGGAGCTGTTAAGGCAGTCATTGATACGCCTATTCTGAATGAAGAAGGTGAAATATCTGTTGAATCTAATGAAACTTACGAAAACACTAAGGCGCTTATGCCAGCTTTAGTTGAGAAGGCAACAGAAGTTCAGAGTGTGGATTTTGGTGCGAAGGTAGTAGCTCAGACTCAATCAAGTGTGTGTAGCAGAATGGTTGGAATAATCATAACACTTTTTTTGGGGTGGCTTGGTATTCATCGGTTTATGACAAAAAAATATTTGACAGGTATCGTATGGTTTTTAACAAGCGGTCTCTTCTTCGTTGGTTGGATTGTAGATTTTATTGTTGTTTGTACAGGAAACTTTAAAAATAAAGATGGTAATTATTGGACTAACTGATATTAATGCGACTGTCTTGGACAACTATTGTCCTTCCTGGCAGATATAATGTAGTTACAAACTACATTAAGAAGGTGTAAAAAATGGAAACATCAAAAGGTTTCAAATCGGACAGGGTTCTGTATATGTACGACAAGCTCATTTGCGGTGAAATTCTCAACAAAAATGAGCTTTGTGAGCGTTTCGGTGTAAGTGAGAAGAGCATACAAAGGGATTTAGATGCCCTCAGATGCTATCTTGCCGAAAAAGGTGTTGGGCAAGATGTAATCTACGAGCCGTCGCTTCACGGATATAAGCTCTGTGAGCTTAACAGCCACAAGCTTTCCAACAGTGAGATTTTAGCTGTATGCAAGATTCTTCTTGAAAGTCGCTCTATGATTAAGCCGGAGATGGAAGATATTATCAAGAAGCTTCTCTTCAACTGTGTTCCTGAGCAGAATAAAAAGCAGGTCAACGACCTTATCGGTAACGAGATGTACCATTACATAGAGCCTCATCACGGCAAGAGTGTCCTTGACATTATATGGGACTTGGGTACAGCAATCAGAGAGCACAGATTTATCGAGGTTGACTACACCCGTACAAAAGATAAGGTAACCAAAAAGAGAATTCTTGAGCCTGTCGGACTTCTCTTTTCGGAGTATTATTTCTATCTTACAGCTTTTATCAAGGATAAAGAAACCCGTAAGGATTTTGACAACAAAGATGACCTGTTTCCGACGATTTACAGGGTAGACAGGATTCAGAATCTCCGTATTCTTGAGGAAAGATTTACGGTACCTTATGCTGAACGCTTTGAGGAAGGCGAATTCCGTAAGCGTATACAGTTTATGTACGGAGGTCTTCTTCGCAGGATTAAATTCAGATACAAAGGTCAGTCTGTTGAGGCTGTTCTTGATAAGCTTCCCACAGCCAAGATAATCGGTCAGGATGAGACAGGTTATATTATATCGGCAGAAGTCTTTGGCGACGGTGTTGATATGTGGCTGAGGAGCCAGGGCGAGAATGTAGAGCTGATAGAGGAGTAATAATATGAAAAATTTTTTTGTTGAATTAGGCATGATTGGGGCTATTGGTCCAATAGATTATGCAAAAATCAAAGTAAAAGAATCTTTGGATTCATCAAAACAAAAAGCGGAAATTCTTTTTGGAGACCCCAATGTAGTCGGAAAACGATTAGGATATAAAAAAGCAGTTGACGAATACAGACCTTTCATTAAAAAACTTGAGAGTGAAATAAAAGAATTTGAAGCAACACTAGATAATGATATTTCAAAATTAAAGGAAAAGGCATATTCACTTTTAGATGAGCTTGTTCTTTTGGAAGAAAAAAGAACACAATTGGAAATAACATATGAAGAAAAAAAGAAATCTATAGACAGAAAAATTTCATCGTTAAATACTACCGGTTCAAGTTTTATGAGAGGAATAACCACCGGCAGTGATGTGCTTGGCAAAATAGATTTCAGTAAGATTATTGATAAAATATATGGAAAAAAACTGAAAGCAGTAAAAGAAATAGAAGCTGCTGAATATGAGAAAACAAAAAGAGAATTTGAACTTGCTGTTGAAAAAACAAAAGAAAAACTAAACTCTTTGAAAAAAGGAAGAGATATTTTAACAGTTGCGGTTATCAATACTATGGGGAAAATTCTTGTTGAAATAAAAAAAGAAAAAACAGATGTTTCAGATCTTGAGATTAAAATCGCAGAACTTAGTTTAGCTTTGGAGGTGTTGTAATGAACAGTACCGCTTACAAAAAAGAATTAGATGAGACTTTTAAAGAATTGGAAATTCTTAAAGATAATACATATACACTGTCACACGGAATAAGTAATTTATCTTTTTCTGTTGATAGTTATCAAAGACTAAACACAAGAACCAAGTGTGATAAATACGATTATCTTGCGGCTGCTGCCTGCGGTGTTGTCGGTGGATTGATTGATATTTTTCTTGTAGGTTCTCCTGCAGATAGTAAACTTGGCAAATGGACTGACGAACAAGCTAATAAGGCCGTTATGTCTTTTGCAGAAAAATTAGGTTGGAAAAATAATGGTAAAGACAGAAGTGCAGTAGGATTTTTGGAGCGTAAATTCAGAGTAAATTACGATCAAAGAAAGCCAGCAGATGTAAATGATGCATTTAATATTTCTCCAAATGCGCATCATTATATGTCTTTAGGGCATTCACCGGATATTATTGGTTTGTTTTTTTCAGTTTTAAATCAATTTACATCAACCTCATCATTTATTGCTGATGGAAAGTTGATTACAATTTCAACAGAAACATTTGAATTACAAGGCGGAAATGTAATAGCAAAAATATTTTGTGGTGTAGTTAATTGGTTTGCTCATATTATGTCGGATATTGCGGGAGGTTCGGGTGCTCACAAAAGAGGAACTGGTATAGTGGCACCTTTTTATGAGCTTTTTGGTTTTTGCAAATTCGGCAAATTTAATACAAAAGGCGGTATTAAGGATTTATCTGAGGTTGCAAAATCTGCATTCGTGCAAGGTTACGACGCAAGATTTGCAGCTACTATGTCTATACCGGTAGTTATTACAGATTTGCTGATTCGGTTAATATGGTCATTGAGACAGTGTTTTCAGTATAAAAAGCCCATCAAAGAATGCTTACCTACTCAAAAGCACGATGATTTGAGACTTATGTTAATCATTGGTGATGGAACCTTGTGTCTGATGGATGGAATTGATGCCGGAATTCGTTCTCACGGTGATTTTGTAACTTTCTTTATGAGGCTGAATCTTGTTGCGTGGTTCAGATTGGTAGCTCTTGTTATAAAAGAAATTCTGATACGAACAGGAATTAAAGATCCGCTTAGCAAACAATTGGAAGCTTACAGATTAATCAATGAAGCATTAGAATCATATCTGTCGGAACTTGAGAAGATAGATGTTGAGGCCTATAAAATCGAAACGGCAAAATACAGTGAAACAACGGCTATGTTGCTTAAAGCTGAAAGTAGCGAAGAACTTAGCATCTTTCTATTAAAGACATACGAAGAATTTAATATAAAAAAGCCTTGGGAAGGAGATTTCGATGAGCATATGGGCAATAAAAATGCTACATTGAAATTTGAATAAATGTTTGAATGTGATAAATGCGGCAGTTGTTGCCGTAATCTTAAACTATCAGAATTATATAGTGAACTTGACAGAGGAGATGGTGTATGTAAATATTTAGCTGGGAATATCTGTAGCATTTATGATAACAGACCTGATATATGCAGAGTAGACAAATGCTATGAATTATTTTTTAAAGATAGTATTTCCCTTGAGGATTACCATAGATTAAACAAGGAAATGTGTAAAAAATTAAAAGATTTGGAGGAATAAAAATGCCATTACCATTATTTTTAGGAATTGCAGCGGCGGTTGCAGGCGTAGCAGGTGTGGGTAGCGGAGTTCATGGCGCAAAAAAGATGAAGGAAGCTAGTGATACTATGAAGGCTGCTCAAAGCAGACATGAAAGTAATATGTCGAAGTTTGAAGCCACTACGAAAAGAACAAGCGAACATATGGACAAACTTGGAAAATTCGAACTGGAAATCTTACATAGTTTCGATGAATTCAGAGAATTGATTTCCAAAATTCAGAATAAGCCTGAATTTAAGAATGTCAATATTGATGGCGTTGAACTGCCAAAGTATGACGAAGAAAAAATAAAAGAAGTTTCTGTTGGTGCAGGTGTTTTGCTTGGCGGTTTAAGCGGTGCTGCACTTGGTACAGCCGGTGGCTTTGCGGCTGCAGGGGCAACAACAGCGGCAGTTATGGCTCTCGGAACAGCTTCAACAGGCACAGCTATTGCCTCGCTGAGTGGTGCCGCATTAACAAATGCTACACTTGCCGCACTTGGCGGTGGAGCAATTGCCGCAGGTGGTGGCGGAATGGCTTTGGGAGCAACAGTACTTAGTGCTGCTACACTTGGCGTTGGTTTATTAGTTGGTGGCGTTATTTTTAATATAACCGGTGGCAAACTTTCAGAAAAAGCAGATGAAGCATACGGTCAGATGAAATCAGCCGAGCGAAAGATAGATAAAGCTTGCAAATATCTTGATGACTTATATAATGCTTCAAAAGACTATCATTCAGCTTTGGCTTCTGTAAACGATCTTTATAGAAACAAGATGCAAATAATAAAATTTGTTGTTGACACCCAAGAGAAAACAGATTGGAATGATTTCTCTGATATTGAAAAAAATGAAACTCAGAATCTTGTTATGTTGGTTGGTTTGCTCTTTAAAATGTGTCAGGTTAAACTTGTTTTGAAATCAGAAGCTGATCCTGATGCTAACGAAGTAAACAAAGAGGAGATCAGCAAATCTATAAGCGATGCCGAAAAAGTAGTAAAGTCTTTCAGCTGACATTGATTAAAGTGCGGCAGCTTAAATCAACTGCACTTTTTCACTTGTGCATCACCAATCAAAGTGGCGCAACGAGCACTTTCGCTAACGCCACATCGTTTGTTCCCGGTATTCAGTATTTTAACTAAGTTAACCTTTCTCGTGATACATCCGTGATACACGCATGATACACAAGCATTTTTCAGAACGAAAAATTCCCCGTTTTAACCCCTGTTTTCCCGCTTTTTACACTCTAAAACACCCCGAAAAAGCACCAAAAACACACCTGGGGCTTGAGTGGGAATAATTGACTTAATCCCGAAACCCTTTATTTTACTGGGGTTTCGGGATTTTTATTTTTTGGTTGATACCACTTTTGATACCGCAAGCCATAAGATGTTATTCCTTTTGTTCTATTTTTTATGAAAAAAGTATGTTCTTGTAATAAAAATTCCAAAATGCCGCCAAGATTGACGGCATTTTAATTTGTGTCAGATATATACTCTTTCTCTGAAGTAATCTGCTTTCACAACACCTCGCTGTGTTTTGGTGCCTTTACTTTCTAATTCCGTATTAAGTTCATTGATAAGTCTGTAAGCTGAACTCTTTTTAATTCCTACTATTTTCATAATGTCTTCGGCAGTATAAAATAATGTTTCCTTCATATCGTTATGTCCTTTCTTTTAGATTTTAAGTCTGATTTTAGAATACTTTATGGATGTGTAACAATAGAGTTTAAGAGCCTCAATATAATATTCATCCCATTCTACGTATCCGAAAATACTCATAATGTTATTCTTCTCAGGATTGATTGTATATCCGTTCCACATTGAGAATATTAAAGCAGTGGCTCTTGATGTTGTACCTGTCTGCCATGCTTCGCTCATACCTTCCGGTATGATATGGTGATTTTTAAAATCAAATATATCTTCTGCCCTATTTCCTATAAGAGCAAGCAAATATGCTACAGCTCTATATTTATCGTCCTGGCAAGGCATTTTTTCAAGGTATTCCTTATATCTTTCCTGATGATCAATTCCGTTAAAAATAATTTTATTCATAATTCTGTTCTCCTTTATTATTAATTTCTTTGATAATATTTTTCAAAAATTCAATACGATCAAATAAATCTTTATCTGAAGTTTCTGTCTGAAGCAATTCTTTAGCAAGTTCTTCGAGTTCTCTTTTTAGGGCAACACAAACTCTGGGAGTTGTTTTTATAACAACAGGCTTGTTGAGTGCTCTTTGAATAAGATATTCCTGTTTTTCGAGACCCGACATTCTGACATAGCTGTTAAGCAGCTCGTTTTCTTCGGGAGACATTCTGAATGAAACTGTTTTGCTTCTCCAACGGTTATAATTATCAAGTTTTCTTTTAGACATTTTTATTATTTGCTCCTTCCATTTCAAGTTTTCTTATAAGATTTGATTTTCCTTTTGCAGTGCTGTGACTGTAATGGATAGTTATATTTGTTCCTTTCTGTCCGAGACGATCGGCAATTTCTTTAAGCGGAATATCCAGATCGCTTAAATTAGTGGTATGAGAATGCCTTGAATCATGTATTCTGATTTTTGGGAGTCCGGTTCTGCAGAGACCTGCTTTCATAGCTGTCTCTAAAAAGCTATCGCTTTCCTGGAGAAATATTCTTTGCGACGGAGATGGCTTGTATTTTAAATCTATATAGTTCTGAATTTCTTCGCAAAGAAAATCGGGTAGATCTACGAAGCGGATACTATTCGTGGTTTTAGGGGATCGGATATATTCTTTACCTTTGATTTTGCTATATGTTTTGTTGACGGTAAGAGTTTTGCTTTTGTAATCGAAATCTGCAACTGTTAGAGCAAGTAATTCACCTTTTCTTAAACCTGTGAAAAAGAGAATCATATATGCAAGATATGCATCTTCGTAATCGGTAATGTTATTAAGGAAATTCCATATATCTTCCGTAGACCATGTTATATATTCTCTTTTTGATTCTTTTGAGCCTACGCTTTTTAATCCGATTTATTCTCTCGAATCTGTAAAAGAAGAGAATCTGAAGGAGTGGAGTGAAGCCTCAGTTAAATTTCTTTCAGAATGGTTCGGCAAGGAAAATATAATTTCTATAATATTACATAAAGATGAAAGCAATCCTCACATACATGCTGTGGTTCTGCCGTTGTTAGACAATTCTCTAAATTGCAAACATTACATAAATGGACCCGCATCGTGCAGAGAGATGCAGGATAAGTATTACGAAGCCGTGAAAGACACAGGAGATATGCAGAGAGGTGTAAATTCAAAAATTACACATAAAATTCATGAAAGTCATCTTCGTTGGATGGCAGAAAACGCACAAAAAGCAGAGGAGCTTGAAGCATACAGAAAAACATATGGACCACTTGAAAATAATGATATGACTAAAATCAACTTCGATGATTCAGATTGCCGATTATCTGACATGGCTATCTGACATAATATAAGTAGCAGACAGCCACGATTGGAGTATACTGCAATAATAATCAAGTAAAGGAGATGCAAAAATGAGAACAGTACATATATATCAGGTTGAGGTTTTGGAATTGGAATATACAGATCGATTTCATGCTCACATTGAATTTGAATCCGTAAAAGAAGGTTTGCGTTGTGACGTTACTCTTGTAGATAATGATAACCACGAAAAATCAATAACTATTGCCACAGCGATTTCTTCAGAATACGAAATGGAAGAACTTCATAATGATGCTATACACTTCCTGAAGAACAAATCGTATTGTATAGGTGTATTCAACAGACACTGCAGATAAAAAGAAACATCTGGCATTATCTTAACTGATAGTGTCAGATGTTTTATTATAGTTACTACTATAAAGTAAGGATGTACTACATTAATATCTATATCCCTATAACAATAGATAAGGTGCAGTCTGTTACAATACAATTCAAATTACATACAACACACTATACTTAGGAAGCATTTTTTGCACATTCACATTAGCATTGTAATCTCTTGTTTTTCCGTAGTTTTTTAATACGGTTTGCACTGTTCTTAAAGAAACTCCGACGGTGGCTGCAATCTCTGAGTGTTTAATGTTTTCTTCGGCCATTTTAATTATTCTGATATTACGTTCTTCTTTTAATGCGGCATTTTTTCTCTTTTTGAGCTCTCGTCCATTTATTGTCTTGTCTAGTCCGATAAGCTCTGCTTCTTGGTCTGTGATGTTCAGTTTCTCAATTATCCACTCTTTTTTTATTATATAATGACCTTTAAAGTTCTTGCCGGAGTTTTTATCTATTCCTCTGGCTATAGCTCTTATTTGTGATTCTGTGAAAGCAGTGTTGCTCTTACCAAAATTGTTACAGAAGGCATATGTCTTGGCAAGAGCTTCTTTTTGACCGAATATCTGAACAGCAGAGTTGTAGTAAATAAATGCCATATAATTTCTATAGCCTTCACATTGATCTCTACGGATTAACTGTAGCTTTTCCATTTCTTTTAATCTTGCTTCATTGAGAGTTTCTTTACTGCTGAAAGTTTTATATTGTTTGCCTTCTTTAGGCTTCTTTTGTTGAGGATAACGTTTTTCTTTCTTGGTATAGAAATCAGAAAAACTATAATAATCCTCATTGATATGTAATATACAAGCTTTCGTTTTAGCTTGAGTGTTAAATGTGCCGGGTATTCTGACTATTCTGGGTAAGTCAAAAACATTGTTGTCGAATTCTAAAGTATCAGGTTCTTCGGAGAGTATAGTCATGAGTTTTTCTTTAATGTTATCACGGATTCGTTCATAGGCATATATGGCTGTTTCGTTTTTCTTTCCGCCCTTAACTCTGTAGCTTATTGACTTATCAAAAACATATAGCAATTGTAACCCTCGCCCTGTGTCTGAGATAATATTTGCTTCATACAAACGACCGGCATCAACAGCTTCTTTAATCAGAATCAGTGTTCTTTTCTTAATCCAATCCAGATATTCAGGGGTACATTTATGGTGGTAGTCAAGATCAAATAATATACCGTTAATTTGTCTGCACGTATTTGCTTTTCGTTTATATCCGGTAAAACCATTAAGACTGATGTAGCAGTCTTCCTCTCTGATTTTATTAAAATCAAACTCTGATAATATTGTACGATCTGAAAACATAACTCCGTTAATGTAATGGCAGATAAAATAATTGCTGTTCTTGTCATCGTGATGAATAATGGAAATGAATTTTTTTATTTGTTCTTTATCTTTTTCTGTAAACATAATTTTCATCCTTTCGTTTTTATTCTTTGAATTAAATATGAAAGATTGAAAACAGAAAAAGTGTTTATATAGTAAAAAATTTATTTTTTGAAAAATTTTTCGATTATCACTATATCTCAACTGACATATTATTACTGTGGGGTTGATGATAGGAGTTGTTTCGTTTCTGGAGGTGGTAAATAAAAACTGACAAATCAAAAAATAAGGAGGTAAAATGTTCAAAACAATAAGATGGAGTAAAGTAGAGTATTTAGATATAGGTAATGGGTTCACTGCCATAATCGAGAGCAGAAACACGCCCGAAGGAATTGTGATGAAAGCCTATATCTATAGAGGTCTTAATGAAGATCAAGCAGTTATGGTTACATCGGTTCTCTCCTCAACCTACGATGTGACATATCTATATTCCCTTGTTTTCGGAACTCTCGCTGATAAAGAGAAATGTGAGAAGTTTTGGAGAATCAATACAATCAGAAACAGAAAAGAAACATAAAACTTATAAATGAACGAAAAATCCGCTCAGTGATGGGCGGATTTTACTACAATACAAAATTTTATGTTGATATTGCAAATTAGGTAAAAATATAGTAAAATATATAAAAACAATATTCAATAAGGGTTGACTAAACAATGCGGAGAGTGGACAATATTATATATATATACATATATACATATAGGGGTAGTATGTTCTCTTACAGTTAAATACAGTAATTTAAGCCGTTAATAGCTGATTTTGTCAACTTTAATGGCTTGTTGTTTTTTCGAATTCCATCCGCAAGGGTGTTTATATATTATATTTTTTAGGAGGAAAAAACATGAAACCAATTTTCAAAAACATTATTTCTTTGATTATGGCTGTTTTGCTTATTTTTTCATCTGTTCCAGCTACGGTGTTCACTTTTATAGAATTACCAGATTTCAAAGCTGTTGCTGCAGAACCTGAAGAAATAAACAAAATTGGTAAAATCAGCTGGAGTATTGATCAGAACGGTACTCTGACAATTGACGGTAAAGGAGCTATGGAAGATTTCCAGTCAGGAAAATCACCGTGGTATGCTGATAGACTCAGTATAACTAAAATTGTCGTCAATGAAGGCGTGTCCCAGATAGGTTCATACGCTTTTCAGGATTGCAGTAAGGCAGTGGAGGTAATTCTTCCAGATAGTCTTGTTATGTTGGGGGATAATGTATTCAGAAACTGTAGCAGTCTCAAATCTGTAGTTATTCCTGAAAATGTAAAGAAGATCGGTTATTACATTTTTAATGGTTGTACATCCCTTACGGAAATTACTATGCCGTTTATAGGAACGAACAAACCGGATGACGCAACAAACTATAATCTGGATTATTATTTTGATAAGGCTTCAGATGCTAATAAGAGTAGTTCTCATAATATGGCAACCAATTATCTGAAGCTTAAGAAGGTAACTCTTACAAATACGGAAACTCTTCCTGCTTATGCTTTTGCTTGGTGTGATAATTTAACTGAAGTGGTTTTACCTGATAATCTGAAAAAAATCGGTTCATATGCGTTTTCAGATTGCGATGATATTTCTCAGGTTACAATTCCCGAATCTGTAAAAGAAATCGGAAGTCATTGTTTTGATTCTTGTGACGGTATAACAGAAGTGTTTCCTATGGGTTCCCTAAACACAATACCGGAATATGCTTTTAATAATTGCTCCGCCTTTACTGATATTTCAATACTTCCTGAAACAATAAGCATAATCGGTAAGGGTGCCTTTGCAAACTGTAAAAACCTTATCAGTTTTTCATTGAATGAAAAAATTGCTGAAATCGGTTCGTATGCTTTCAGCGGATGTAGTAGATTAAAAACTACGTCAATAAGCAACTCGTTGCTTAAGGTAGGCGAATATGTTTTTAAGGATTGTGTCGCATTAAAATCTGTTGAAATTCCGGAAAGTGTAACAAATATCGGTTACTTTATTTTTAACGGTTGCTATAATCTTGAAGAAATTACCTTGCCGTTTATTGGTACCAACAATGTTAATGTAACAGGTAATTATCATCTTGACTATTACTTTGATAGAGCAGACAGTCCTGACAAAATTAACATTCACAATATGGCTACTAAGTATCTGTATTTGAAAAAAGTAACCCTTACGAATACAGAAATTCTGCCCGGATATGCATTCGCCGGATGCGATATTTTAGATGAAATTGTATTGCCTCAGAATCTTGAAAAAGTAGGTAACTATGCTTTTTACAAATGTACTGGTTTAACTGAGATCGTTTTACCTGAAAACCTTACAAAAATTGGCGGTTATGCATTTGCGGATTGCAGTGGACTTGTTACCGTCGCTATTCCTGCTAATGTAAATGAAATTGGAAACTATGTGTTCTCTAACTGTTCAGCCTTAACATCTTTTACAGGCATAGGCAAGATGACAAATATACCTCAGTATATGTTCAATAACTGCACTTCATTATCAGATATAAGCGATATACCTTCAACTGTAAATACTATCGGCAGTGGAGCATTTGCTTCCTGTACAGCACTTACAGCTGTTACAGTTCCAGCAACAATAAAAAATATCAACAGTAATGCTTTCGAAAACTGTACAAATCTGGAAAACATCACTTTGTCAGAAGGTGTAGAGCAGATCGGTGAATACACATTCAAAGGCTGTTCATCTCTTGTAAAGGTTGAAATTCCTGAAAGTGTGTACAGTATCGGTAACTTCATATTTAACGGTTGTACTGCTCTTGAGGAGATAGTATTACCTTATGTTGGAACAAGAGAGCCGGAAAACAACAACTCCTATAATCTTAATTTCTATTTTGATTCTATAAAACTCGAAAGCAGTGCTAACGCACTTAAAACTAATTATCCTCTGCTTAAAAAAGTTACATTAACAGATACTGAGATTATACCTGCTTATGCTTTTGCATGGTGTGACGGCATTGAAGAAATTATTTTGCCGGATAATCTCAGGATAATAAGAAGCAATGCATTTAACAACTGTGACGGACTTACAGATTTCGAGTTTCCTGCAACTTTGGTGTCAACATCTTCTACAGCATTTGCTGAATGTGACGGTCTGGGTGAGCTTGTTGTGCCTGCAGATAAGTATTATGCCGCTGATTTTGATTGGAATGTCAGTGGCGGAATTCTCACTGTTACAGGTAATGGAGTGATGCCTGATTATCAGAGTGGAAAAGCACCTTGGTACGAAAGCAGAAACAGCATAAATAAAGTAGTTGTGGCCGAAGGTATAACCGGAATAGGTGATTATGCCTTTAGTGGATTAAGCTATGTTACTGAAATCAGTTTGCCCTATTCTCTTAAATCTGTCGGTGAATATGCTTTCAAAGACTGTATCAGACTTACAGGTATGGTTATTCCTGAAAATGTAAATAAGATGGAATATCATATGTTCTATGGTTGTACAAATATTCGCCAGCTTACTCTTCCGTATATTGGAACGAGAGAAAAGAACAATAACAAAAACTACAATCTTGGCTATTATTTTGATTCGTCATCTATTGATAGAGCCACAACAAGTGACAGTTATTCTGTAAGTACCACTTATAATCATATGGGTACAAGCTATCCGAATCTTACAAAGGTAACGGTAACCAATACTGAAATATTGCCAAATTATGCTTTCTTTAACTGCACCACAATTACAGAAATTAATCTTCCTGAAAGTCTGAAGATAATCGGCAAATATGCTTTTTCAAACTGTGATGCAATTACAGACATTGCTATTCCTGAATCTGTATCAAAAGTAGGTTCGTATGTTTTCAGTAAAAGTGACGGACTCAGCGGACCCATAGATTTATGTGGATTTAAAGAAATACCTGATTATGCTTATAGTAACTGTGCGGGCATAGTAACACTTGCTTATATCCCGGAAGGCGTTGAAAAAATCGGCAACGGTGCTTTTGCTTCCTGTTCAAATCTTAAAAAAGTCAATCTGAGGGAGGGTGTTACAACTCTTGGTGAGTATGTATTCAGCGATTGTGAGCGTCTTTCAGATATTGATTTGCCCGACAGCCTGAAATCAATAGGTCAGCATGCCTTCAAAAAGTGCATAAGACTTGAAAATGCAGTAATACCTGAAGGAACAAGCAGTATAGGTTATTACATATTTAACGGATGTACAAATCTTACAGAATTAACCTTACCCTTTATTGGTACAAAAGATGTAACAAGTACAAATAACTACAATCTTGGCTATTATTTTGATTCGTCATCTATTGATAGAGCCACAACAAGTGACGGTTATTCTGAAAGTACCACTTATAATCATATGGGTACAAGTTATCCTAATCTCACAAAGGTAACTCTTACGAATACAGAAATATTACCTGACTATGCTTTCGCCAACTGTACCACAATTTCAGATATCAACCTTCCTGAAAAGCTTGAAAAGATAGGTCAGAGTGCATTTATTAATTGTACCGTTCTTCCCGGGGTAGATATTCCTGAAAATGTTACATCGGTAGGTACGTATGTGTTTAAAAACTGCGATGCATTTGCAAAGCCTGTTGCACTTGGCTCGGTGAACAGAATTCCCGACTATGCATATTTAGGATGTGACGGAATCACAGACCTTGCTGATATTCCTGAAAGCATAATCAAGATCGGAGAGTACGCATTTAAGGACTGTGCAAATATAACGGGAGGCAATATTGCAGAACAGATTGTATCTATCGCACAGTATGCGTTCAACAACTGTACAGGCCTTGAAAGTGCGGTTATACCTGAGGGAACAAGCAGTATAGGCTATTACATATTTAACGGATGTACAAATCTTACAGAATTAACCTTACCCTTTATTGGTACAAAAGATGTAACAAGTGTAAAGAATTACAATCTTGATTATTATTTTGATTCATCAAATTTAAGCAATTCTTTAGATTCTGATGGTTATGCTGAAAATACCAACTATCATCATATGGGTACAAGTTATCCTAATCTTACTAAGGTAACGCTTACAAATACGGAAATATTACCTGAATATGCTTTCTTTAACTGCACTACCTTACAGGAAGTAATTTTACCTGAAGAACTTAAGATTATCAGAAAAGGTGCTTTCATGAGATGTGAAACACTTCCTAAGATTACTATCAGTTCAAATGTTACAAGCATTGATACAACGGCATTTGATAATTGCATAGCGGTTATTATGTGTGATCCTATGTCTGTGGCAGAAGAATTCGCTATTGATCATGAAATGCCTTTTGAATATATCGGTGGGGGTAATTCGATAACACTTATCGTTCAGGATGAGAAAGGAACACCTCTTGATTACGGTTACAGTGTTAAGTGGTACAAGGATTCAGGTAAGACATCTGTTGCATCAGGCAGAACTGTTCATAATATCGACCTTGATTCAAAATATGAGTATGAGGTTATTCTTGATAGTGAATACGGTAAAAAGTATTATCAGACACCACGTGTTACAGTTGAAGATAATTTGGTAGGCAGAAGTGTTCATGTTCTTGATACCATTCCCAAATTAACTGTAAAGGGTACCGTAACAGATGAGGATGGCAGTTCCGTTTCAGGTGCAACAGTTACTCTGAAACAGATTTTTAATGGTACATATACCGAAAATATCAAAGCAAAAACAAAGTCTGACGGTGAGTTTTCAGTAGAAATTTCAGATGTTTACACGGATGCTGTAATTTCTATGGATGGCTACTATACTGTTACTAAATCTGTCATATCATCCAAATCAGGTGAAAAGACTATAGACATAGGAACTGTCAAGATTTCCGAGCTTCCTACAAACAAAATTACACTTAATCTTCAGAAGGAAAGCCCCGCTCCGGAAGGAGAGAGAGGAACACTGTCTACTATTACAAATGCAAATAATTTTGTGTTCACCCTTTACAATCATACACAGGAAAAAGATATTACTGATTTCGTTGTTCAGTATCCATACATAATCTTCGGTGAAGTTCAGGTAGGTGCTGATGATGAACTTAAGGTATCTGCTGTGGACTCAAACGGAAATCTTTCATCGGCTGAAAGTGAATGTTCACTCGATGGATCAGGTGTGGGCAATGCAACTCTTATATTCAAAGAAAATGGATATATTAAGGCTACTATTGAAAATAGTTTACCTGTATTTATGTTTGTTTTTGATTCGGATGGTCACTTTGTCAGCAGAGCAAGTAGCACTACATCCGAAATTATGACAGAAAATCTGGCAGATGGCAGATATGACGTTGTTATCATCGAAAAGACAAATCTTCTTACTGCTGTTTCCGATATTAAAAAGCTCGAAAAATTCGGACTCGAAAAGGATAAGGATTATTTGCTTTATGAGGCAAAGGTTAAAAACGGTGAAATAGCCGATTTCGGAACAGTTTCAGCTGTAGATTTCGATGAAAGCAAGCTCATTTACACTGTTCCTGAAAGCACCAATTTTACCTCAAATAATACAAGTGTTGTTTCTGGTAAATATATAACGATGAAAGCCGCATACAAAATCGATGAAAAGTATGAAACAGAGAATCAGACTGTTACTATAGAAATACCGGAAGGTCTGACATTCGTTGAAGACAGTCTTAATGTTAACAGTAAGGTTCATAATTATTCCTTTGACGGAACGACTGTTGAAGTTAAGGTCAATGAGCCGGAAGGCGTTATAAGATTTTATGTTATAGCTGAAAAGGCAGGAACATATAATCTTGATGCTGTTCTTAGTTTTGAAAACAGCGGTGACGATATGTCTCAGCCTATCGGTTCAGTGAATTTTGAAGTAACCAATGCCAAATTATCAGTGCCTGATATTACTTCACAGTTGTCATTTGTTGTCAGTGGTAATGCTGTGGCTTCCAGCAAGGTAGAGATTTTTGATAACGGTGTAAGTGTCGGTGAGACAACCTCAAATAAAGCAGGCACATGGTCAGCGACGATTACTCTTACGGATGACACAGAAGGTGCGTACCATAACATAACAGCTCTAATTACCAATCCACTCGGAATACAGTATACGGCTGATGGCGGAAATACTGTTTACAACACTCAGGCTTGTGAAGTAGACAAGATAACAATGATTTACCGTGGCAAGGAAATTGTGTTTAAATTCCGTGAACCGGACACTTCAAATCATTCTTATTCTTTTGCTCCTGGTACTAAAAACTTTACTTTTGTTGTTGATTTCTTAGGTGATGCTTCGAAGGCGGAAGGTGTACAGGTAGTTACAACAAGTAATTCTGGCGTGGAGACAGTGGTAGACTGTATTTATGATCAGGAAAAGAATGTATGGACGGGAACTGCACAGTATACTTCTAATACTATTCCTGCCGGTGTTTCGGCACGATTTAAGGATAAGACAGAAAAAACAGTTACAACAGTTGCTCCTGAAGATATCGATAAATATAAGTATGAGCCCGGAACAGACGTAGACGACAACTATAATAAACCTGTGGCAGGTTCTGAAATTACTCTTGAAAAGATTTCACCTAATATAGGTGGTGCCGGTAATGTTACAGTCTGCATCACAGGCGAAAAGCTTGAGCCCTCAACCGTATTTACTCTTTCTGATGGAACACGTTCATATACTGCCGTTAAAACTTATTGGCAGAATCATGAAAAGGTTTATGCCACCTTTGGACTTGCTAAATCAGTAAGCGGGTTCTATAGTCTTATTGCTACCAATGGAGACAACAGTGCTACTCTGGATTATTGCTTTACTATTGACACTGCGTTGCCGAAAGGTAAGCTTTCGTATGATTATCATTATACAAAGAGTAGCGACGATTTAGTCTTAACTTATGTTGCAGGTGGAGGTTCTCTTAAACATGCTTATCATGGACCGGAGACGATTTTTGAAGGAAGCGGTACAGTATCTGTTACCAATGTAGGTTATACAGATGTAGCAGCTCCTACTTTGCTATTTAATGACGCTAGGGTCGGATATGCTGATCGTATATATATTCATTCGGATTTGGACTCTTTTAGTTACTTGTCTTATAGAACCTTAGATTTTGCTGATGATATTGTATTTTTACAGAACAAAGAAGGTCTGGCAGGTGTTTTAGCACACGGACAGATGTCAGGGTGTAATTTTGAATATAAAATTGAAAATAATTATAAAAAATATTCTGAAGATGATGGTAAGAGACCGATAGATATAATTGGTTCGTCACATAGTGGTTCAGGCGGAAGCGGTCTGGCAGGAATGCTGGAATGGCCTTATGGTGTAAAATCTAGTATGAAAGAAGATATTGCCAATTCTCTTGATGATTACATCATCCAATTAAACGGAAATGTAAACACAATACCTCAGAGCAATTCCTCAGAAATCACTGAAGAAGAAAAATTAATGTCAAATATCACATATTCAGAAATGGGCTCGACCTTCGACCTTTTCGCACAGTCAGTTTCTGAAATGGCTAATGAACTTGATGCTACAGACGGTGATATAACACTCGATGATATTTACAGTGCGTATATTCTTAACGGCATAGGTGCATATTCAGCTGACGTTCTTGAATCAGTAACGGATATAACCTCGCTAAATCAGAGCTTTACCAGAAGCTGGTCATCCTTATTTATGTCACGTCCTGAAACAGGTGCTTTCGGTTACGGTTGGAGTGACAGCGGAGACATCAGAGCAGAGTATGGCGGAGATAATATTACTCTTACATCGGGAAGTGATGTTGTCAGATTCATTAAGAATGATTCGGGTAAATATGTGACAGAAGGTATAGATGCAGGATTTGCAACTGTTGATTCTGACGGAAAAATTACTGTTACTACCAACGCAGGAACTGTATCTGTGTTTGATTCGGATGGTAAGCTTCTTCATACTACCGATATTAACGGTAAAAGAAGTGAATGCAAGTATACCCTGGACGGAAAGCTTAAGAGTGTTGAAGATTCTTACGGTGATAAGCTTGAATTCGATTATAATAGCAATGGTTATATAAAAGAAATCAAAGCTGAAAAGACCGGTGAAAAGGTAACCTATGACTATGACGGTATATATCTTTCAACTGTTACAACAAAATACGGAACCACAAGATATCTTTACAATAAGACTAAATTGGGCGTTTTACGTGGCACTCTTGTAAAGATTATTTATCCCGACGGAAACATTATTGATTATACTTATGATGACAACGGCAGAATTTCAAAAATCAGTAACGGTGAATATACCCAGTATATGAAGTACGGCCTTAAGGAATTGACCGTAAGCGACAATATGGATAATTCTACCTTTAAAAAATTCGACGCAGACGGCCGTGTAATCTGGAGTAAGAATGCATCAGGGAATTTAACTTATGTTTCTTATGATGAAAACGGAAACATGAAATCACTCAGTAACGGACTCGATAATATTACTGAATATGAGTATGATAAGTCAGGCTCACCGAGTAAGATTACTTTGGCTGACGGAACAGTAAATACATACACATATGATGAAAAAGGTAATGTAATATCTGTTGCTGACGGTAACGGAACAATTACCTATTATGACCATGATCAGAAGGGTAATACAACTGCAGTTCGTTTCCCAGACGGTAGTAAGATTTCTTATTCCTATGATGAGTTAAGCAGAATGACAACCTTCACCAAGCGTTCAGGTGGTACCGTTACTTATGAGTATGATAAAAATGACAATGTGATATCTGAAACATACAGTTCAGGAGAAAAGATACTTTATAATTATGATGGTTTGGATCGTCTCACTGTAAAGATCGAAAACGGTAAGAGAACAGAGATTTCTTATAATCAGAATAATGGAGTAAGCAAGGTTACATATCCTGACGGAAAATACATCGAGTATGCATACGATTCTTTGGGCAGAATGGTATCTGTAAAGGATAGCAGCGGCTATATCACAGGCTATACATATGATTCGAAGAGCAGGATTTCAGCCGTAACTGACGGAACCGACACCATCGTATCTTATACATACAATCCTGATGATACAGTAAGCCGCAAGACAAATGCTAACGGAACATATACTGATTATGTTTATGTTGACGGTGTAATTTCTGAAATTAAAAACTTCAGTTCTTCAGGAAAGAAGATCTCTTCTTACGGATATACTTATGACAGCTTTGGAAACATAAGCACTGTTACCGACGAAAACGGTACATGGTATTTCGAGTACGATGAAATAGGACAGCTTATCAGAGCTATCCCGCCTAAGGGTAAATCTATTGCTTATGCCTATGATGCTGCAGGAAACCGTATATCTGTTACTGAAGGTATTACTGAAACAGCTTACACATCAAACAATCTTAATCAGTACACAAAATACGGAGATGTTATCAGAGAATACGATGTTGACGGTAATCTCGTAAAAGAAACGGGTTCACAGGGAACTGCCACATATTCATGGAACTATCTGGGCCAGCTTATCGGTTATACCGATTTTGAAGGCAATGTTTATAATTATGAATACGATTCCTTCGGACTTCGTAACAAGGTGACTGTAAACGGTAAGACGACTACTTATCTTAACGATCCTCTCGCTGCCGGTGGAGCAATAGCTTCAAGCGACGGATATGACACCGTTCATTATAGCTATACCGATAAGCTTGTTTCATCAAAATCCGGTGACAGCAGTTATTATTACAATGACAATATTCTTGGCTCTGTAACAGAAATAACAGGAAACAATGGCGAAGTTGTAAACAAATATACCTATAATCATGAAGGTGACGTTATTTCAAAATCAGAGACAATAGCCAATCCCTATACTTATGCAGGTACTTACGGTATTGTCAATGATAATAACGGACTGATTTATGACAGAGCAAGATATATATCTACAGCTACTGATAGTTTTATATCCATTGACCCGTCAGGACAGAACAGCGAACTTAATGTCTATAGATATGCAAATAATAACCCGGTAAATCTTATAGACATTAATGGTGAGGTGTGGATCCCGTGTATAGCTATTGGTGCAGGAGTAGGAGCAATTATAGGTGGAGCAGGTACTTATCTGTGGTATAAGTGGAACGGACAGCCTGTAAACTGGAAGCAAGTAGCTATAAATACTGGTATTGGTGCTCTTGGCGGTGCTGCAATTGGTGCTGGTGTGGGAGGTTCGATAGCTGCAAACACATATGCAGGTAATTTCATAGGATATCATGGCCTAAATGCTTTGAATTCGATACCAGGAAAACTCTTATTTGATGCTCCGAAATCGATGTTAGGATGGACACCACGTCTTGGTGGTATGCCTATGCTTACACAACCATGGATAAGAGATGGCAAAGAAGCAATTAAGGATCTTGGTGACAAAATAAAAAATATCCCTCAAATTGGTAGGAATCTCCCGTTTAAGCCTTCTAAAGGCGTTATCGACCCGTCAGGCTATGTTTATGAAGCTGTTGCAAGCAACCGTCTTGAAGGTGTTACTACCACTATCTATTATGAAGACTACCCGAAGGATGCTTTCGGTGAGCCTGATTACGATGCAGGTTTACAGAAGATTGAATGGGTGGAAGCTCCTGATTACGATCAGATTAATCCTCAGGTAACGGATGCTGAGGGTGATTACGGTTGGGATGTTCCCGAAGGAAACTGGATAGTCAAGTATGAAAAAGAGGGCTATGAAACTCTCTGGTCCGAATGGATGTATGTTCCTCCCGAATACACAGACGTCAATGTATGTCTTGTCACAAAGACCGCACCTACTGTAAAGAGCGTAAAGGTTTACGATTCTGCTGTCCGCATCGAATTCAGCCAGTATATGGATATGTCTACCGTCAATACGAATAACATAACTGTTACCTGCGGCGGTACGGCAGTAAACGGAACCATAGTTCCTGTAAATGCTGACTATAATTATGAAAAGACAGCACAGTATGCATCTGTATATGAGTTTGTTCCCGATGAAAAGCTTTCTAATGAAGCTACTGTAACAATCAGCGGTGTTAAGAATTACGCCGGAATAGCAATAAAAAAGAGCTATGAAAATACAGATAAGGTAGAAATAAGACCTGAAAGCATTTCTGTAAAGGGTAATGTGGCATTTGACTATGGCGAAAAGTATGTTCTTGAAATTCAGGTTCTTCCCGTTGTAGCCGGTGCAAACAAGGTGGTTAATATAACATCATCTTCACCTTCAGTTATTGAGATTGATAAGACTGTGGTCACTACTGATGAAAACGGTAAGGCTTCTGTAGAACTTACCGGTAAACTTCCGGGTGCGGCTGTTGTCGGTTTCGCATTAGCTGATACTGAAATTACAGCCACCTGTGATGTTACATCATATAATCCTTATGCTGAAACTGAAGGTCGTTGTTCGAGAGTTGAAGCAAATGTAGCAAGCGGTTCCGAACTTTCAAACGGTTCTGCTATATTCCTGATGACATCTACTGTCGATGCTAAAATCTATTATACTCTCGACGGTTCTGATCCTAAGAATGTTGAAAATGTATCCAGAAAACTGTTTGAAAATCCCATCGCAGTAACCGGAGACATAACTATCAGAGCCTATGCTGTTAAGGAAGGTTTGGAAGACAGTACAGTTTCAGAATTTACTTACTCTGTTATTGAAAACTCTGCTTGTGTTCACGGTGCATTTACTGTCGTAGACGGAAAAGCGGCTACCTGCACAGAACAGGGCACAGTGCAGCACTTAAGATGTAACAACTGCGGAAAGTGTTTCACAGATATGACAGCATCCGAGGAAATCAAAAATATAGCCATTTCCAAGACAGGACATAAAGAAACCGTTATTAAGGCCGTTTCTGCAAGCTGTACAAAGACCGGTCTCACTGAAGGTAAAAAATGTACCGTTTGCGGAAAGGTAACTGTATCCCAGAAAGTAGTTCCTGTGGTAGCACACACTGAACTTAAAGTTGCTGCTAAAGCTGCTACTTATAAATCAACAGGACTTACTGAAGGTAAAAAATGTAAGATTTGCGGAAAAATAACTCTCGCACAGAAAGTAACTGCAAAGCTTAAACTTGGTAAAGTTACGGGGCTTAAGGCAAAGAAGATAAATGTGGTCAAGTCATCTTATGTAACTCTTGCTTGGAGTAAAGTAGCGGGAGCACAGAAGTATGAGGTTTATCAGCAGTCGGGCAAGAAATGGAAGAAGATTAAAACCACATCTTCAGCTTCCCTTACAGTCAAAAAGCTGAAGCCCGGCAGTACTTATAAGTTTAAGGTAAGAGCTATACTCAGTGGTGAGCCTTCAGGAGCATACAGCAGTGTTCTTACTGTGAAGGTCGTTCCCGGAACACCCACGCTTTCTGTTAAAGCTGGCAAGAAACAGCTTACAGCTTCATGGAAGACAGTAAGCGGTGTAACAGGCTACGAAGTACAGTATTCCACTTCTAAGAAGTTTACCAAGAAGACTACAAAGACTCTTACTCTTAAATCAAAATCCAAGAAAACTACTATCAAGAAGCTTTCTAAGGGTAAGAAGTACTATGTAAGAGTGAGAGCTTATAAGAAGATTGGCAGCAAGACCTATTATGGTTCATATAGCTCAGCTAAGAATGTAAAAGTCAAATAATATTTGAGGGGATGTCGTATAAAACGGCATCCCCTTTGATGTTAAATTAAATCTTCGCCAATTATTTCGGTAGCCGAACTCAAATTCTCGTTGATTTCTATTAGCAAATCCACAAGGCGATAATTTCCTAATTCGCCTTTGTCTATTTCAGTTTCTATAATTTTTTCTAGTTCTGCCATAACCATATTCATAAGAACAATGCATACCACAATGTCTTTCTTTGTATTCATAATAAAACTTCCTTTCATAACTGCATTTAATATAATTATGAAAGATGAGCCGCTAAAAACAGAAAAAATAGTTCTCATGTGAAGAACTGTTTTTCTGTGCCGTAGCTAGCGGCGTGTATAAGATTATGACGTATAAATAATATGACAGATATGAACAGAAAAAGTGAAAAAATTAGATTATTGTATAATAGTATCTAACATATTAATATTGAATCGATTAAAACACGTAGTGGAGATAATTGGTTAATATTAAAATAAAGGAGTAACTAATTTTGAAAACAAATGAAGTACAGTTAAAAGGAAAATTATTATATGTTTATAAAACACCAGCCAGGGGAAATATAATTTTAAAAATCGGAAGCAAAGGAAATGTGGTTCAGTGTTTTACTGCCAACGAACAGCTCAAAAAACAGATAAAAGAGTTCGAAGTAGGAGACTATATTAATCTGAACGGTAATATTCAAAGTTCTGTTAATAACGGTCAATGCACACAAACTGTATTTATTGAAAGTGTAGTTCCACCTGACGAGTACACCGATGAAGGTTTTTATAACAAATTTTGGTTGGACGGAATCGTAGTAAAAATCAAAGATTTACCGAATTGTATGAGAATAACGATTAAGACGGAAAATAGTGGAAGAATATCTTATGTGCCTGTTGTATTTTATCATCCTGATGTAAGACGATTGAACTTTGAAGTCGGAGAGCACATAAGGACTTGTGGCTCAATACAAAGCGTCAGGAAAAAATCATCCAACGGCGAGTTTATTTATTATCAGAATTATGTGGGATCGCAATATATGACGGGATGATGTAATGTTTGTCATAAAAATTTTTCTTGATTATTAGCTCTTATTGAGGTATAATTAATAAGACAAGATTCCTTGTTTTATGTTGTTTATCAGCTTTAATAATTTGATACCAATCCTTTGATACCACAGTTGATACCACGAAAAAATAATATATGGAATGAATATAAAAAAGTCGGTTTTTTGCATTGAAAACCGACTTTATATTATCTTTGGAGAAAAATAAATCAACCTGTAAAAGAGTGGGAATAATTGACTAAAACCCGAAACCCTTGTAAAATCAAGGGTTTCGGGACTTTTATTTTTCTTTTGATACACGATTTGATACACGAAGCCACAGGGCACAATTCATTTTCACAGTTTGTTCATAAAATGAGCTGTTCTGTTAGTTTATTTTCAGGTTGATATTTTTTATTTTATGTGATAAAATAACCACATTGAAAGGAAGTGAGATAATGAATATGAAATCATTTGAAATATTAAGTGCCGATACAGTTGTAGCTGTCTGTAAAGACGGAGGATTAACAATTGTAAACGACGCTTTACTTCCTTTGTATTTAAAACATATCAGTAATGCTGAAATGTGGCTTGAAAGCCGTGCTATCGACAGTCACAGAGCAAACTCCCGACTTCTAAAAAAAGCTCTCAGACTTGCCGAAAAAGATGATATCTCAACAGTAGTTCATGTTAACGGTGCCACAATTACCGATAATTATTGGGTGCGTCCTGTCGGCTCAGAGCTTAAGTATGCCGATGTCAGATTTGACAATGACTATTTTTCTAATCTTGCTCTTAAAGGTACTTACGACAGCTTTAACCGAGCAGCTAACAGTAAGCACAGCAGAACTCCTGAGCTCACCAATGTGGGTAGCTTCGAAAAATGCTGGAAGCTTCGTGACGGTAAATGGTGGATGTATAAAAGAGCAAATCATAATGAGCTTTTCTCTGAACTGTTTGTATTCCATCTCGGCAAGGCTCTCGGAATGAATATGGCTCATTATGAGCGTGGACAGGGTGTTATCAAGTCTCTTGACTTTACCGATTCGGCAAGATTCAATTTTGAGCCTGCTTCAACCTTTATGGGCGATAATGAAGAATACGAAGATGTTGTTGCCGAACTTCAGAATATTTGTCCTGAAGCAATAAGGGATTATGTCAGAATGATTTTCCTTGATACTGTAATCGCTAATCCCGACAGACATACAAATAATTTCGGTTTACTTCGTGATGTAAACACCGGTAAATTCATAGGCTTTGCTCCTAATTTTGATAACAATATGGCTCTTATTGCCCGTGGTTATCCGAAAAAGAGTACCTCGAAGGATATGCTCATAAGTATTTTTAATGAGCTGCTGGAAAATCATCCCGAATATAAAGATTATCTGCCACAGCTTAAGGAAGAAACTGTCAGGGATATTCTTGATAAACTCAATATGAAGGTCAAGAGGCAAGCCATTATCGACTTGGTAATGAACCGATATAATTTAATAGTAAAATGAAAAAACAGCCGCCGAGGAAATTATGAACAAGTCCGTTAAAAACGGACAATAGAAAAAAGCCACCTCCTATGGTAGAATTAAAATACCATAGGAGGTTTTGTTATGTCAGGAATAAAAGGAATGAAAAAATATCCAACAGTAATTAGAATTGAAGTTAAGAAAAAGTTTGAAGAAGGACAATCTGTATGTTCTTTAAGTAGAGAATATGGAATTAGCAGATGGGCAATTAGGACTTGGTGTGGACTGACCGACAAATCTGAGAAAGTGCCAAAAGCGAGAGGAAGTAAGCCAGCAAAAAGGTTACAAGAATATAAATACGAAAATAAACGATTAAAAATGGAGAATGAGTTGTTGCGGGATTTTCTCTTGCTCACAGAAAGGAAGTGAGGCCCCAATTTAAATATCAGGTCATCTACCGTCATAGGCCTGAATATCCAATTTCTGTTATGTGTCAG